>JAPLNJ010000697.1 GCA_026692885.1 Planctomycetota bacterium | reverse complement strand
CCTGCTATCGTACTTCCCGCGATAGTCAGCGTGCCGTAGCTGAAGATTCCGCCACCGCCCAGTGTCGCCGTGTTATCGGCAATCGTACTGTTTGCCAGCGTGGCGTTACCACCGGAAAAGTACAATCCACCACCATGATGAGTTGATCGGTTGCCGCTGATCACACTATTGGTAATCGAGGCCGTTCCACTGAGGGAGATTCCACCCCCATATTCACCCTCGTTGTCGGTGACTTCGGTCTGCAGCAGCGTCAACTCGCCGCCCACCACATACACGCCGCTGCCAGCAATCGATATTCCACCGGCGACGGTAAGGTCCTCCAGTCGTAGCGTCGCCGCCGCCGACGGGACGTGGAACACACGATCCTGGATGCCGAAGGCCCCGCCCGCGTCGATGACGGTCGTGCCCATACCGGCACCGACGATGGTCAAGCTACTGCTGGTGACATCCAGATCGCCCCGTGCCGCCGCATCCTCGCCGCTGCCGGAAATGGTCAGCTTGTACGTCCCGGCTGCCAAGACGATGGTGTCCGCGCCTGCCTTCGCGTTGGCCTCCATGATCGCCGCCCGCAACGTGCGCTTGCCGGTGGCATCCGCCACCACGCCATCGCCCGGATTGGCGTCCACCGTATCCACGAAGCTGTCTACGAAGAACCCCTGGAAGTACTCCACCGACCCAATGTCCGCGGTGGCCGTCCCATTGCTGTCCCCATCCCACACCCGCGGCGCCCCACGTTGATCAAACGTCAGCGACGTGCTGCTGCCCGCATCGATCACCGGGCTGCCAGCCAGCGGCTTGTGCGTGAACGTCGGCCCGCCGTTGTCCTGCAACGGTCCGAGTTGCGGATTGATCAGACCGCCGCTGGTGCCCACCAGGTCACCATTGCTCCCGTGGGTGAACCCGGTGGCTGTACCTACGTTCCCGATCAGGTTATGCCCCGCAGAGCTGAAGCCGCCCCCCACATCCGCCTTGCCTGCTGTCGTACCCGCCACGATGGTGTTGCTCACGCTCACACTGCCCGACTGGTTCCAGACCGCCGCAGCCGAGGTGCCTGTGGCGGAATTGGCCGCAATCGTCGTGCTGACGATCTCCACCTGTCCCCCGCGGTTGGCGATCGCCCCTCCCTCCGGCGCAGAATTCCCCGACAAAGTGCTGTTGCTGATCGTGGAGCGGGCGCCGGCCACGTCATTCAACAGGGCCCCACCCTTGTTCGTCGCCTGATTCCCGGAGAGGGTGCTGGAGATGATCGTCACCTGTCCGCTGGAGTTCAACAGGCCGCCGCCGCAGTAGGCGGACGTATTGGCGGAAATGGTCGTGTTGGTGAGCGTCAGGCGAGCGTTGTCCACACCATCGTTCAAAATGGCGCCGCCCCCGCTGGATAACGTTCTGGTCGCCCGATTGCCGCTGAACGTCGTGCCCACGACCGTGGTGCTCGCCATGTTGTACAGACCGCCACCTTGATCGGCCACGTTGGTGGAAAAGGTACTGTCCTGAATCGTGACCGTGGTCGTCGACGGCGCGTGGTACTCCACGCGCAGCCCGCCGCCGTTGCCGCTGGCCGTATTGCCCGAAACGACACATCGCTGGATGTCGAGGTCCGCGGTCGTGCTGATCCCGCCGCCGTCATCCGCCGTGTTGCCGGTGATCGAGCTGTCGGCGATCTGCAGCGTCGTACCGTCGGAGTGATTGATCCCGCCGCCGTAGTATCCGGCCTCGTTGTTCGAGATCAGGCTGCCGGCGATGACGGTGTCGCGGCGGGTCATCAGCCCGCCGCCGTGCGATGCGGCATAGTTTCCGGAAATGGTGCTGCCCGTGATCGTGGCGTTGTCGGCGGCACCGCTGTAGAAGAAGATCCCACCGCCGCTGCTATTGGCCCGGTTGTTCAGCACCTTGACATCCGTCAAACTGAAGGCGCCGTCGTCAACCAGAAGCCCGCCGCCTGAACCCAAAGCATCGCTGAATTGGCTGCCGTTGGCCCGGCCGCCTTTCACGCTCAGGCATTGCAGATGCAGCCCGCCGGCGCGGACCTCGAACACGCGGTCCCAGATCCCCGAATCGCCGCCGGCGTCGATGATGGTCGCATCGGGGCCGGCGCCCCGGATGCTCAGCGCTCCCGCGGCGTCGGTGATGTCCAGGTCGCCGGTGGCCGCGGCATTCTCACCGGCACCGCTGATTGTCAGCCGGTACGTGCCGGCCGGCAAGTTGATCGTGTCGTCGCCGGCAGAGGCGTTGGCTTCCATGATCGCCGCCCGCAACGTCACTTCGCCGGGCGTGCCGGTATCCACGAGGCCGTCGCCGGGAACCAAATCGACTTTGTCCGCCGTGCTGTTGACGGTCAGCGTCAGGCCGGCACCCTGGCCCGGCAGGTCATGCGATGTATCGCGTTTGTTGATCAACACCGAGATGGTATTGTCGCCTTGGTTGAGCGTGACCAGGTCCAGCGAACCGTTACGGTCCACGTCGGCGGCGGCGACGGAAATCGGCGCGGAACCGACGGATAGGTTGACTGCCGCCCCGAAAGTTCCGTTCCCTTGATTCAACATCACGGATATGGCGTTGGAACCCTGATTCGCAATAGCTAAATCGAAGTCGCCGTCGCCGTCCAGGTCGGCGGCCGCCACGGCACTGGGCGACAGGCCCCCGGAGAAAATCGGGTTGGAGACCGTGAACACACCGTGGCCGTCGTTGGTCAACAACCGAAAACTCGAATCCGCACGGCTGAGCACGACCAGGTCCCGGTCGCGATCTCCGTCCAGATCCGCGGCGATCAGGGAACTGAGGGACGAGCCTACGGCCACGCGTTGCGTCGTGGTGAACCGGCCCTGGGCGTCCTGCAGCAACACCAGCACGTCCGTCGAATTCGCCGTCACCACGGCCAGATCCGTCAGGCCGTCACCGTTCAGGTCCGTGACGGCCACGGCCAGCGGCTGACCGCCAACGGCCACAGCCTCCTGGACTGGAAAGGCGCCATGACCGTCGTTCCACAGAAGAGTCAAGTCGTTGGAACCCTGATTGCCCACGACCAGATCCGGGTAGCTGTCGTCGTTCAAGTGCCCGGTCGCCACGACCGCCGGCGCCGTCCCGACAGACACGGTGGCAGTCGCCTCGAACAGCCCGCCGCGCTGATTCAGCAGCAGCGAGAGGTTGTTGTCATCGCGGTTCGCGACCACCAGATCGACGAAGCCGTCGCGATTGAAATCTTCGGCCGCCAGCGCCACCGGATTCCGGCCCACGTTGAGCGCCGGCGTGGCGGTGAACATCAGGTCCCGCGGAAACGTCTGGGTGAAGTTGTCTTGCGGCACTTCCCGCACCGCGTACGAACCGGGGGCCAGGTGGGTGAACGCATACTGGCCCGTCTCATCGATATCCGCTGTCGCCGGACTGTCGGCGCTGGTCACGGTGCTAGGCTCGTTCGCATCCAGTTTCCCGTTGTTGTTCAAGTCCAAGTACATCGTCCAGCCGGCCAGTCCCGGTTCGCCCAGGTCTCGCACCCCGTTGCCGTTGGCATCGTGATACTTGACGCCGTGGATCTCCACGTAATTGCGTTCGAACGCGCCGATGTCGATCTTGCCCTGCCCGCTCTTGGGCCGCGCCGCGCCGCGTTGGTCGGTGGCCGGCGCGTCGGTGAAGGTTCCGGCGTTGATGGCCGGGCTGCCGACCAACAACTCCCGCGTCGGCGTCAGGCCACCGTGCTCAGCCAGCGGACCGAGGACCGGGTCTCGGCTCTGGCTGCTGCTGCCGATCAGATCGCCGATCACGCCGTCGGCGAAGCCCGCGGCCGAACCCACGTCGCCGACCAGATTGTTCCCGAGCGTCGTGAAGACGCCATGCACATCCGGATCGGCGACGGTGGACCGGTTGGCGGCGAGGATCGTATTTCGCGTCGTGACCGTACCCGTGTTGGAAATACCGCCGCCTTGACCGGCCGTCGAATTGCCGGCCACCGTATCGCTGCGCAACTGCAGTTGCCCGGAGCTGTAGATTGCGCCGCCCGCAGTCACAGCCGAGTTGTCCGTGAACGTGCTATTGGTGATGGGCACGAGCGCCGCCGCCGAGTTGTACAAGCCACCACCCGTGTCGCTCGCCGAGTTATTGTCCAGCGTGCTGCGGAGGATTGTCAGGGGGCCGGTGCTGTAGACGCCACCCCCGCGGACGGCATGGCTGCCCGTAACGCGGCTGTCGGTGAAACTCAGCCCGCCCGCGTTGAGCACCCCGCCGCCGTACTCACCCGTGGTCGCCTGGCCGCCACGGATCGTGACGTTCTGCAAGTCCAGTTGCGCGCCCGGAAAGACGTGGAACACGCGGTCGAGTCCGGCCGCGTCGAGGATGGTCCCGCCTTGTTGGGCTCCGATAATCGTCAGCTTGCCGCTGGTGTCCGTAATGTCCAGATCGCCGGAGGCCGCCGAGTCGCCGCCGACACTCGGGATTGTCAAGACAAAGGTCCCCATCGGCAGCAGGATCGTGTTCTCGCCGGCTGTCGCGTTGGCCTGCATCACGGCGGACCGCAGCGTACTGCGTCCCGTCCCGTCATCGCTGCGCACGTCCTGCAGGTTGGCATCCGGCGCGTCCGCCGTGCTGTCCACCGTGAGCTGCCCGATGTTTGGCACATGGACGCGGAATTGGCCCAACACCTTCGGCAGCGCCGAGTTGCCTTGCATGTCCTTGATCTCGTTCGCCTGCAGCGAAATCTGGTACACGCCGTTGTCGGCCGGATCCCATCTGCCTCCGGGCGCGTTGATCCAATACACACCAACGACATCCGCCGCGTCGCTGGTTGGGGCGGTGCGTTTGAGGACGCCATTGAGGGGATCGCCGGCGCGATCGACCGGAGTCACGACCAAGTCATACCCATCCAGACTCGTCAATTTGACCGCACCATTGTCGTGAATCGCGATGCTAATTTCCTGGACGTCGCCGCCGGCCTCCGTGATGTCCGCTGCGGCCTGCAGCGTGACTCGCGGCCGATAGGTGTCCGCCGCCAGGACAAGAGCGGCGTTCAATCGGCCGCCGGTCGCCACACGGTTCTTCAAACTTGCCACGGGGTCGACGTTCAACAGGATCGCCTGGCGGACTTCATCCGCCGTCGCGTCCGGCAGCCGGGACCAGAGCAGCGCCGCGGTGCCCGTGACAAAGGGGGCCGCCATGCTCGTGCCGTTGCGCGAGGCGTAGTTGCCTTGCGGATTCGTGGCGTCGCGCGGCTCGGTGCTGAGAATGCCGACGCCGGGCGCAGCCAAATCCACCGACGTCCGGCCGTAGTTGCTGAACGTGGCCAGTTGGTCGTTGTAGTCGCTGGCGGCGACGCTGATGATATTCGGCAGGTCGAAGCTGGCCGGATAGAATGGCAGGATATCATTGTCCACGCCGCGGCCCAGGATGTTGCCGTTTCCGGCCGCGGTCACAAACAGCATGTCCGCGTTGCCGTTGGCGCGAATCGCGTCGAGCAAGTTCGGGCTGAAATCGCCGCTGCGGCCCCAGCTGTTGTTCGTCACGCGGATATTGACGCCGTAGGTGGTGTGCATCAGCGTGGCGTAACTGATCGCCAGGATCGCATCCGACGTCAGTCCGCGGTTGTACTGATCCAAGAACTTCAACGGCATCAACGAGACGTCCCAGGCCACGCCGGCCACGCCCTGCTGATTGTCGCCGACTGCCCCGATGATCCCGGCGACGTGCGTGCCGTGACGGTAGTCGTCGTACGGATCGTTGCTCTTGGCCTGGAAGTTCCAGCCGATCAAGTCGTCCCGGTAGCCGTTGCCGTCCGTGTCCACGTTATCGGCCCAGCGGTGATCCTGGAGCAGGTCGTAGCCGTCGATACGTTGGTTGCCGTTGGCGTCGACGACCAAGCCGGCGTTGCGGAGATCATTCAGGTCGCGAAAAGTGATGAGGCCGTCGCTGTCTTTGTCCGGGTTCTGGGCCTTGATCGCCGCCGGAATTTCGCCCTGATTGATCCACACGTTGTCGTAGAGATCTTCGTGCGTGTAGTCCAATCCCGAATCGATCACCCCGACCACCGTCTGGACGCTGCCGTGCGTGACGCCCCAGGCGTTTAAGGCACTGATGTCCGCGCCGGGCGTGCCGCCCGACGTCCCGTCGTTTTCTAGTCCGGTTTGATTGCGAAATAGATCGTCCGTGGGTGGCGTACTTTGCGGCCCGATGATCGCCACGTCGGGTTCGAACTGCGCCACCGCGGGATTCTGGCGGAGGTCATCGACGACAGTCTGGTAGGTGCGGCCCGGAATGTCGACCAGCACTTGACCCGGCAGGCCGAGGCCGTACAGCACCTGATACGGCAGCCCGCCCGACCGCAGGATAGGTTCCACGTTGGACACCGACGAGGCCTGGGCTGCAGCGCCGCTGGTCAGACGGATGATCCAGCGGCTGACGAGGGCTTGCGGGTCGATCTGTCCAGAACTGCTTCCCAGACTGGAAGCGGTGCTGAGCGAGCCAGGATTGAGCGTCGACGAGACTTCACCGAGCAACTGGGTCGTCTCGAGCCAGCACGTCGCGACTTGCCCGTAGTCGGTCGGCCCGCAACCATCGAGCACCAGTCGAGGTTCCAACTGTTCGATGCGTCGCAGAAATCCTTCCCGCCGCTTCTGCCGCTTCGCGCGAACCGATCGCGACTTACGCCCGGAAGACGAGTAGAACCATTCGACAAGCCCCATGAGCGATCCCTCCCCGAAGTCGACTCGCTGTGGTCAGTTGCAGGCATCTAGCACCAAACAGTTTCTTGGTCCTGACGCGTAAAGAATGAGATTTTACGGTTCCGCAGTGCCGGGCCCCAGGCAGGGCTCAGACGTACAGAATTCAAAATTGGCGGACAAACCACTCCGACTTGGCAAAGTCACCAATCCGCCAATTTTGAATTCTGTACGTCTGAGCCCTCGCGGCAAACCTCGTCCAGGCGACAACGTTAAACCTCATTCTTGCCACTCACGCCGCAAAAAAACGTTTGGTGCCAGGGACGTGCCCAACGGAATACTCGACGCCGAGACCTTTCGCGCGCCCCCCAGAATAGCAGATGCGTACACGAAATCAAAGCAACCGCAGTGCGCTCCGTTGGACCTTGATCGGAACGCTGTGCAACTAACCCAGGGCGGCGCTACGCGGCTAACGCCGCTCCTCTCTGCTGGGCTGTCATGTGGCTGCCCCTATCGGGGCGAAGAACTTGTGTATAGCGACGAGGGGCAAGCCGGAGGCACTCATCAAATACCAAAGTGAATCCCGACACCTGAAAAGAACCGTTTGCTGCTAGAGTTTGGGACTCAGTGGAACATGTTTTACGCATCGTCAAACGCGAACTTCACTTGGCCTTCGAGCAGTTTCAAGCGGGCCGAGAACGGCTTGCCGGCTTTGGACTTGAAACCCTTGATCAGCGGCGTCGCACCGCGTTTCAGCAGTGCCTGAGCGGTGCGGACGGTGATTCGCTTGCCAGCGATGGTCTTCCAGATTACAAACCGGCACTGGCCGTCAGGTCCGCTGCAGCTGAACGACTTCGGCCGCTCGACCACGGCACCGCCGCACAGCGGACAGGACCCGATGGCGGCCGACGAGGAGGATTCCGGCGTCGTGTCCGCGGGGGGGGCGGCCGCGGGCTTTCGGCGGCCCCCCGGCGATCGCCCCTTCCCGGTTTTTCGCGCCGCCCGCGGCTCGCGTCCGCCTGCCTGTTGCGACTTGCTCGGCGCCGGGATCTCACAGACCTGGCCCACGTCTGTCAGCGTCAGGATAACTGGACTCGAACCCGCGCTGCAGGCCGGTCGCATTAGCACGCGCCGCTGCAGCAGTTGCCGGATGTCCGCTAAGCTGAACGGCTGGTCCTTGTACTCCGGCCACAACACGAACGAGCAGCCGTCGCGCCAGCCGGAGCAGCCGAACCCGCGTTTACCTTGGATGATCGGTCGGCCGCAGCGGGGGCAATCGCCAAAACGGTTTTCGTCCAACGCGGCGTCGTCTGAGCAGGACACGATTTGCCGCGTGTACTCGGCGATGCCGGCCATGAATCGTTGCGGATCCAGTCGGCCGGCTTCAATCTCCCGCAACTGGCCTTCCCACTGGCCCGTTAACTCGGGCGACTTGAGATCCGGGTTCTGCACCACCGCGATCAGATAGCGGCCCAAGTCGGTGGCGGTGAGCGTTTTTTTCTGGCGTGCGATGTAATTGCGTTTCAGGAGCGTCTCGATGATGGCCGCCCGGGTGGCTGGCGTGCCGAGTCCTTTCGCCTTGAGCAACTCCCGCAGTTGTTCGTCGTCGACCAGCTTGCCGGCAGTCTCCATCGCGCCCAGCAGGGTGTTCTCGGTGTAGGGTTTCGGCGGCGAAGTCTCGCCGCGTTTGATGGACGGCTCGTGAGGCCCCCGCTCGCCCGGCGCAAACTGCGGCAGCGTCTGCGATTCCTCGTCGTCCGCTTTCTCCTCGGAGCCGCGCGGGTACAGCGCGGTCCAGCCCGGTTCGAGCACGCGATAGCCCTTGGCCCGGAACGGCACCTCGTTGGAAACCGCCTGAACCGTCGTCACCTCCTTTTCGCAAGCCGGATAAAACGCAGCGATCAGACGCGTGACAATCGCGTCGAACACTTTTTGCTCCGCCGAGGCAAGACTGCCGGGAACACTTCCGGTCGGAATCATCGCGTGATGATCGTTGACCTTGCGATCGTCGATGATCCGCCCGGTGAACCGCAACGAGGTCAGGTCCAGGCGGTCGATGTCGGCTGCGCGAATCGCCCGCAGGCCGCGCAGAATGTCGGGGATCTCACGCTTCAGGTCGCTACTCAGATAGCGTGAATCGGTCCGCGGGTAGGTGATCAGTTTCTTTTCGTACAGCGTTTGAGCGGCCGCCAGCGTGGCGGCAGCGGACAGGCCGTAACGGCGGTTCATGTCGCGTTGGAGTTCCGTCAGATCGTACAGCTGGGGTGGCTGCGAACGTTCCTGCTTGCGGTCGATCTTGGTAATCGTCAGTGACTGGCCGCGGACTCGGTCCAGCAACTGCTGGGCGGCCGCCTCGTCGCGGAACCGCTCGCCGGCGAACTTGAACAACGTCTCGCGGTACTTCGTCAGCAATTCCCAAAAAGGTTCCGGCTGGAAGGCCCGGATTTCATCATCCCGCCGGACGATCAACGCCAGCACCGGAGTCTGGACGCGTCCCACGCTCCAGAGGATCCCATCCGCGCCGTAACGGACCGTGTAATTCCGTGTGCCGTTCAGGCCTACGATCCAGTCCGCCTCGCTACGGCACTTGGCCGCCGCGTACAGGGGATCGTAGTCGTGACCCGGCTGCAGTTGCTGGAAGGCCTCGCCGATCGCACGCCGGGTGAGCGAACTGAGCCACAACCGCCGGAAGGGTTTCTGCTCGCAGCCCGTCATGGTCAGGACGTAGCGAAAGATCAGCTCACCCTCGCGGCCTGCGTCCGTGGCACAGATGATCTCTGTCGCCGCGCGAAACAGTGTCCGAACGACCGCGAATTGCTGGCGCGCGTGCTTCTCCGGCACCAACTTCAGTTCGAATCGATCGGGAATGAACGGCAGGGGTTCCAGCGACCAGCGTTTCAGCGCCGGGTCGTACTCGCCGGGCTCCTGGAGCGTGACCAAATGCCCGTAGGCCCAGGTCACTTGGTAACTGTTCCCTTCCAAGTAGCCGTCCCGGCGCGACTTGGCGCCCAGGAAATCCGCAATCTCCCGCGCCACCGACGGTTTTTCCGCCAAGACGACTTTCACGGCTCGCATTCCCTCGTTGCCCACTCGGCGAGGCTGTGAGTTCTTCGTCACTGCTAGCTGGTCCCGTCCGAGAAGCTCCCGACGTAAGTCGGTGAGAGCAGTCCCGCCAACTCCTAACACCGCGGCGTCTCACCGAGTTCTCCCGACTCG
>JAPLNJ010000696.1:1541-6160 GCA_026692885.1 Planctomycetota bacterium | reverse complement strand
GACCGTCCGAAAAACCATCCCGGCACGCAAACCTTATGGGTCGGCTTGCAGCGCAGCTACGATCTGTCCAACGCGTGGAACGCCTTCGGGCCGGGAGTAAAAAAAATTTCGCCCAACAAACTTATGTAGTACAACGAGCCCTGCGGGAGAGGTCGGGCTGTCAGGCCCGGGAGAGGGTTGCCAAGCATCGGGGAATTACCCCGAAAATCGCGCTGTCGTGCCCTCTCCCGCGGCTTAGACCGCGACCTCTCCCGCAGGGAGAGCTGACGGTGGAGTGACAACTCTGACTTTCTGTATCCACTACAGTCTCTCCACTTTCCGCCATTTTCATCAGCCCGGGGCGAGCCCGTGGCATCCAACTCGCAGAACCGGAACCTTCGGCCAGCGATCAACGGCTGGCTTGTTGGAATGAGGAAGTTATTTCGCGAGCGTTGCTACATGAATAATCCGGGCTCATTGCCCAGGGTTGCGCAGCTACCCTGGGTGCGGTCACCGCAGTTCCCTCCTCTACCCCAGCGGGGTTATGTCAGGGGTCACTTCCAACCCATCAGCTTGCGGAACTCGGCGGGGGTGTGGAGCGTGGTGCTGCCGTCCGGTTCGGCGACGTAGTAGATGAACTCCTTCTCGACCTCCGGGTCTTGCGTGTCCATCTGGCCAGTCGGATCGATGCGGACCGTTCGGCCTTTGTCCAGCGGCAATACCGTGAACAGCGGTTCGCCCGTCGATAGGTCCAACGCCTGGATCGCACCTGTCTCCCAACTGTACAGCCGTTTACGCGGCGCATCGAAGACGCGTGTCCAAGGACGGCTGGGAAAGCGAGTGCTTCGGACCAGTTCGAGTTGGCTGGAGTCAGGGGGTCGGGAGTCTTTTTCGGGCAGGGGCTTTGCCGCAAGGTCGAGTCTTTGCCCGAAAAAGACTCCCGACCCCGTAGGCTTGTACACGTCCACCCACTCCGCATCGCAGATAGCCAGCGTTCCCTGCGGGTCCAGCCACACGACTTGGCTGTCCGGGCCTGCGGGAATCGTAGGCCCTGGTGTGCCATCCCTTTTCCACAAGCGTGCCAGCGACTGACGGTCTTCTCCGCCGGGGGTGACGGCCAGCCATTGACCGTCGGGACTCCAGGAAAGCCACCTGGGTTTGAAGCCTTCCTCCGTGAAGTCGAGGACCGTCTCGGCGGTCTCGGCGTTCCAGATACGAACATATCCCGTGTTCCAGAACACTCCCGCCACCAGTTTGCCCGTGGCATCCCAGGCCAGTTCGTTCGGTGCGTCGGTTGTCGGCAACTCTCGCAATGCCTGGCCTTCGGCGCTGAAGAGACTCACGTGAACCTTCTTCGTTGCGTCCGTCCACTGGACGAGCAACTGCTCCGCCTGCGGCGACCAGTCGAGGCGGTCGACCGCTGCGCCCTTTTCCAGTTCCACGAGCACCCGGCCTTCGCCGGAGACTTCCCATATCCGCATCGTGCCGTCCTTGGAACCGGTCAACAACTGCTGACTCTTGGGATGCCAGGTGATCGTCTGAATCGCGTCGGTGTGACCTTCGAAGACCGGACCCGGTTCTCCGTCGGGCGTCCACAGTCGAATCGTGCAATCGTCGCCAGCCACAGCCAACCATCGGCCATCGGGACTCCAGATTGCGTGGCTCGTCCAAGGAAGTCCTTGTTTCGCCGATGCTTGACAGCCCTCTGGCGAAAGCAGACGAAGATCGTCCCGGCACAAAGCCACACGACCGTCGGTGAGCTGGATGGCTACGCGAATTCTGTTCAACGCGCTGAACCCGAACTGGCGGGTCGTCTTTCCGGTGTTCAAGTCGTCGAACCGCAGTAGGCGATCCTGTTGGTTAACCAGGACTTCGCTGAAGCCGGGATCACAGGCGAGCGAGGAGAATCCCTGAACGCCGCCCAAGTCCAACCAGCGATCCTTCTCGATGTCCCAGAGCAATAGCCACGCGCACTGCCAGATGCTGCAGAGCCGCTTGCTGTCCGGCGACCAAGCGAATTCGTTTGGCCAGTGAACGATTGTCCGCTCCGGCGACCGTTTGGCGATCTGCCAGGTGTCTGTGGACCACAGGGCCAAATAAGGCGAGGTTCCTTCTTTGGTTGGATGGATGCTTGTCGCCAGCCATCGGCCGTCGGGACTGAAGGAGCAGTTGCTTACGTCGACACCATCGGTTTTCAATTCGGCTACAGACTCGCCCGCCGGAGTCCATACCTTGACGGACGCTTTGCCGGATGCTGCGATCCACTTCCCGTTCCCGCTCCAAGAAAGTAGGTTGTAGGTGCCGAACCAGGGCCAAGACGTTTCCAGGGTGCCATCAACTTTCCAGACGCGAATCTTACCGTCGCCCCAACCGGTCCCAGAAGCCAGTCGGTCGGAATCCGGGCTCCAAGCAAAGTCCGCCACTCTTGCAAGATGGCCTCGTAACACTGGCCCAGCCTTGCCCGTACCTACATTCCACAGACGAACGGTGCAGTCTTCCGAGCAGGACGCAAGCCACTTGCCGCCCGGGCTGAATTTTGTGTTGTTGACTCGTCCATCATGTCCGACGTGGAACCGCACGGGCGCGAGCGTCTTCGCATCGTGGATTCGGATGACGGAATCTCGTGCACAGGAAATCCATTTGCCGTCTGGACTCCAGTCCAGTCCCCCAGGCCAGCAGGGCGAGATAGTTTCAAGCTGCCAACGTCGGCCGTCAGGGAGTCGCGGCGTCCCAACCACTAGCCCCGGCAGGCGGTTCTTCACGTCGCTCGCCTCGACCCAGCGGGCGCCGTGGATTTTCGCGTGATTGCCGTTCTTTGAGGCGTCGTGAGCAATGTTGCCGGAGCCTTCGTCGAAATGGTACAACGCGATCGTGGACTCATCGGCATCGAAGCGTTGCTGGGGCGTGAAATCTTCCGTGTACCGCGCCACCTTGGAGATGCGTATCTCGTGAATCCATCCCGGCCAGAAATACATTCGAGGGTCGCTGTCTAGAGGCGACGAGCAACCGATGACGAAACAACGCGTTGACCCTCGCACAGATGGTGGCGCCCCTTGGACTTCTCGTTGCGGCAATCCGTTGAGAAAGAACCTACATTGCTGGCCGTCCCAGACTCCAGCCAAATGCTGCCACTTTCCGGCGCAGCATCGATCGGCACTCAGGATGTAGTGAGAGGGTGAGCCGTCCACCGTGAATGCCAGTCGATCTCCCGGAGACTTCTCCAAGAGAATACCTGAACCCGCGTGAATATTGCCAAGCAAGTGTGTCGGACCACCCATATCTTGCCGAAGCATGGCCCACGCCTCGATCGTGATCGGGTGCGAGCCATCGTACTTCACGGGCGTCTCGACGTAGCTCCTGACGCCGTCAAATTCCAGCTCGTAGTTCTTGGGCGAGTTGCCAGAAGCCGCCCGCGTCCGCTCATTCCTGGGACGGTCCTTCAAACTGTCCTGGCCGGATTGCAAATCCGGCCCACGAGAATGCGGTGCACCAGACGCCAACTCACCGGGAGTGCTGCTCGGCCGCGTTAAGACCTTGACCTCGACGTCTTCGAACACCGTCGCACCTTTGGCGGCCGCCAAGCCAGGCACACCGGAACGATGCGTGGTGTCGCGAACCTCGACGGCGGGCTTGCCGTTCAAGGAGACGGTCAACACGTCGCCCACGGCGGAGAATTGCAACGCCAATGACTTGTCGCGAGGCACGCTCACAGGAGCACTCTTCAACTCACGCCACTTGTCCCCTTCCGTCATGCCGACGGTGACCTTCTGGCCGTCCTCCAGCATGGCGGCGTAGAAACCGGCCGGCGTTTCCCGCAGCGTCAAGCGGGCGCTGGGCGGGACGTCGCCTTCGATCTTGATCTTCACACGGATCACCAAGTCGATGGCCGACGCCGGATACGTAACCGCCGCGTTCTCTACGCGAACCCCACCGTTCTCGAACGTCACGGTGCCGGAGCCCGTTTTCTGCCAGGCTTTCAGGTCCTGCTCGGATTTGGCTAAGGGGACGAATTGGTTGATGGGTAACGGCGGGGCGGTGGGCGATGCGGGCCCCTCACCCCCGAACCCTCTCCCCGGAGTACCGGGGCGAGGGGAGGTTGGCGCGGGCGTGCCCTCTCCGGGTAGGTTAGCCTTTCCAGGCTGACGGTTGGGCTGTAGGTCAGGCTTTCCAGCCTGACGGTTAGTCGCACCGTCAGGCTGGAAAGCCTGACCTACGGGAGATGGCTGCAGCGTGGCTCGGATGGCCTCGCGGCCTGCTGACTTCATGGTGAACTCGTCGGTGAATAGTTCAAAGCCGTCTTTCTGGACGCGGATGCGGTGTTTGCCCGGATCGACACCGATCGTGACGGGCTTGTCGCCCGATTTCAGATCGACCACGATCTCGCCTCGATCGTCCAGGACCTGCACCTCGGCGTCCGGTTGGCTGACCTCGACCACCAGCGTGCCTTCGCGAGTCTTCAGCTTGAAAACGACACCGGCGAGGATCAGGACGCCGAGCAGGCTCAGGGCGACCAGGACCGGCCTGCGGCGCGACGACGCCCCCACCGACCCCGCGTCGGTGGTTGCGGGTTTGGCAACTACGGTGGCCCCCGATACCCCACCACCCGCTGTCGTCTTACGACCGTCGCCTCGGCGACGGTC
>JAPLNJ010000696.1:0-1472 GCA_026692885.1 Planctomycetota bacterium | reverse complement strand
GACCGTCGCCTCGGCGACGGTCGTAAGACGACAGCGGGTGGTCAGGAAGCGCTGTTGGGCTGATGCCTTTAGTTGCCAAACCTACGTCCACCGGCACGGGGCCGGTGGGGGTTGCCAAACATGCTTCAGCAGGGGATGGGCCATTTTCTCCCGCGGGCGGTAACAACGAGTCGAGACGCGGCTCCTTGTTGCAGACCGCTTGATCGGCAGCTTGGCCTCCGTCCGCATGCGTTCCCGTCGACGGCTGGGAGAGATGGGCGTCGGTCGCCGCCATGCTCGTGTCGACGGGGATCATGGTCGACGGCGTCGATTCGGTCGCCGACACCAGGGCCGCCAGGTTGCAGCCACTCGTGAACGATGCTAACGCGGCAGCGACCTCGCCCGGCACAGCAAAACGCTCGTCCGGCCGCTTGGCCAACATCCGTTCGACCAGCACAACCAGCGGTTGCGGCAGATCCTTGCGGAACTCCAGCACCGACGGCGGCGACTCCTGCACGTGGGCCAGCATCTTGTCGAACGCGGAACCGTACTTCTCGCCATTGAACGGCGTCCGGCCGGCCAGCAGGTGGTATAACGTGCAGCCCAGGCTGTAGATGTCTGCCCGGATGTCGGCCGAATGCGAGTCGCGGACTTGCTCGGGCGCGATGTAGTCGGCCGTACCCATCATCTGACCCGTCGAGGTCAGGTCCTGCTGATTCGCCTGATCCTGCCTGATCCGCGCCAGTCCCAAGTCCAGGACTTTGACCTGCCCCTCCCGGTTCAGCATCAAATTCGACGGCTTGACGTCGCGGTGGACCAGGTCGTGCTGGTGGGCGTACTGCAGGCCTAACGCCGCCTGACGCACAAGCTCGCAGGCATCGGCAATCGGCAACGGACCCAGCTTTCGAACGAGGGCACTCGCGTCAAGTCCGTCCACGTACTCCATGACCAGGATCGTGGTCCCCTGGATCTCCCTGGCGTCATAGGCCTGGACCAAGTTCGGGTGGTTCAGCCGGCCGACGGCCTTGATCTCGCGTTGGAAGCGTGATTGGGCGTCCCGGTCCTGCATGCGTTCCTTGGGTAGCACCTTGATGGCCACCAGCTTTTCCAAGCGGGTGTGCAGGGCCTTGTAGACGGCTCCCATGCCGCCCTGACCCAACTTGCCCAGCAGGCGGTATTCGTCGAACTGTTCCAACAGGCCGGCCGGCAGGGACAGCTCCTGAGCTTCGTCCGCAGGCGCCGGCACAGCTGCGTTGGGGATCGTCGCTTGGCCCAGGTCGAG
Organism: Planctomycetota bacterium; assembly: GCA_026692885.1. The sequence goes on along the minus strand of JAPLNJ010000696.1, from coordinate 211 downwards.
CTGTTGCTCTTCCCGAGAAGCGGTTGCCGCACGATCGCGAGGATTCTGTTCGGTGACCACACGCGTTCCTTTCCGCCATGTTGCGGACAGTTGCACAGTTTCTCGCAGCCAGGCAGATCGTGCCCGGTCTTGATCGGCTATTTTTGAGGATGGCATTATGGACAACCTGGCCGAGAGTCGCAATCCGAGTCAGGTTGGCGGGGCGAGCGGC
>JAPLNJ010000695.1 GCA_026692885.1 Planctomycetota bacterium | reverse complement strand
GTCCCGGTACCCCCAACATCAGCGCCCGGGGATTCGTAGCCAGCGATGCACCTCTCACGTGCCCACCATGTTTGTTCACGTCGATGTAATCCGCGGCGAGTGGTATTCGGGTAACGTGTCTGCGGACGTTGTTCGCTACGGGTCTTGGAAATGGCGAGGGACGGCCCTAGCGGCCCAGCAGATGGCTGCGAGCGGGACGAGGGGAAGCGGGCCAGACGCGAGAAGCAGCCACCCGGACTGCCCAGCGTGGTTCTTGGTGCATGAAATCCGACGCGCGTCGGTAAATCAACCCGTGCGCGATTGCGAGAAAATTTGGTTGAAGATATAAAAACATGGAGCCGTGAGGTTGAAATGACCCTCACGGCTCCGGGTTTTGTGTTGGACACGTTGCTCTTGCAGGAGTAGGACGGCCCATCGTGGTTCAGCAGCGTAAGGAGAATCGCCGTGAACACCCCCAGTATCCCAATTGGGGATACCGCCGTCAAGTCTGCGTCCGGCAGTCGCAAGGTCCAGAGTCGTCGCGAGCCTTCTTTCCTGGATACCGGCGCCGATCATGGCGTGATGGCAATGCCCCGGCCTCGGCCTCGTCCCGGCGTCTTTGTCGATGATCCCCGGAAGCGCCAGGGCGGGGGCGAATCGGCGGGAAGGATCGCACTGCCGCCGCGGGCACCCGTGAAGCCCAAGAACGGCGTCAGCGCAGGAGAAGCAACAAGCCCATCCGCAAAACAGTCACACCAGCGGAAACAGCGTGAGGCCGGGGCCGACGACCAAGCGTTCTATGAAGGGCCCGTGCCGGAACCGCGGCAGCAGATCAAGTCACGGCGGGCACGCGTGGTGGAGACGTCACCCGGCCTGGATCCCCCGCCTTACGTCTGGGTGCCTCTCTGGGTCAGCACGTTGACCCGGGGCGGTATGCGCTGCCCCAATCCCAGCGCCGTCCCAATCCCAGCGCTGTCCCAATCCCAGCGCTGCCCCAATCCCAGCGCTGGCCCAATCCCAGCGCTGCCCCAATCCCCGTCCAATACTTGCTGGAGCGGTATGGTCTGGCTGACACACGGACAAGATTCCTGATCATGGACCAGCGCCGCAGGTGCATTAGCGACGATCGACCGCTGCTGACGCTGGGACACTTCCAGGGCTTCTTTGGCCAATTCCCCGTTGTGCTCAAGGCAATGTCTCCCGGTCAGGCGTTCTGGACACGCATTACCGTGCCCAAGTTGTTGCTGTCGTCATCTGAAACTACCCTACAACGCCAATTCCGCGAATTTCGAGATGACCTTCCGTGCGACCCGGTGCCGCGTGCGGCTCTGGTGGTTCAGTGCCCCTATGTTCCCGTGCGATTGAGCCTCGTGGTGCACAATGTGCTACCCATGAATACCAATGCACCCGGTGCCCACCTGTTATGGACCCACCAGAATGGCGACAAAATCGCCATCGAGACGTTGTCGGTGCTGCTGGACAATGTCGACCATAAATACCCGCCCGAATCCTGGTGCCATTCCAGGGAGCATCCGGAGTTCAGGGAGATCGCACCTCGAAAGCCCAGACGCCAGCGGTAGGTATGGGTCGTCAGCGGCAGATTCAATTCTCGTTTGGCCAAATGCTGCCACACCGACTGATCGTCACGTAGGCTGCTCTCGTCTCACGTTCTCCTGCTGTCATCTGCTCGTCCACCGTGGCTGCCACTGCCGCTGCTGAAACGCCCGACGCTGTCCTCACCGCTACGCAGACGCTGGTTTCCACCGCCCTGCCCAACGGCACTCCACCGGCTTTGCCTGCCAAGTGAACCAAATCCCGGAAGCCTTTGAAAGAGCCGTCCCGGACACCGACGCCATGCGACACCCTGAAGGCCCGGCAAGTCCTCTGACGTAGCGATTGCCACAATGGGCACGACGGGATGCCGGATGGGCGGGATGTTGGACAGGATGCCTCGATCCAGATCCTCGTCGCCGGCTTCGGCTTGGATGTGTTGCGGCCTCGTGTTGTTCAGCTGACGGGTCGCCGCGGGCGGCGAATCTGGCGTTGTCGAGAAGCATTCCCAATCGTTCGCTGGCAGCTTCGTCTCCCGCGACTCTTAAAGACCGACGCGCGTCGGTATTTGATTGAGTCGACTTAAGGACCGTACACGAATCTGTCGAGATCGGCCCCTTGCCGAGCCTTTGCCCTCGACCAAGGACAGGGCTGCTGGAGAGCCTTTCCGACCCCTCGCGGCCCCATCCCGTGCAGTGCCCGCAGCCATGCTTCTGGCATCACTTCCTGCGCGCAACCGATCGAAGGCACGGGCCTCCAGGGTGCCGCGAGACGCTGCATCTTGAGGCAGCTCGGATATCATCTCCCCTGCCACGCCGCAGGCCAGCCTGATGACCGTGTAGGTGGCCCTCAGCACAACGTCGCAGACGGGCCTCCTGCTGCGGCAGTGACTCGCACCTACGGCAAGATGCCTGTCGCACTGCTGGTCGCATGGCCGCTTGGCTATCTCGACGAATGCAGCAACAAGCCGGTGGCGCAAGAGCGTTGCATCGGCACGAAAGCAGGGCGTTGGCGGGGTCAAACGGGCACGAACCAGGGGGCTATACAGTGACGCGGGCGCAGAAGAGACCGTGGAAACGCGTTTCAGGACGCGGGTTTTGATAAAGTCGATGAGCGGGGCAAGCCAGGCGGCCGAATCGCACGGTCGTGGGCACTAGGGGGGAATTGCCGTACCAGTTGCGCCTTCAGTGGATTTCGCCGGGAACCCACATGGTGTTATCGACGTGGATCAGACTGGGGCGGTGACGGGTATGTCACCGGGTCCTGGCCTCTGTGCCCGAAGCGTGGCCATCGCGGAAGATGTGTTCACGCTGGCCTGTGGACGCGGCGGAACCTGGGCGCAAACGTGGCTCGTCCCACGCTGATCTTGACTCATCCGCGGCGAGCCTGCACCCATGCCGAGCGGTGGGCTTGGACAGGGGGCTCGGACCCATGCTGGCAGATGTGCTTGGACAGGGTGGGACTTCGGCTGACTCGCCCTGGAACGATGCTTGGCGATATGCTGTTCGGCGGGTTGCGACTGGTCAGAATGCCATGTCGAACGGTAGTGAGTAGGGCAGCCTGGCGACTGTCCGGTGCCCCTCTGCGGCCCCCGTCTGCCACCACCACTTCACCCCTGCCTCCGCATCCGCCCCTGCCGAGAGCCGCTGAGGCCACTGGCAGCGTCTGGACAAGCCCTGCCTGATAGTCGTGAGCGTGCCATGCTGTTCCGCCCCGTGCCCCAGGGTATATTGGCGGAGGTCAACGGAACGGCCGCCTAACGGCCGGAGCGGGTGTGCCGCAACGGCGGTGCGACTCAATGGGCGAGGAACCGAATCATGGCTACCCATCGACGCCAGTTTCTCAAGGCCATTGCCGCCTCCGGGATGGCCTCCTCGTGCATGGTCCAAGCCGCTGCGGGTCAGGCTGCCCTGGAAACGAGCCCGGAGGCCCCAAGCAATCCGGCGAGTCAGGCGGTGGGTTCCCACGAAGAAGTGCTCCTCACGTCGGCCGAGTCACCCTTTGGCCGATCGCTGGTGGAAGGGCTGGGTGCAACATGCCGTCTGCGGCTGACCGCGAGAACCGCGGTGCCGGGCCGAGCCGCAGTGCTTGTCAGTGACCTGGGAGCAGACAACGCCACCCGATCGCTGGTTCGTGGCGTAGAAGGGATCGTCCATTTGCCGGGAGCTTACTCCCCATCTGATGCCGCAGTGTCGCTCGACTACTGCACGCGATCTACCTACAACCTTCTCCAGGCCGCGGCCCAGGATGGCGTGAAAAATCTGGTCTACCTGAGTTCGCTGGCGGTCATGGCGGGCTACCCGGAGGAGTTCACGGTGGATGAAGACTGGCGCCCGTCCGCCAAGGGCGGTTCGCCGGGGCTCGCCGAATACCTGGGCGAAGTGGTGTGCCGGGAGTTCGCGCGGGAGGGGAAGATCCAGGTAGTCGTGCTGCGACTGGGGAAGGTCGTCCGAGCCCGGGAAACTGTTGGGCAGCCGTTCGACCCGCTCTGGGTCGAGCAGGCAGACGTGATCCAGGCGGTCTCGCTGGCACTGACGGCGCAGCGCGACAAGAGCGGCTCGCGGTTGGGCGCATGGTCAGTGTTCCACATCGTCTCAGCCTCTCAGCGGACGCGGTATTCCAGCGAGAAGGCCAAACGCGTGCTCGGCTACCGGCCGCAATTCGCGGGAGGTGAACGATGAACGTGCTCTTGATCGGCGCGTGCGGTTACCTGGGCCCCCATGTGGTCAAGGCCCTGGCTCCCCGGCACCGGCTGCGGATCACCGACATCCGGCCGCCCTCGGCTGCGTTGAAGCGGGATTTCGCCGACCACGAGTTCAGGATCGTGGACGTGGCCGAAGCGGACCAGGTGGCGGATGCAGCCAAAGGCATGGACGCGATTGTCAACCTCTCCGTGGTCCGCAACCATCCGGTGCAGGCATTCCGCGTTAACGTCCTGGGCTGTCAGAACGTCATGCAGGCGGCCGTGCAGTGCGGGATCCACCGGGTGATCAACACGGGACCGCACTTCACCGTGGCCGGACCCGGCTACGAAGGATTTGACCACAGCATCTCTCCCGATGTCCCGCCCCATCCAGGCACCGGGTTGTACCCGTTGACGAAATCGCTGGGCCAGGAGATTTGCCGGGCCTTTTCGCTGTCGCACGACGTCCATGTCCAGGATTACCTGTTCTATGGCTTCCTGGACTCGACCGAGTTGAAGCGGGGAGCCGGTGGCGTGCCGTTTGTCATCACTTGGTCGGACGCTGCCGAGGTATTCCGGCTCGGGCTGGAGATTGACTTGGCGAAACTGCCTTCCAAGTGCGAGGGCTTCTTCATCCTGGGCGATTGCCCGCAGGCCAAGTTCCTGAACGAGAAGGCGAAGCGGATCCTGGGATTCGCACCGAAGGACGACGTGTCAATGTTGTGGAGGACGGGTTGACGGTTGAGAGATGGCGGCCATACCCGTGCCTCGTGGTCAGCCCGCGATCTGTATCGCAATCTGTGACAAGGTACAATTCACACTCTGTAGATCAAGCAAGCCGGAACAGAACATCGTGGCGTCGAGTCCTGAGACGTTGCCTTACTCTTTGGGGAGAGATGAGCCATGGCACTGAGTGTTTCGCGTGTGGATGTGTGGGGGGCCAACATTGAAGACAAGCCCGGTGGGCTGGCTGACAAGCTCGCCGCATTGGCGAACGCGGGCGCCCAGCTGGAACTCGTTGTCGCCCGGAGGACATTCGAGAACCCTGGCACGGGCCTCGTGTTCTTAGCGCCGCTGAAAGGCCCGGCGCAGATTCGGGCGGCCAAGAAGGCGGGTTTTGTTAAGAACACGGGCCTGCACTGCCTCCGGGTCGAAGGGCCAGACAAGCCAGGGGCCGCTGCGCAGCTGACGCAGAATCTCGCCCAAGCTGGCATCAACCTCCGAGGGCTGTCCGCGGTCGCCGTGGGCAAGCGTTTCCTCGCGCACCTGGCGCTGGACGATGCCGCTGCTGCGTTGAAAGCCTCGCGGATTCTGAAACAACTGTGATGGTCGCGAGGTTCCCTGACCGAGCGGCAGCTCGCATCGGTTGCGGCGTCGATCGTCTGGGGCCATGTTGGGCGTGTTACTGGCTGACAATCCGTCGCCAGGTCGTTAGGCGGAGGTCCGCATGAAGCTCATCATCAGTGTGTTCCTGGTTTGTGTCCTGAACTCGTTCGCGCCGGGAGCGGAACAGCCTCGTACGCCAGACGTGAGCACGCCCTTTGCGGCGCGGCCGATCGTGGGCGCCATTCGCTGGGACGCGTGGTACGGACGCGGTTCACCCGTCTCGGAGGTCGAGAAATCACTGGGACCCAAGAAGTACCATTTTCGTCTGCCGTTCTTCGCGAAAGTAATCTCCCCGGGCGCCGTCAGCATCGACGGCGACTCGCAGCAGATCATGGAACAGGAGATCCGCTATGCCGCCAGTGCGGGCTTGAACTACTGGGCGTTCGTCGATTACTGGGACCAGGGGAACCTCGGGATTGCGCTTCGGCGCTATCGGTCGGCCCCAGACAAGAAAGGCATTCGCTTCTGCCTGATCGAGGAGGGCGGACGGATTGACGGGATCGGGACGTCCGGCTGGCCACGGTTGGTGACGTGTTTCAAGGACCCCCATTACCAGACCGTGCTTGATGGCCGACCACTCTTGTTCGTCTTCGGTCCCCCGAAAGTCATTGGCAAGAAGGAATTCGAGTCGCTTGCCGATCAAGCGGTCGCCGCGGGACTCAAGAAGCCGTATTTCGTGTTCATGGGCTGGAATCCCGTGGCTGACGCCCAGGAGGTAAAGACGCTGGGCTTCGATGCGGTCTCGGCCTACGCGGCAGGGGCGGGATATCGTTGGGAGCAGTGGCCCTACGAACAACTGACCAAACACGTGCGTACCGCGTACTGGGAGGTCTGTCGCCAGCAGCGGATTCCTACCATCACGTTTGCCACGGCGGGTTGGGATCCCAGGCCGCGCGTCGAACACCCGGTCCCGTGGGTCTCCGTTGAAGCTCGTCCCGACCCGACGCCGCCCGAACAGCAACAGCCGCTGGTCGATGCCGTGACGGCCACCCCGGCGCAAGTGGCCCAGCATCTTCGGGACGCGATTGACTGGACGAAGAACAACCGGGACCTCAACCCGGCCAACGCGATGATCGTCTACGGCTGGAATGAGAATGACGAGGGCGGCTGGCTGATACCCACTTTGAAGCCCGATGGGCAACCCGACAGCAGCCGCCTCGACGCAGTCCTGCAAGTCCTCAAGCGATAACTTCATGCGGACCCGGACCCGCACGGGTGCGTTGGCGGATCGGGCTCCTTTGGCGGTGATGTTGATGGCTTGTGAGCGAGTGGGAAAGTGAATCGAACATGACCATGGAAGACAGCGACGACGCGGGGCGACGGGACCGGGCCCATCTGCTGAAGTTCAACGTCGAGAAGATCGAGCAGGGCTACCTCCAGGCGGTGGCTGCCGGGGAGGAACGGCCGGTGATGCTCGTCGTCGACCTGCGAGACAAGATGGGGTTTGACCTAGCCAGCCGCCTTGACCCGAAGCACTCGGAGCAGGTCAGGGACGAGTGCAATCAGCGGGGAGTGATCCCGACCGCCATCATGGCCACCTCCCTGCCCACGGCCGTGAAAGTGATCGGTTTCATGACGGACAGCGGTCGTGACACGCTGCGGCGACCCTTGCCCGAGGGCAGGTTCTGGGTGGTGAGCATTTCTATGGGGGGCAATTCCTACGGCATGCTGCGCATTCCCGACTCGCCCGCGGGGCCGTAGCAGGGGCGTTAACCCCAACATTGGTCAATGCGACCTGGAGGCATGTTCGATGAGTGATGACGTTTCGGGGAACCGCGCGTCGTGGCAAGAACGCACGAAGGAAGCCATGCAGACTGCGAGGCAAGCGGAGTTTGATATCGAACGGATGCTTTTCCCTGGTAGATCGCTCGAAGACGCCGTGCGCAATGCCGTAGCGGAAGCAGTTGAGTGTCACTTGGAACTCGAACCATTCGGGCCGATCAACTGCCACTTCTTGGAAACGATCAGCAACTTCCTCGCAAGGGAATTCACCGCGTGTTGGGACTGCGAGACTGGTCCGAACTATGCGTCGGAAGGTGTCCGCACGCTCGCTCTGTCCTTGCTTTACCTGTTTCCTGGGCTCTGGAAAGCAACGAACAAACGGCTTTCAGTGGGCAAACTAAAAACCCTCGACCTTGACGTGCTTCTGTCTGAGCGCCGCTAGGCCGGGATCTGAGGGCGGCACCGTCCAAAGAGGCGTAAAGGCGATCCTAGCCTGCCCCACCGCGTCTGTCCTTTACGGGCTTCACCTTGCTGCGGCCGGTCCCTGTTGGACGCGGCGCGACTGGCCGTAGGTGCAAGATCGCCGTACTCACAGTCTCCTGCAACGTCTTCATGCCGTCAAGCAACGCTTCCAGTTGGCTTCGCATATCTTCCGGCAATCGCTCCAGCATGCTCTTGCCCGGCTTCCCGCGTTGATCGCGTTTGGGCTTCTCCACGTAGCCCTGCCACATCAGCCAGCGGCGTGCCATTTCTTCGACCTGGCGAATCGCCTCGGACACTGTCTCCGGGACCGATGGCGGGCGTCCGCCCATCGCGATGACGTGTGTCACCATCTGGATTTCCCGGCGCCACCCGTTGGTTGAATTTCATTTGCCGCTCATAACTGCCACGTAGGCCCGAAACCGCAAATGCAATCATCACTACGTGCAGTCCGATCAGCAGCACCACCCCGATCTTTCGCGGCCTCTGGGCAGGCTTCATCAGCCAGATGCCCAGACTCGTGACCCAGCAGACGAGGCAGACGATTGAGTTCGTGAATTCCTGCCCGTTCAACAACAGCAGGGTCAACGTGCCGATCACCATCAGCAGCACGCTCGTCGGTGTTCGCCAGCGTTGCCTGATCGCGGTTCGCCTGCTTTGGTCCACGGTCAGGGGAGGCTGATATGGGTTCTTGGCTTCGTCCATCGGTTTCATCTCACCCGTTGCCGTGACCCTGTTGCCCGTAACGGCCCGTCAATTCAATCGCCAAATCTCGAAGTTCAACACGCTGGCGAACGCCACCCAGCCCAAGTACGGCACCATCAGGATACCAGCGGCCAAGGATCGAGGCCAGAACGCGATTGTCGTCGCCGCGATGGCTACCAGCAGGAGCAGGATTTCGATAAACGCGGCCCCTGGCATGTGGAACCCGAAGAACAGCCACGACCACGCAGCGTTCAGCGCCAACTGCACGGCGAACAACGTCAACGGTGTTCGGGTCTGCGGCAATCCGCCCTGCCGCCAGACCAGCCATGCCGCGACCGCCATGCAGATGTACAACACGGTCCACACGGGGCCAAACAACCAGTTGGGCGGATTCCACGACGGCTTGGCGAGCGTGGCGTACCACGTCGGGATGTTGGGCGTGGTGGCGACCGAACCCAGGCCCGCTGCCGCAAAGCAGATGAGCAGGATCAGGACGAGCGCGGTGGTTTGTTTGAGTGGGGACATCTACAGATTACGCCAGTCGATCATAAAGTAACCACTCTGGTCTTTGAACGGAGTTGCGTCGTCCGCGAACACATGCCACCCGTCCGCCCTAACGACGAGGTGCCGCTCGGCCAAACTCAGGTTCTTCTTCAGAAGATCGTCACAAACGCTTGACGCACCAGCAGTCAGGGCGTCGGCAAGGATGCTGGACGTAACGGATGGCGTCGAGGTCTTGTTCATTGTGTGGTGATCCAAGGCGTGCGGGGCAACAGAATCAGGATGTCGCAGATGCGATGGACGCCCGCCTCTGCGTGGACTTCTTCGTGACGACCAAAAGTCGTCTGCGGGCTTCCTCGGCCACTTTGTCCCAGGGCACGGAGCGGAATTTTCGTAGGAGGACGCGGCGACGACCAGGGTTCACCCAGCAAACAAATTGGACTCGTCCTCGAATCTGCGATTCCGTGAAGTAGGGGCCTTGGAATTCATCCCCGCGTGCCAAAGCCGCTGCATCGGCAAGCTGACGGTCCAGTTCTGTCAGGTACCAGCATTGGGTAGCAGCCTGGTCGCGTCGCGGGTATCGACGCGGACGAAGGAATAGCTTGATGTCAGAAACCAATTCCGGCCCCGTGGCCCACTGACTATCGCGAAACATTTGCCGCAAGCGCGCGAGTAGGCGAATCCCCTCTGCAATCCCATGGGAGGCGGAATAACGCAGAATAACGCTGTCTGTTGTGCGGCGCGAGTTGGTAACGACATCAGCGATGTATCACTAAGTATCGCCTTGGCAATAACTTACGAGCGCGAGTGAATTGACCGGGAATAACGCAGCCAATTCGCAAGAAAAGGCGGAGAATGGGATGCCACCGGCGCCCACCAACCGCGCAAAAAGTCCCCTCCACGCAGTGGAAGTGGCGTGCTGCTCCCAGAAAAATGGAATTCACTCAGATGGCTTGGATGCGGATATGCCTGGCCAAGAGGAACCGTCCTCCTAACGCGGCACGTCGATCATTCTTCGATTTCGACGTCGAGTTCCGACTCAACCTCGGCCTCCACCTCCGCCTGCAGGTTCAGGACGGCCACGCGGAGCGGCTCGTAGATTGGGATCTCCTGGCCGACGATGTCGAAGCTCACGACGAGGGAGTATCGGGCGACGGATTCCGGATCGCGACTCCAGCCCCGATGCCCACGTACCGCGATGCACAGATCGTCCGGCAGAGCGTTCGATTTCACGACGGCCCAGTCTTTCTGGACGGTGCCAGCACTGCGTCGCACGTTGGGAAGCCCGAAGTTGTTCTGCGAGCGGATGACCCAGGGAACGGTGCTTCTACCCTCCCGTGCCGGGTTGTCGTCCTCTTTCAATGCACGGCTCAGGAAGGATTCCAGGGATTCGTCTTTGCGATTGGTCAACCAGTCCAGCCACACCGACAAGTAGCCCCGCGCCGTGCGACGGGTGCGGCGCGGCTCGGCCGCGTAGGAAAGGGTGACTTCGATCCGAATGTCGTGGTCGTCGCCGGGACGACGAAGTTCATAGGGAATGGGAACCTGGTAAACGTGACAGTCGCCGGCACCGATTCCCCGGTCGTGATGGGTGATGAAGGTCGTGCGGTAGTCAGTGTTCTCCGTCGCGCGTCCCATGTCCGGAACGCCGTAGCCGATCCATTTCAGCAGACTCGCCTGCTGCTCCGGAGCCATCCCGCTTGCCCATTCGGGCCAGCGTGCCGATTGGACGATCAGGCCGCGATAAAGCAGGCAGGATTCGTCCGGCAGTAGCGACTGCAGGCGGGCGGCAATGCGAGTCACCTTCGGGGCGGCATAGGATGTGCCAACCGCGTCCCGGTCGAAGGCGGGGCCGCCGTAACGCGTCGAGCGAACGAGTTCGGGGTAGCAGTCTCGAGCAATGTCGGGCGTACTGACGGAAGGTGGATCACCCTCGGCGCGCAGGCAGTCCCCGCCATATTCAACGACTTCGGGCTTGATTGTGTCCCAGATTCCGAGGCCGCCGCGACTGAAGGCCGAGGGTTCACCAGACCTCGCGGCAAAGCTCTGCCAGCCTCCGTCGTCAAATCGCTCGTAGGCGACAGACCCGACCGTGAGGGCCTGCAAGCTCTGGCCTGGATTCGCGACACGGCACGATGCCTGGGTAAGATAACCCGGATAGGCCGCCCCAGCCGCTATTAGTTCGGCGATCCCCAGTCTCGGTGCCGGACGCGAGGGCTTCAGGTTGCCGGCGCTTTGGATGATGAGGACATCGTGCTCGTTGCTAAGGCGGTCAACCTCGGCTGCCCATGCGGACATGTGACGTGTTCGGCACGGCGCATCCGCGTTGATGGAGTGGTTGAATATCCGGGTTTTGCGTTTGCCCTCGTGATACCGTTGGACGACTTCCCGCATCACGGCCGGAGGAAACATGTCCTTGGGTAGGTTGCAGTTCTCGTCGAGTACTCTCGCGTTCTGGACCCAGGCGTTAAGCTGCACTGTTCCTTCGGCGGGAACAACCTCGCCGTGCAACACAGCCCCAGCGACACGGGTTCCGTGCCCGCCATCTCGGACGTAATCCGAGATGTCTGTTTCGGCACCACTTGGCAGGAAGCTATGCGAGCTTTCCTTGTCCATCGCCGGTTCAAGCCATAGGTGCTCTTCCTGAATACCGCTGTCGATCACACAGACGGCAGGAGCATCCGCGGGAGGAGGCTGGAATTCGATGCGGGCTCTTGCTTTCCGGATCGCTCGGGCAGCGCATTGCTGGTCACCGTCGCGAGTGGCTGGAGAACCAGTCGCGTTCGCACACGACCTCCCGCGCCCAGGACATGCAGCACGGGTCGGGCGTCTCTCGTACATTCCGAGAGTCACCCCTGTCGGCCAATGGGCATCTTGATGATTCCATCGGCCGCACGCACACCGACTCCCACGGCACTTCTCACAAGGAATCTGACCGCACGGGGGAGAGCGTTGGCCGTGGCCAATCCTTCGTGCCGATCCACGAAGATTTTCTAGAGGTCTCGCGTAAGACGTACGTCAGCTTCGATGACCAGCGAACGGAGTGGGCGCAGAAGATCCGCACACGTCGTACGGGCGAAGCCTTTGCCAAATTTCGCGATGACGAACGGCTGTACGATCTTCTTGTCGACTATCACCCAATCCCCGACACGCCAAGGCTTCTGGAAAGCGTCGAGGAACTGATTCAACGGAATTTCACATCAGACGTCTTCGTCTCGAAAGCCTACGTCGAGACCGAAGGCGAAAGGCTTCGCGAATCGTTGCTCCGGCAGCCCCCGATCACCATCCCGGCCGCAGCTCTTCAGAATCTGGAATACGTTCTTGATGCGCCGTCGCCGCTTACTCCCAAGGTCACCTCGCCCAATGAAAATCGATTTGCGTAGCTCGCCCGCAGTTCTTCGATTACGTCGCCCACGGATTGTTCACCGGTCGCGGCTACACGTTCAAGGCGTGTTTTCAGAGCATCGGATTGTTCGATCTCGACACCCGTCGCGAGCCGGTAGTCTCGCTTTCGCGACTCTCGCCGAGCCTCGACCTGGGCGACAGCCAGATCGACGCGACACTCCAGCTGATGATAGTTCTCGACGGTGTGCTTTCGGCAAGCATGCAAAATGTTTTTGGGGCGGAATCGGCGAGCGTGGGGGTGGGCCGCCGGGGGGCGCTGGGGCCAGCGCGGCAGTTAGGGTCGGTTTCGCTGCGGGGTTCCCCTCAGGCCTGACTTGGAATGACGCAGGGCCGGAACTGCGCGCGGCTCGG
>JAPLNJ010000694.1 GCA_026692885.1 Planctomycetota bacterium | reverse complement strand
GCCGGGAGACTCGCCCGCATCGTCCCCCCCGCACCGCTCGCCGTCGCAGAAGGGCCGAGCTATGCCAATCTCCGTCGGCACGCTGGTAGACGGAAGGCCAGGAGGTTAACCCGAGAAGCTGACCGGCAACCGGCTGCGGCGAGGGCGTCGGCCACTGCCTACCGCAATCTGCGGTCACTGTCGCGCCCGACACTGTCGCGATCCCCGTCCACGTTCGCCGCCCTGTTGCCTCTGGCCCGGCCGCTTCTTACCATGTGCAGAGTGGACGCTTACCCGCGGCACGGCTTGACGACATTTTGATGTGTGCTATGAATTTTTGGCACTGCCGGACCAGGAGATCGGCCCTGTCCGCCGATACTGAGCGGCTGAGGCGGAAAAGGAACCATTTTTTACACGGCGTTCGTTGTGACGACAATGGGTGGGTCCCGAGTTGGTCGGATGCCAAGAGCCACACGATTAGCCACCTGGTGCGAAAGAGAATGCCCCAATGAACAAAACCATCATCATCGCCTTGACGGCCGCCCTGCTGCTGGCCCAAGCCAACGCTGCGCCGCTCACTACCACCGAGGCGACGGCGCTGCGACTCGGCAGCGACGCGCACGCGGCGTGGCAGCCGCGCGCGATCACGCTCGCGCCCGCGAAATGGATCTGGCTGCCATCGCAGCGCACGTTGCCGAACACGTTTGTCCTGTTTCGCAAGGAGATCGAACTGCCGACGGCACCGACGAGCGCGTTCGGTTGGATCGCTGCCGATAGCCGATACCTCGTCATCGTCAACGGTCAACGCATGCAGTGGGGGCCTGCGCCGTGCGACCCGCGCAATCTCGACGCCGACCCGATTGACCTGAAGCCGTTCTTGAAAGCCGGCCAGAATGCGATCGGCGTGGAAGTTCTCTTCTATGGTCACGGCGACGGCACCTGGCCGGGCGGCAAGCCGGGGCTGATCTTCAACCTCGACATCGAAGCAGCAGGCACACACCAGCAGGTCGTCAGCGACAAGAGCTGGCAGACGCTTCTTGACCGCGCGCACCAGCCGGGACACTACAAACGCTGGTTCCTGCGAGCGCTTCAGGAGGAATTCGACACGCGACTCTGGCCTGCTGGCTGGGACACGCTTGGTTTTCAGCCGGATGCGCGTTGGATGGCAGCACAAGAGTTGAATTGCCCGCCGGACAAGGGCGCGGCGTGCGGCGCCGGCGGCTGGTCGGCGGATAGCGTGGACCAGGACGCGCCGGAAGTTTCGTCGTTGCGCATGAGACAGATTCCGCCGACGCGCGAAACCGTCATCGCGGTGAAAGGGCTGACACATTCCGGCCGAGTCCATTGGAAACGCGATCCGGCCGACTGGTTCGACATGCGCGTGCCGGACTCCTTCGTGGTGGACACCAGCGCGGTGGCCGTCGCACGCGGTGACGGCGCGTGGGAACTGCCGGCAACGGCGAAACCGGACGAAGGCGTCGAGGCGACGTTCGAGTTTGCGGAGCAGATGGCCGGGTTTCCGCGTTTCAGCATCGAGGCGCCGGCGGGCACGATCATCGAGGTGATGACGCAGGAAAGTCACGACCCGCAGAAGACACGCTGGCTCGACACCTATCACTTCTCGTGGGCGCGGTTCATCTGTCGCGAAGGCCTCAACGAATTCGAGGCGTTCGACTACGAATCACTCCGCTGGCTTCAGCTTCACATTCATAACGCCGCACGCCCGGTCGTCGTGCGCGGCGTCGGGCTGCGGCGGCGGCAATACGACTGGCCGCGGGTGCCGGTGATTCGCACGTCGGAAGCGTCGTTGCAGCGGTTGTTCGACGCCGCGATCAACACGCTGCGCAATTCCGCGCTCGATTCCGTCGTGGATGGCGGCGGGCGTGAACGCCAGCAGTACAGCGGCGACGGCGGCCACCAGATGCACGCGATCCGGTACGCATTCGGCGAGCAGCGCATTGTCGCACGGTATCTGCGCACGTTCAGCGAGGGCCTGACCAAGAGCGGTTACTTCCTCGACTGTTACCCGGCCTTCGACCGGCTCGCGCGGCTGCCGCAACGCGAACTCGACGCCGCCTACTGGGGCCCGTTGCTCGACCACGGCGTCGGTTTCGTCTTCGACAACTGGAACCACTACCTTGAAGCGGGCGACCTCGACGCCGAGCGCGAGCCGTTCCCGCGCCTGCTGCGATTCGGCGATTATCTCTGGGCGTTGCGAGACAAGAACGGTCTGCTGCCGGTCGAGGACCTCGGCATCCCGAACGTCTGGATTGACCACGAAGCTTACCAGAACCAGCGCAATCGCCAGTGCGCGTTCAACCTCTACGCCGCTGCGATGTTCCGCCACGCGCTCGCGCCGCTGGCCGAGGCGATGGGCGACGCTGCGCACGCCGCGGAAGCGCGCCAACGCGGCGACGAACTCCTGCGCGCTGCCACCGCCAGGTTCTGGAGCAAAGAGGAACGCGTCTTCCTCGACAACCTGCCGTGGCTCGCCGAGGACAAGTCATCGCGTCTGAGCGACCGCGCGCTCGCGACGGCGATCCTGTTCGATCAATGCCCCGGCGGCGACACCGCCGCCGCGTTGCGCGCGCTCGCCGACGTGCCACCGAACATGGGCCTTTCCTATCCGTGCAACGCCGGCTGGCGTTACTGGGCGCTCGCCAAGCTCGGCCGCGCCGATGTCATCCTGCGCGACTTCCGCACGCGCTGGGCCGCGATGCGTTCGGTGATCGAGAACAACACGTTGCAGGAAACGTGGCATGTGCAAACCGATTCTGGTTCGCAGTGGAGCCACTGTCCGCTCGCGCCGGTATTCGTCCTGCATCAAGACATCGTCGGCTTGCGCCCACTCGCCCCCGGCTTCGCGAAGTTGCAACTGCGACCGCAACTCGGCGACCTGCCCGACTTGGAAACCATCAGCCACACGCCGCGCGGCCCGGTCGAATTCAAAGCCCGCCGCGAAGGCGCATCGCATCACATCTCCGTCAAACTGCCGCCGAACTGCGAAGCCGAATTGCTGTTGCCTGCCAATGTCCCGTCGGCATTTCCATCCCTCACACCTGACGGCCCAGCCGAAACAAAGCGTTATCGCCTGCCATCCGGCCCAAGCGAGTTTGAAATGCCGGCGGCTCATCCTTGAAGAGAAATCATCCATATCAACCGGGAAATGATCAGAGACATCGAATGAAACAAAGCGTTCCACTGACGTTTACCGCCCTGTTGCTGGCGCCGCTAGCGATGCCGCACGCCGCCGACTAACCGTTCCAGCGTTGAGCCAGAATTCCCATCAACTCAACCGTTTTTCGAAACGTCCCAGAATACGACCGCTTTCGGCACTGGCATCCAGCGGCCCCCTGGGACGGCATCGGATGCCGGACCAAAGCACCAATACGCCGCCCGAATCCAACCTGCTAGGTCGCCAAGAAACAGCCGGGCGGTCAATGGGTAGGGCGGCGGTCCGGTAGGCGGTTGCGGTCCTTGCTGGCGCCCGTAACGCCTAACCTGTCCGGACTTCGCGAATTCGCCGCTGCATTCTCCGCAGCGAACCGGGGTTCTCGACCAGTTCAAATCCGTTGCGCCAGTGCCAGAGCAGGCTGGAATCATTGCCTTGCAGAACCGTGCTCGACAGGCGATCGTACCCCAGGTCGAACAGCCCGTTAACCGCGGCGCTAAGCAGGGCCGTCCCAACGCCATAGCCTTGGACGATCGGGTCGACGAAGATCCAGGTCAGGTGCGGTACACCCAGACGTTGCTGGACGCAGTCCGACGGCGGCCGTATCGGCCAGTCGCCAGCGTGCCAGTCCGACAGGTCGCGGTCGGGCCAAAGCGTGACCAGGATCGCCCCGACCGGCTGATCATCGACGGTCGCGACGAAACACGCCGAGAGGATCACGGGCCCGTCACCGGAGTCCCGCGTGTGCCGCAGGCACTGACCGCCCGCGGCGCACCGCTCGTCGTCGTCCAGGACGGAAAACGGAAAGACGCGGAAGAAGGCGTGCGAGAAGGAACGGGCCAGCAGGTCCCAGTCACCATCGCGAAGCGGCCGAACGCGAACCGTCTCTTGGGCGTCAATCTCGTCCGGCACCACGGACCTGTCCCGCAGGCGCAAGATCGCGTGGGAGAATTTGGGCCGGGGCGTGAGCCAGGCACGGTCGCCGAAGTACTCGTACTTGTACGCCGCGTTGTACGGCAGCTTGTGAAACTGCTCGATGGTGATCGGCAGCTCGATGGTCTCGAAGAAACGTTCGATCATTACGCACTCCTTCGGTCGCGTTTCGGCCGGTCCTCCGTCTTCCGCATGCTAACAAGGCGTCTCGCCACCTTCTACCCAGGCAGACGTTGCGTGGACACCAGCCCATTGTTGACACTCGACCCGCCCACCGGCTAGATTGGCGGCAAAATGGAGGCCGGTTCCTGCGGTAGCATGCTTCTTCACTCGGCCCGCTGCATCTTCACTGCCAGATCTCGCGTGAAGTCTGGAACTGGCAAGAGCAGGTGGCCGCCAGCGGCTTGGATCGCCTCACGCCGGATGACTTCACCCTTAAACGTGTCCCACCACTCCACCTGCCACATCCCGTCCTCTGCAGGTGTTTTCGCGAGCAGCAAGTTCTGCAGCCGCGGTTGCTTGCCGTCATGCTCCGTGCGCCACGTACTCTGGGGGTTGTGGATCCACAGCAATCGCAGCCGGTCTCCGCCCAGGCCCACGACACTGACGCTGGGGTAGCGACTGGACCGATAACGAGGCAGCAGAACACTGCGAATCTGCAGCCAGTCGCCATCGGCATTGGCGAACGTGAGCTTGTGTCGGCCAGCGGGGACTTCAATCGCAATGTCCTCTGCGTAGTCGCTGACCCAGACTTTCCACTGACTGAGGTACGTGGCGGATTTCCAGGGTGCTGACCCAGCAGCCTTCCTGGAAGTATCCGCCGTCGGTGAACTCGCCGTACGTGCCCAGGCAGAACATGAGGTAGACGCCGTTCTCGCGTGCCAAGCGAACCACTTCATCCAGTCGCCAAGCGTTATCGAGGGCGTATCGGCCCAGGCCCAGGTGCGTGCCGGTGCCAGGCTTTGCCGTGGGCGCAGGCAGCCACTCCATCCCTTTCTCGTTGTAAGCCAGCCAGAGCCGGGCCCAGTTGCCCCCCGCGGCGCCTAGCGCCTTGATCCAAGCAGCGTAGTCAGCCATAGGCGAACGGCTTCCGGACCAACAGAGATTCTCGCCGACCGCGAAATACGGTTGGCCGTTGTCGAAAGCGAAGTACTGGGGCGAGTCCTTCGATATGCGCACGAACCCCGGCGTTTTGCCGGCGATGGCCTCCAACTCCAGCGGCGACGAACTGACTGTCCCGCTGCGGTCCTTGGCCGTCAACACGAGCCGGTGCTTGCCGGCGACAGCGGGTGTGTACCGTACGCGAAAGCCTGGCGGGCCAACGACCTCGAGTTGCTCGACCTTGCGATTCGTCCGCACTCGCAGGGGCACGTAGTAAAAGCCGGGCACGGTCGCCAGCGTGCCCTGAGGAGTCGTCACCTCGGCATCAATCGCGATCTGTTCCGGGTCAAAGGGGTTCTCGTAGGTCGCGGCGATGTCGGC
>JAPLNJ010000693.1 GCA_026692885.1 Planctomycetota bacterium | reverse complement strand
AGACCGTCCCGATCGGCCTGACAAGGCCGACCCATGGGTAAGTTATTTCCTGCCGCTCGCCATCCTTTCTCCCCGGAGCCGAAGGAGCCTGGCCATGAGTCCCACCGCTGTCTTGTCCCGTTGGGCCAACCGTCGTTGCGTGCGTGTTGCGAAGCGCGGGGCGAAACGCTTCCGTCGCGCGCTTCGCATCGAACCCCTGGAGGACCGCCGCTTGCTGTCGGTGGACCCTGGTATCGCCTTCCTGCAGCAGTCCGTGGACTGGGGCAATCGGAGTCCCAACGCGGCGGATGCCGGACAGCCTGTGGTCTACCTGTATTCCAACTCCTGGGCGGGAGGCACCTACGGTGACTTGCAGACCTCGGCCATGACGCTGGACGGTAATGATCCGAACGCGGGCCAGGGGGTCACCAGCCTGCGGGCCACCTGGAACGGGACCGGTGCGAACGGCTGGTTTCAGTTCTGGCTGGGTGAGGGCCAGACCAATCGGCCGCGCGACATCCCGGAGTTCGGACTCGCCCGGTACGTGCGGTTCCTGGCGAAGGGCGACACGGCCGGACAGGATCTTGAAGTGCGGATCTTCAAGGTGCCTGCAGGAGGCGGCTGGCAACTGGTCAAGAGCGTCCCCATCGACCTGTCCACGGGGTGGCAGGACTTCGGCATTGACCTGGCCGGGCTGAATCTGAAACCTCACGATCTGCACGCCGTGCAATTCGTCATCGGCGACGGCGCCAACGACGGCGGCCGGACGTTCTGGGTGGACGAAGTGCGCGTCGATACGGATGGCTTCGATCCGCTGCGCGTGCCCGTCTCGTACCGCGCCCAGTACGGGGACCCAGCGAGTGGAGACCTCGGTTATCGAGACGCTCGGATCTACCCCAACCGCTCGTTTTTGTATGATTCGGCATTGACGATCAAGGCGTTGTTTGCCGCCGGCGATGCCAGTTCGGTGCAGATGGCGCGGCAAGTCACGGACGCGATTGTCGCCACGAAGCTCGCCGACGGGTCGTATTCCAACGACCGCAATAGCGGGCATGTCCTGCTGGAAAACGGCACGCCGCGAGTGCCCGTCACGCAGAAGCGGACGTTGGGGGACCAAGCCTGGTTCGGCTTGGCGCTGTTGGATGCCTATCGCCAGACTGGCGTGGCGGGCTATCTGGATCGGGCGATTGAAATCAGCAACTGGGCGGAGAACAACCTGAAAGACAATGGGGCGTGGCAGGGATACCGGGGCGGATATGACGGGGACGGGTTGCCCTGCACTTGGCGCGCCACAGAGCATAACATCGACCTGTTTGCCCTGAATCGTGGCATCGCCGTCCTGTTATCTCTGCAACACGACGCCCGCGAGGCGGACTTCGTGGCCCGGGCGACCTACGCGGGCGACTTTGTGATGCACATGTACGACCCCGTCGGCGGCAAGTTCTGGACCGGGACCGGCGTGGGCGACACGCTCAACACGGATTCCGTGCCGTTGGACGCCCAGACCTGGTCCCTGCTCACACTCGCCCGCTTTCCCCAGTACGCCGAGGCCATCGACTGGAGCCGAGTCGCAAACTGGGTCGAGGACCATCTCCAGGTTGTCGACGGCAGCCTAAGCGGACTGACCTACAGCGACCATTCCACGCCGAATATTGTTTGGCTGGAAGGGACCGCCCAAGGCGCGGTCGTGGCGTCCCTGTGGAGGAAGCAGGCCGACTACGAGTCCTTGGTCGGCCAATTACAGGAGGTTCGCTCGACGCACCCGAATGGCGACGGCCGGGGCCTCGTGGCGGCCAGTCGGGACACGCTCCAGGATGTTCCGTTGGGGGCCATCTACGACGCTCGGCTGCACGTCGGCGCGACGGCCTGGACGTATTTCGCCACGGCCGGGATCAATCCCATGCTGCCGCAGATGGAAATCCCAACGCAGGCCACCGGCAAGTTGTTCGTCGTCGACGACTGGAACAACAAGGTGACCGAGTCGGATCTCGGCTCCAACTACTTCGCCGGCAATTCGGGCGCCGTCGAATCGACGGCGGGGACGATGCAGACCGGTCTATCGTCCGAGTCGAATGGCACCGCGGGCGGGAGCCTGGATCTGAACTTCGATTTCACCGGAGCGCCGGCCGAATCGTTTGCCGGCGTGTTCACCTCGCTGTTCGGTTTGACCGATACGTTGGTGTCGCTGGACGGCAGCGGCGTGCAGCCGGCGAGCACGACCGCCTTTCCCAACTACTACCTGGACATGACGGACATCTACCGCGGCTTCGGAACCATGTCCGGCAGGAGCATCGAGCGGATGCAGTTCGATGTCAAGCTGGCCTCGTCCGCACCGGTTACGCTCAAGATTCAATTGCAGGACGAGGCCGGTTTCGATGTATTCACGCGGCGCACGATCAATCCCGCCGGCGGCGCCTGGCAGACGATTTCGGTCGATGTGCCGGGCGGGTTCGATCACTCGCTGGCAGGCCAGGGCAACCCGGCGGGCTTCAACTGGCAGCGAGTATCGCTCTGTACGCTGATCGTGGAACGGGAGAACGTCGGAGACAATGTCGTCAATCCGGACACCGGACACTTTCTCGTGGACAATCTGCAATTGATCGATGCCAACGGCGTCTACCCGGACGTCGCCGCCGCGGCCGCCCCGACCGGTCTCGGCTTGAACCCTTACTTCGAGGAATCCTTCCTCAACCTGGCGCGGGGCGCAAGCTCCCAGTACTTTGTGGACTGGGCGTCCACCGACCCGCGCACCGGCGGGATGATCCAAGATCGGTCGACGTTCGCCGATCTGGAGACGGTCGGCGGCGCCGGGTTTCAACTGACATCCTACGTGGTCGACGCAGAACAGGACTACTTGACTCGCGCCGACGCGGCGGCGCGGGTTCGAGACCTGCTGCGTGTCTTGCGCGACCAGCCGCAGGGACCCGGTCGTGTCGGGACCAACGGTTACCAAGGTTTCTTCTATCATTTCCTGGGCATCGACGGGCTGCGAAAGCAGAACTTCGACTTCACCGCGACTCCCCAGGACGAGTCGCAGAACACGGTCGAGCTCAGTTCCATCGATACCGCCTTGGCGCTGGCGGGCGTGGTCACGGCCGGTCAGTACTTCGACGCCGCGAACGGTGTGGAAACGGAGATTCGACAGCTGGCCAACGAGATCTACGGGCGCGTCGATTTCCGCTTCATGCTGAACCCTGCCTCGAACCAGTTCTACCTGGGCTGGAAGCCCAACGAAACGCGAGACGACACGGGGAAATGGGGCCGTTTCCTGCTGAATGATGCCGCGGGCACCGGCCAGTACTCCAGCAAACCGGAGGGCGGCGTGGAACAGCCCGCCACGCTCGACTTCTACACGGATGAGGGTCTCCTCCTGGCGCTCCTGGCCATGGGCTCGCCCAATCCCGATCACCGACTCGGTCGAGAAGTCTGGGATGCGATGATTCGGGACAAGGCGGGGGGCGATTTTGTGCGGACGTTTCCCGGCTCGTTGTTCACCGACGAATTCGCCAGCGTCTGGCTCGACACCCAGCGTTTGGGACTCGACAATCAACCCACGACCCCGATCGATTTCTTCGCCAACACGCAGGCTGCGGTGCAAGCGACCCGCGCCTACGTCGAACAGAATCCGCTGGACCGCGCCACCTGGCGCAATGACGCGCGGCTGTGGGGACTGAGTGCAGCGGAGGGACCGTTGGACGCTTACCACGCCTACGCCGCCCCCACGGCGGCCCTGGCGCGGCACGCCGGCTGGCTGGGCACCACCTACACGCTGGAAGCCGAGGCCGGCACGGGCGACGGTTCGATCAACTCTCGGACGAACGCTTCCGGCGGTCAGACCGTCGGGTTGCACAGCGGCGAGGCACGCACGATGTCGGTCAACCTGACCGCTGACGGCGCGTATGAATTATCCGTACGTTATAGCAACGACAACGACGGTCCGCTGGAAACGGTGACCGTGTCCGTCGATGGGACCACGATCGGTTCCTTCCAGGCGCAGGACACCGGGAATTTCGGTGCCGGCTGGAACAGCTTTGAGATCAGCCCGCCGCTGGGTGCGCGGCCTCCGTCGTTTCACTCCGGGAACCATCTCGTGACGGTGACCGTCAGCTGCGGCGACGGCAATGGCGTGGAAATCGACAAGGTCACGCTCGATCAAGTTCAGCCGCTGGAAGACGGCACGGTTACGGTCTACGGTTCGGCCAGCGCCATCGAGCACGCTTGGTTCGGAGCGACCGACTCGCTGTGGCGGGCCACGGAACTGGGCCTGCTCCACCCGCGGTTTGGTTATGCCGATGCCTACAACGCCGACGTCGCGGATGCCATTGAGGCAGGCGGTTCCAGCTCAGTCACTTTGCTGCGTACCAGCGGCCCGTGGGCCAACGTCACGGGGTTTGCCATCGACCAGGGGCCGCTGGCGCTAATGCTCGACAACTATCTGTCGCACAACTTCGTGCCGAGTCTGTTCATGAGTCAGCCCCATATCCAGCGGGCGTTGATGACCCTGTTCCCGGCCATGGCTGGCAATGACGCACCCCTTAATCCGCCTTCCGCAAGCATCGATCATTTGGAGGAAACGTCGGATGACTGGGGTGTCTATGTAGAAGGCTCGCCGACGTGGGAACTGGACCATGTGCCCACGCCATCGCTGGATAGTAATTCGCTGCGGCTCGCCGTGACCGGCGGAGATCCCTACTCCAATGCCTACGTCTATCGCCTGTTCCAGCCGGAGCCCAATGCGGTTGATTTCGCGGTCACTTTTCCTTTCCAGTTCAGCCCCGCGTCGTCCTGCGACAGCTCGCAACCACCCGCGATTGTGCAAGCGATTGAGTTCTCGATGAACACCTGGGTCGATTCCCAACGTTACGAGTGGGCCCTGCAGTGGGAGAACGTGGGCAACGGCCACGACGCAGCGCCCCAATGGCGGTACTGGGATCCCAGCCAGCCCCAGACCGAGCGATGGCTCGCTCTGCAACCTTCGATTTCCCAATGCCTCGTGGGAGAGCAATGGCACACCTTGACCCTGCGCGGGAAGATTCGCAACGGCGCAACGTACTACCAGAGCTTTACCGTCGACGGCCAGCGCCACCAACTCGACATCTCGGTTCCGCCAGCCCCGGATACGAGCACGCCGCCCCAAATGTCCATCGCCGTCCAACTCGACGGGAACTACGCCGAGTCTCCCTACGCCGTGTCCTTGGATGAGGTCACGTTCACGAGGGCAGTCTACGTGGACGACCGTTGGGCGGGCACGGCAGACGGTGCGACGCCGGCGGCCTCGTCTCCGGCCGGTTTGGCTTTCGGCGACAACGCCTTCGCGAGCCTCCAGGCGGCCGCGGATGCCGTGGAACCCAACGGCAAGATCATCGTCTACGGCGGCCAGTATCCCGCGGCGTTCAACGTCAACAAGCCGCTCCAGCCAATTCAGCTCGCGGTCAATCCGTTGCTCCCGGGCGAAACGACCGTCCAGGTTGCCGTGCCCGGCACGCCCAGCGACGAGGTGTGGGCCTTCGAGTCTCTCTCCAGCGTCGCCCCCCCGTCTCACACCCTCCGCCTGGATGGCATTTCCTACGCGATACCAGCCAGCGTCAAGTTGGAGGTGAATGTGGACGCCGCCGGGGGCCACGACACGGCCACACTGACCGACTGGACTGGTGGCCTGGCCGCGACCCTCCACCCAACGCGCGGTACGATCACGGGTCTGGGCTATACCGTCAACTTGGAGAGCGCCGAAACGGTCAACCTCCTCGCCTACAGCGGCGGCCAGGCGTTCCTATTTGATTCGGCAGGCGACGATACCTTCCGCGCTCGACCGACCGGCGTGAGTCTGCAGGGGACAAACTTCAACAATTCACTGACCGGCTTCACCCAAGTCTACAGCTATTCCCGGCTGGGAGGCAGCGACACGGCGCTCTTGTACGACTCGGCCGGCAACGATGTGTTCCTGGCCGACGGCAAGGCCAACGGTTCGCGGTTGCAGGGAGCCAATCTCGACTACTACGCCGAGGGCTTCAAGCAGACCTATGCCTATGCCACGGGCGGTGGGGCGGACACGGCGAAGCTGTACGATTCGGGGGGCGCTGACCTGTTCCAGGCCGACGGCAAGGCCAACGGGGTGCGTTTGCAGGGCCCGGGCATCGACCTGTACGCCGAGGGCTTCGAGAAGACTTACGCCTATGCCACCAAGGGCGGGGTGGACACGGCGAAGCTGTACGATTCGGCGGGCGACGACCTGTTCCTGGCCGACGGCAAAGCCAACGGGGCGCGGTTGCAAGGCCCGGGCATCGATCTGTACGCGGAGGGCTTTGAGAAGACGTATGCCTACGCCACCAAGGGCGGGACGGACACGGCGCAGTTGTACGACTCGGCGGGCGACGACACGTTCGCGTTCGACGGTGTGGCCAACGGGGCCCGGCTGCAGGGTGGCGGTATCGACCTGTACGCGGAGGGTTTTGAGAAGACGTATGCCTACGCCACCAAGGGCGGGACGGACACGGCGACGATGGTCGACTCCGCAGGCGACGACACGTTTACCTTCGACTACCCAGGCGGCCGTTTTCAGGGTGCGGGATTCGATGCCTACGCGGAGGGATTCGACCACTACTTTGCGTCCGCTACGCGAGGTGGGTACGATCGGTCCTATCTGTACGACTCCAATGGAAACGACGCGCTGCAAGGGCGGTCGAACTGGTACCTACTGACGACTCCCCTGGCAACCGTGCGAGGCGAAGGGTTCGACTACGTGAAAGCCACCAAGCACGAGGCCGGCACGAACACGCTCGACGTGTCGGCGGTTGACTACCTATTTGAGGGAAGCGGTTGGTCCTGACATGGGGCGGTTGGATACTCGCCACATCCGGCAGTGCCGGAGCTGAAGGCATCTTAAGGCGAGCGGCAGGAAATAGCTTACCCGACTTAATGTAGGATGGTCTTCCAAGACCGTCCCGATCGGCCTGGAAAGGCCGACCTACGGGTAAGTTATTTCCTGCCGCTCGCCTAACGGGCACGTTCTCGGTGCGGCGACATATCCCTGGAGGCTGGTCGGCGAAAGTTGCTTCTTGCAGAAGTTCGGCTCGTCCGGAAATATCTGGCTTGATTGAGGGCTGGTATCAGCCGATCTAAGTTATGGCCTGAAGTTTTGCAAAGTGCAGGGCGTTTCCCCTGCTAGCACCAAATGGGCACGGCACCGCTAAGAGTACTTGTTTCTGGCCCTAAAATCCCCCCCCCCCACCCCCCCCAACCACCATACTACAAACCCCCACCACAGTGGGCAGTGCCGCATCCACTCGGGACGGCTGCAAATCCGCACTTGGCAAGACTTCAGTTATGGCGTTGAGATTCCAGACGCATGTTCCTGCGATTATTGAATCCAGGGCCAGTCGTATTCCGCCCACTTTATGCGATGGATTTATTGCGGCCCACCGCCAGCTGGAGGTGCTCGCATTGCGGCTGAAGCTGACTTCCGAAAGGCCCGAATGGCCCCCTGGTGAGACTGCCCAATCATGTTCACGGATTTGTTCTGCCGAGTTGCGAAAGCGATACATACATCCGGCCTCGGCCTACACCATCAACGGCGGGGGAATTGCCGCCGACTTTCCCTGGAGTATCTCGAAGACCGAACCCTGTTGACCAGCGTGTCTGATGCGGAGTTGCCATCCGCACAGGACGAGTTTCCCGCAGGCAGGGATCCTCCGGTCATGGTCTACGTGGACGATGCTTGGCTGGGGACGGCTCCGGAAGTCACCCCTGTGAATTCCGATCCGGCGGAATTGATTTTCGGCTACAACGCCTTCGCCACGCTCCAGTCGGCGATCGATCAAGTGGCCCCCGGCGGCGGCGTGACCTTGTACGGGGGGATCTATGCGGATCCGGTCGATCTAAACAAGGAATTGTCTTCCATCTGGATCACCGCGAATTCACTCATTCCCGACCAAGCGACGGTCGACATCACCGGCATGCTGACGGCCAGCGTCCGCCAGGCGGTAACCTTCGCATCCGACAACGGCCGGGTATCGCTGGTGCCGCTGGACGGACAACCGCAGAGGTGGAACTTCCGAGCCACGGGAACGGCCGGCGACGACAACTTCATTTTCGCCGCTGGTTCGGCGACGCACAGTGTGACGCTCAACGGCAATCGCTACACAGTTGACGCCGCCCTCGTCGAAACTGTCGAGCTGCTGGGCCAAGACGGCCATGACGTGGCGACGTTGCTAGGCTCGGCTGGCGACGACCAAGTCATGCTCAAGCCAGGGTATGGTACGTTGACGGGCGACCGTTATGCGGTCGTTGCGGAAAACGTCGAGACGATCCGCGTCGACAGCCTCAGTGGCGGCTGGGATACGGCGTTCTTCTTCGACTCGTCAGACGACGATGTGTTTCTGGCGACGACTGAGAGCGCGCGGCTCACGGGGCTAGGCTTCGACAACGAGGTCAGGCATTTCGATCGTTCCTATGCCTACGCCAGCAATGGTGGCCTCGACACTGCGAAGCTCTACGACTCGTCGGGCGATGACACGTTCACGGCGGATGGCCAGGCCAACGGAGCAAGGTTCCAGGGAGCCGGATTCGACTTCTACGCCGAGGGATTCGCGAAGACGTATGCCTACGCTACAGGCGGCGGCCTGGACACGGCGAAACTGTTCGACTCGGCTGGCGATGACACGTTCACGGCGGATGGCCAGGCTAACGGAGCAAGATTCCAGGGCACCGGCTTTGACCTTTACGCTGAGGGGTTCAAGAAGACGTATGCCTACGCTACAAGCGGCGGCGTGGACACGGCGAAACTGGTCGACTCAGCTGGCGATGACATGTTCACGGCGGATGTCCAGGCCAACGGAGCGCGCTTCCTGGGCACCGGTTTTGACCTCTACGCCGAGGGGTTCGAGAAGACGTATGCCTACGCCACGGGCGGCGGCATAGACATGGCGAAACTGGTCGACTCAGTCGGCAATGACACATTCACGGCGGATGGCCAGGCCAACGGAGCGCGATTCCAGGGCACCGGCTTTGACCTCTACGCCGAGGGATTCGAGAAGACGTATGCCTATGCCACGGACGGCGGTGTGGACACGGCGAAACTATACGACTCGGCCGGTGATGACACGTTGACAGCGGATGGCCAGGCCAACGGAACACGCTTCCAGGGCACCGGCTTTGACATCTACGCCGAGGGCTTCGCGAAGACGTATGCCTACGCCACGGGCGGCGGCATAGACACGGCGAAACTGTATGACTCGGCCGGCGCTGACACGTTCCAAGGCAGATCGGATTGGTACCGCATGACGATGCCCGAATCCCTGGCAGAGGGCCAGGGATTCGACCGTGTTTCAGCTTCATCCAGAGCCGGCGGAATCGACATGCTGGACGTCGAAGCCGTCGATTGGGTGCTGGCAAGTAGCGGATCGTGGATACCCGCCCGGCTGGACCTCACGCTGACGCTGCCGGAGTTCGTGGAGGGGCAAGCTTACCGCAACGTGACGATCGCCACCTTCACGGACTCCGACCCGCGAGGCACGCCGAGCGACTATCAAGCGGTCATCGATTGGGGGGACGGATTCCAGACCACCGCGTCGGCCGCAGAGCACACGATCCTGCGCACGGACGACGGATTCAGTGTCCTCGGCAGCCATACCTATCTCGAAGCGGCCACCGCCGTAGGCTTGACCTTCGCGGTCCAAGTGAAATCCTTGCGCAATGCCGTGGCTCCCGCCACCGCCCAACAGGTGCTTGGCGGCGGACCGTTTGAGGCCTCGTATCAGCGCGGCACGCATACCCTGACAAACAGCGTCAATGTGGCTCACTGGTCCAAGTTGGTTGGAGCAGGCGGCGTGTACGATCCCGCCCAGTCGGGAGCCATCACATCGCTGGAGTATGGTTATGACTTTGCCGTGTTCTCTGGGCCGTCGCCAAGCAGTCAGGTGGGCGTCGGCCTGCTGATCCGACAGGGTCTTGCCCTTTACGTGGCGAACTATACGTTCGTGGGGCAGGATGGCTGGAGACGTTTGGGATCGGCGGTGACTGCCTCCGATTTTCGCTTGTTGGACGGCGCGGGGCCTGCCGCGCCCGACTTCAGCATTCGCGGTGCGCCGTTGGAGATTGGTTATCTGACGGCCAACAGTGCTCGGGGAGTCTGGCAGACGCTGACGTGGGGCCTCGCCGGTTTCGAAACAACGATCAACGGGACGCGTTATGCGGACGCCGAGTTCCGGGACGAGGACTGGACCCACTTGATCTTGTGCAGCAACGACTTTGGCGGCGCACACGATCTCGAACAAACGACCGTTTTCGTGGCCGATCCTCCGTTGACGTTGACCCTGCCGCCGTTGCGTTTCGTGGCGGGCCAGGCCTACGATCAAGTCGTCGTGGGTATCTTTACCGACGCTAACCCGAACGAGGCTTTGCGGCACTACAGCGCCGTAATCGACTGGGGCGATGGGTTTGTCACTACCGCTTCGGCGGACGCAGGCACCATCGTGCGAGACGGTGATATCTTCGACATTCTCGGCAGCCACACGTACCGCGCGTCGGCGGAGCGACTGACCTTCCGTGCGACCGTCCAGGACTCGGGCAGCCAGAACAATCCCGCTGAGATTCACCAGGTGCTGAGCGGTGGCCCGGCCGACGAACCGTATCAGGGCGGCACACTGACGTTCACCTCAGGCGACTTGGTGGCCCAGTTATCAAAGCGGGCGGGCGTCTACGAGCCCGGGATTTCGGGAGCCATTACCTCGCTGTCTTACGCGTACGATTTTCAGGTCTTCTCCGGCGCACAGCAGCAGGATGAAATCGGCGTGGGCTTGCTGGTCAAGCAGAGTTCGACGTACTATCTGGCCGACTACCGCTTTGTCGGTCAGAACGGCTGGCATCATCTGGACGCATCCCTGCAGGCCGCCGATTTCCGCGTGATTGTCGGGGATGGTCCCGCGACACCGGATTTCGGTGCCACGGCGGCCCCGCTGGAAATCGGCTATTTTACGGCCCATACCTGTCTGGGATGGCAACAGATGACTTGGGGCCTCGCCAACTTCCAGGTGGAGATCAACGGTCGCGTTTCAACCGATACAACCTTCCAGAACACCGACTGGACGCAACTTGTGTTGTGGAGCGATGATCTGGGCGCCGCTCAGGATACCCGATCCGCCAACATCGCGGTCGCGGAGGCAGCCTGAGGCAAGCGAAGGGAATGAGAGCTTTTTCAGGGTGGATCAGGGCCGCCGTCGCGTGGTCGCGTCTCTCCGAGACGCGGATGCCGGTTTCGGAAAGACCGGCCCACGTGGGGTGGGTATTTCTGTCCGCTTGCCTGACGGTCCTCGTAAGCGGCCCGCCGGCGGACTGCCGGCGCGTGGAGGGCGCGTCGGATTGGCTCGACATTTCCGGAAAATTCAAACTCGCGTAAGTTGTAACGCTGGCATCCCCGCCGCCGGAGGGAAGTTCGTCACGCCGGGAAACTGCCGATCAAGACACCTGCGACTCCGGCAGCGCCGGAGACCGCAAGCATCCACCCATCCCGCGTCAGACCCAATCGAGTTCCTCCAACAGGTAGTCCACCGACAGTGCATCGAGTGTATTCGTGCCGCCCTCGTGCTTGGTGGCCTCGACGTAGTCGAATCCTGCACCCCGGGCGGACGCGTAGGGAGTCGTCAGCTCATACCAGTTTGACCGCCCCACCAGTACGTCGTTGCCGCCGGTGTCGTACAGATAGGACCGGTCGTAGCCGCCTCGCGTGGCGCACGCAAAGTAGTAGTCGAAGTTCTCCGCATAGGCGTCGAAGCCCAGCCCCTGGAACCGGCCGCCGGGATAGTCGAAGGCAAACGTGTCGTCGCCCGCCGAATCGTACATCCGCGCCGTGTCGACCCCGCCGTTCATGGCGTAGGCATACGTCCTTTCGAAGCCTTCGGCATACAGATCGATGCCGGGACCTTGTAGCCGTGTTCCGTCGGCCGCGCCATCGGTCGTCAACGTGTCGTCGCCCGCCGAGTCGTACAGACGTGCTGTATCTAAGCCACCGCCCGTAGCGTAGGCATACGTTTTCGCAAAGCCCTCGGCGTAAAGGTCGATGCCGGGGCCCTGCAGGCGTGCTCCATTGGCCTTGCCATCGGCCTGCAACAGGTCGTCCCCACACGAATCGTACATCCTGGCCCTATCCGTCCCACCACGTTGGGCATAGGCGTACGTCTTTTCAAAACTCTCGGCATACAGGTCGAAGCCGATACCCTGGAACCGCGTTCCGTTGGCCTTGCCATCGGCCGTGAGTGTGTCATCGCCGGCTGAGTCGTACAGTTTCGCCGTGTCCACGCCGCCACCCGTGGCGTAAGCATAGGTCTTCGCAAAGCCCTCGGCGTAAAGATCCACGTTTGTTCCCAGGAGTCGCGCGCCGTTGGCTTGGCCGTCGGCCAGGAGGGTGTCGTCGCCTGCGGAGTCGTACAAACGGGCCTCCGCAGGCGTACCGGTGGTGCTGTAGACGCGGATGGTATCGAAGCCGTCCCCGTGCAGTTCGTACCCTAACCCCGTCACATCGACCGTGCCGGGCCGAAGCACGACCAAGACGAGACTTCCGCCTCCGACGACTGACAACTCGTCACTACCTCCGGAACCGTGGAGGTAAATCGCCTTGACCATCGCCGGATCAAAGGCTTGCTCCTGGCCGTTAATCGTGATGAAATGCATGTCTGAGGCCCGAAAGCTGAAAAGGTCGCTATCCGCGGTACCGTATAGATGTACCGTCTCCTCCCAGTCCGTCACGTCTACGGTCGCTTGGCCGGCAACGAACCCCGTGGCGCGGCCCGCAATCACGACCGTTTGGGTCCCGTCCCACTGGGTATCGTCCACGGCGGTGATCGTGAACGGGGCGGACGAAGCCTGGTTGGCGGGGATCGTCACCGTCTCCGGAACCTCAGCCTCACTTCGATCGCTACTAGTCAGAGTCACCACCAGCGGCCAGCTGATGTCACCACCAGCACGGGTGACGGTCGCCGTTGTGCTACCGCCAGCTTCACGGATCGACTCGGCAGAAATGCTGACCGACAGACTGCCCGGCAGGACTTGGCGGTCCAGGGGATGGCTGGCCAACAGCGCCAAGAGTTCACAGAAACCGTTCTCCAGGGCGTCCGGCCAGCGGACCAACGGGTGTCGCTCACGCGTCGTGTTGGGTCCCACGTAGATCGCAATAACGTCGGACGGAAGCGGATACTGGGCGGCCAAATCCCCATAGACCTCACGGATGCGTTCGCTGCCAAGAAAGCTCCACCATCCCAAAGTCAGGGTTCCAGAGGTCTCGTACGGTCCGTATCCGCGCCCCGCTCCGGCGGTCGCATACTCGTAGCGGTATACGCCGTTCCGTCCGTCCATGTAGTTCGTGGTCCGATATCCGGAGAATTCCAGTCCAGGCGGCACGAGGACGTGCTGGATGAACTGGATCTCTAGGCCGCGTTTGAGGTCGTTGAAATAGCGACGCTGGGAGGAATCCTCCAGATAGGCGTCGGCAAAGCTGGTGAGCAGCACAGGCATCCGGTGGGAATGCGAGGAATCCAGGGCGATGCCCGCTACGGGTGCCGGACAAAGGTGCGGCCCGATGTGGTCGTATCCCGCAAACAGATAATCGCTGTGCTGCGCGAAGATGCCGGGCTGGAACAACCACCCGCCATCGGCTTGGTACACGACCTCCTGCTGAAAGACGCGGGTGGTGGTTTCTAGGATCTCGGCGATCATCTCGGTCCCCGGCAGCAGCGTGCCGGAGTTGCGTTCATAGGCGCGCAGATCCGCGGCGATCGCCATCACGAACAGTTCCACGTCATCAATCACCCGCACTTGGCCGTAGGCTTGGCTCGCCGGACTCAACTTCCACTCGACCAGTTCCCGCAAACCGCCCGAGAACTCACGGACGATACCCGCGAGATTAAGGCTGATGGGCTCCGTCTGCCAGAGACGCTGGATTTCGTCCAGCAGCAGCGTGACGAGTCCCGGCGGGATCAGCTTGCCGAGGCCCGCTGACTGGGCCAACGACACGAAGCGACTCGCGAGATAGAAGTACTGCGTGCGGTTGAGATCCCCCGTCAACGTCGCGGCGCCACCGGAATCGACGAAACGGCGAAAGTGGGCGGCAAAGTCCGCTGGCCACGCCTCGGGGCCACCCGCAAAGGCCGCCTGCAACGGCAGCATGAGATAGTTCGTTGCGTCGTAGGCGTCGCGATTCGTCCAGAGATCGTCAGCCAAGTACGGCCGCACGAGCCGGGACCACAGTTGCGTTTCGTCTTTCCGCACCAAGACCGCCAGATCGCAGACGGCCTCGCGATCGGCCGGTGAACCAAGGACGCGGACCTCGACCCCCACGTAGTCGATGTCGACGGAGGCGGCGGAGGTGTCCCAACGCCACGTGGCGTCGGTGGAATACTCTCGAACGATGCTCGAATCGCCGCTCCGCGATCGTAACCAGAAGCGGTATTCGTACGCTTCCGTTCCTCCCTGGCCTTGAGCCGTGAAGGTGACCGTGCTGCCCGGCGGGATGCGCCCGGTCCGGTCTGCGCTCAACTCAATCCCGGTGGCCGGTGCCAGGGGTGAGACGATGAGGGTCACATCCGTCACGCCGTCGCGCGTGCTGGACGAGCCGGCGGTACGCACTTCGACGCCGACGTAGTAGACGTCCGACGTCACGCCGTCCGTGTACCACTGCCAGGTCGGCTGACTGGAGTAGTCGCGGACGATCGTCCATACGCCGGCACGAGCACGAAACCAGTAGCGGTACTCGTAGGCTCCCGTTCCGCCTTGACCTGCGGCTCGGAACTCCAACATGCTCCCCGGCGCGACACGTCCGGACGGCGGGGAAGTCAAACGCACGCCGCTACTCGGCGCCAGCACCGCCAGGGACAAGTCGGTCACCGCATCTCGGCTGACCTGCGAACCGGCAGTGCGCACCTCCACGCCGACATAGTACTTGGCAGCGGTTGCGGCGGCGGTGTTCCACTGCCACGCGGGATCACTGGCATACTCGCGGACCACACGCCACGCCTCTGTCTCCGCACGTATCCGGAACCGGTACTCGTAGGTTCCCTCCCCACCCTGTCCCCGCGCCTCAAAGGCGATCGTCGTGCCAGGCCGGATCGGTTGCACGGCGTTGGTGGTCAGTACCACTCCCGTCGCCGCTGCGGCGCGACTCACCACCAGCGTCACATCGGTGGTGGCGTCCCGCTCGACGACCGCCCCCGCAGATCTCACGTCCACCTGGGTAAAGTGCTCGCCGTCCGCCGCACCATCCGTGTACCAGGTCCAGGTAGGGTCGGGCGCGTAGTCTCGGACCAGGCTCCAGACACCATCGGCGGGGCGCTGCCAGTAGCGATATTCGTAGCGGCCGTTTCCGCCCTCCCCTTGGGCTGTGAATTGGACCGGCGTACTGGGTCCGATGCGCGCCGGCTGGTCGGACTGCAGCACGACACCGGAGGCAGGCGGCACGCTCGTCACGGCCTGGGACAGCGTCGTCGTGGCATCACGTTCCACCGACGTGCCGGCCGTGCGGACGTCGACCTGGACGTAGTAAAGGTCTTCGGGAACCTGGGCTGTGTCCCAACTCCAAAGGGAGTTGGTTCCGTAGCCACGGGCCAGCTGCCAGACCCCCTGGCCGGACCTCAGCCAAAAGCGGTACTCGTACAGATCGGAACCGCCTTGTCCCTGGGCCGACAATTCGATAGTTGTTCCCGGCGTGACACGGAAGGGCTGGTTGGTTTGCAGTTGCACGGCGGAGGCGGGCGTGCGTGGAGCGATCTGTTGGGACACATCCTTGGCAAACTCGCGCTCGACCTGCGTGCCCGACTCGCGCGCATCCACCTGGACGTAGTACTTGCCGGGTTTCGCCGAGTCCGTCTTCCATGGCCACGTCGAATCGGTTGAGTACGCTTGTACATCCTCCCAGGGGCCAGTTTCAGATCTCCGCCAAAACCGATATTCGTACGACCCGCTTCCCCCGTCGGCTTGAGCCGTGAAGTGAATCGTCGCTCCAGGAGCCACATAACAGCACTGGTCCACGGTTAGCAGTAGCCCAGTTACGGTCAGGAGTTCCCGGGCCTCTAACGGTTCGAGGAACAGCCGCCGATAACGACGTGAAACCATAGCTAGCTAGGCTGCCTTCCGTGCCGGGACGCGTACGCCTGGGGCGGAGTGCCTTGCCAGATCAAGGCACAGTTCGCGCACGGCACCAATCACACGCCGCAACTCATCCTCGCACATGTCGGGGAACAGCGGCAAGCTCACCAGACGCTCCCAAACGTCGCTGGCGGTAGGCAGGTCGGTGGGTTGCCAGCCGAACGTCTCCTGATAGTAGGGGTGCAAGTGCAGCGGCCGCCAGTGCACCGAGCAGCCAACGTGCCGGGCCCGGAGGCTCTCGATGAAGGCATTGCGATCGACGATCAAGCGTTCCAGGCGGAGGCGGAGGGGGAACAGGTGCCACGAGTGCAGCCGGTCCTCCGGCACGGGCGGCAGCTCCAATTCCTCCAGATCGGAAAACGCATCGAGATACCGCAGTGCCAGCGTCTCCCGCTGGCAGCGCAGTTCCTCCGCGCGGCGCAGCTGATGGATGCCGATCGACGCCGCGATATCGGTCAGGTTGTACTTGTAGCCCGGAGCCACAATCCGGTAGTCCCAAGCGCCGCCGTTGTAGCGTTTCCAGGCATCCTGAGAGAGTCCATGAAGCGACATCTGGCGGATCCGTTGGGCCAACTCCGGGTTGTCGGTCACCGCCATGCCGCCCTCGCCCGTGGTGATCGTCTTGTTCGCGTAAAACGAGAAACAGGTTACGGCCGCGGTGTTCTCGCCGCACCGGCGCCAAGGCCGGTCGGCGTCTTCCCGGTAGGCCGCCGGCAAAGCGTGGGCCGCGTCCTCGACGACCCACAGCCCCTGCTCCTCGGCGAATTCCCGCACCGCCGTCATGTCGACCATGACGCCGGCGACGTGGACGGGCATGATCCCCACGACCTGCAAGGTGGGGTCCAGCGGCGTGCGGCCGCAGCGCAGATCGCGGATCTTCCGGTGGGCGTCTTCCAGATCGATGTTCAGCGTCACCGGGTCGCAATCGACCAGCAGCGGCACGGCGCCTTGATAGCGAACCACCTCGGCGGTGGCCGCGAAGGTCATCGTGGGCACCAGGACTGCCTGGCCTGGGCGGAGATTCAATGCCTCGACGGCCAGATGCAACGCCGCCGTGCACGAGTTCAACGCCACGGCGTGTTTCGCGCCGACGAATTCGGCCAGCGCCTGCTCGAACTGCCGCGTCCGCTGGCCGGTGGTCAACCAACCGGAGCGCAAGCAGGCCACCACTTCGTCAATTTCCGCCTCCACTAGCGACACGCGAAAGAACGGGACATCGGTCGGCGTGGCGGGGTTGGGGTCTTGCATGGTCATCTTCTTTCGGGCGAGTCTGATACTCAGTTCGTAGCGTTCACGCACACAAATCGTAACTCGGCGCTAGGGGCAGCCGAGCCGGACGTTCTTGCCCGGCTCAGGAGAGCCGAACTACTGGGGTTGCAGCCGGAAGCGATCTCCCAGTAACTTTAGCACGGTCTGTCCAATCAAACGCAGGTCCGTCGCCGGCGAATGCGACCGGACGTATTGCTTGGCCAAGCGAATCTTCTCCGGCAGAATCCTCCGCACGTACTCCTCCTCGGGGTTCTCCGCCCGTGCCAAGATTGCCGCCTCGTCTCGGTACTGCAGCGAAGCCAAGTCCGTGATGCCGGGCCGGACTTGGAGGATGTCTGCGTAGTCCTCGCGAAACATCTCAACGTAATGCGCCACCTCAGGCCGCGGACCCACCAGGCTCATGTCCCCCAGGAGCACGTTGATCAGCTGGGGCAACTCGTCGAGCTTGGTCTTCCGCAGAATCCGCCCGACCCGCGTGATGCGCGGATCGTTGCCAACGGTAATCGCCCGGCCGCAGGCCGGCGCATCGGCGACCATCGTGCGGAACTTATAGATGCCGAACGGCTGGAATCCCCGTCCGATGCGCTGTTGGCGAAAGAAGATCGGTCCGGGCGAAGTAAACTTCACCAGGCCCGCGACAATTGCCAAAACCGGCGACACGAGCAGCAAACCGATGACTGACACCAGAGCATCCAACATCCGTTTCATGGAGGACCGAACTCCTAACTATTTGCGGATCAATCCCACGTAATGCGTGCAAACCCAAGGAATTCTGGCTAGGAGGTCGCAGGCCAGCGGCGAGAACACCGCCAACCGACGCGCCAACGGGGGAGCCAAGGTAATCGCCTTGAGTTGAATCTGGCAGCCGGAAAACAAACGCCGAATCTCGGACATGCGGACGCCTCGCACGTCCGGATTTCTGGGATTGTTGACTCGAAAGTCGTACCACAGGATCGCTCCCTCAGGCTTCACGACGCGGAGCATTTCCTGTGCGACGCGTTGCTTGAGGTCGGCGTCCAGAATGGAAGTGAACACGGTGGATTGCAGGACGATGTCAAACGCGTCGTCAGGGAATGCGAGTTCCGCAGCACTGCCGCATTCCAGACGCACGCCCGACGGGCAGAGTCGCTGCGCCTCGGCGACACGATCCGGCAACAAGTCCACACCGGTCAAGTTTTCCGGTGCGGCGCCCCATTGGATGAACGCGCGGATCCAGTGTCCGGCGCCACAGCCCACCTCTAAGATACGTTTGGTCTGCAGGGGCCGGAAACCGCGTCGTTCGAGCAGGCAGAGCGTTCGCCGTTCCCGATCCTGGATCGACGCCAGGTTGGCGGGGTCGAAACACGAGTACCGAGCGGCGTCGGCGGAAGTCCGGCGGCGGGCGTAGGCTGCCACGATACGGGCTTCCTCTTGTCCGCCTCGCGACGCCGCGGCCTCAGGCCGGACAGGCAGGAGTTTCGTCGCCTTCATGTCATGACCTCCAAGAAATGGCGCGCCAAGCCTTCGTAGGCATGGTGGCGAAGGACAAACTGCCGTCCCCGTTCGCCCATGGCGGCCAGCTCTGCGGTGGGTCGTTCGATCAGCTCCCGGACCGTCGCCGCGACTGCCAGGGGGTCTTCGGCAGCACACGATAACCCGCAGCCGCTCTCCGCCACGAGATCGCCCGGCGTATCGATCGCATGGATGACGGGGCGTCCCGCCATCATATAGTCGAACAGCTTGTTGGGGCTGACCCCGAAACGAAACAGCGGCTGGCGAACCAGGCCGATATACAACGCGTCCATGGCACGCAGAAAGGCCGGCACCGCCTGCTTGGGGATGGGCGGCAAGAACTCGATGTTCGGCAGCCCGGCTGCCCGAGCCCGTTGCTGCAAATGGGTCTTCTCTGGGCCTTGCCCCACCAGGAGGAACGCCGCCGGGGAATCTCGGAGGTGAGTCGCCGCATCGACCAGCACTTCCAGCGCGTTGGCCACCCCGTGAGCTCCGGCATAACCGATCAGGAATCGCCCCCTCTCCTGGTGCCTGCGAATCGCGTCCCGGTGCTCTTCGGACAGGGGTTGATTCAGGGCCTTCCACTCCTGAACGTCGACCCCATTGGGGATGTGGACGAACTTGTTCGACCGCAGGCCGCGGTCCTGCATGTAGGAAGCCGCCTTGGGGAGCATCGAAACGACGCAATCGGCCCGGCGGTAAGCAAAATCTTCCGCCCACTGGAGGGCCATGATGAAGGGATGCCAACGAGACATGTGGCCCAATTCGATGGGCGTCAAAGGCCAGAGGTCGTGGACTTCGAACAGCAGTTTGGCATCATACCGCCGCGCTATGCGAGAGGTCGGCACAATGTCCAAGGGGTAGGTGGACGAAGCAATCACCGCGTCTGGACGCCAGTCCCCCGTGACGCGAGATCGGAAACGCAGGAGCTGGCCGACAAAGGAGAAGATGTTGACCACTCGCCGCGCGCCGTTGCCCTCGTAGGCCGGGGTTGGCAGCCAGACGTATCGGACACCGTCGATCCATTCCTCCGTCAGACCCGCGCGGCAATCGGGGTTCTGTTGGCGGACATGCGAACGGGAAGCGGCCACGATGGTGACGTGGTGGCCGAGTCGAACCCACTCCCGCGCCAAGTAGTAGGGCCGGTATTCCATGCCGTGCCGGTGGGAACCCGCATAGTGATTACACAACAGAATGTTCATGGCAGGGCGGCGTGATGGCGGAAGGAATGGAAGGAAGTTCCCAGGCAGCCTCCGGCTCGACGGCGACGTCGAAGGTGGTCAGCCAACGATCCAACATGAACAGTCGAAACAGCATTTGTCCTAATTCCTGTTGCGCGGTTTTGGCATTCCACACCCGCGTGGCGAGCCGTCCAACATCGGGGCGACTGGCGATCTGCCACAGGGGCCGATCCTGGCTGAGCCAACGCTGAAAGCAGGGGCGCAAGGGTCCGCGCAGCCACTCATCCTGCGGCGTCTCGAAACCCAGTTTCGTCTTTCGCCGAATGATCTCGTCTGGCAGCACGCCGTGCAGTCCCCGGCGCAGCGGCATCTTGGTCCAACCTGCCTGGTACAGCGTCTTGCTGTCGAAGGACAGGCACAACTCGACCAGTTCATGGTCCAAGAACGGGTATCGCCCTTCTACCGAAAAAGCCATCGAATTCCGGTCGTCCCATTTCAGCAGCCGAGGCAAGTGCAGTTGGCGGATTTCATGGACGCGGTAGCTGCGTTCGTCCTGGGCCAGAACCTGATCCAGGATGCCGCGATGCCGGCCCGCTGGCAGAGAACGCAGACGCACCAGGGAGTTCGGCTGCCGCCGCCGCCGATACCGCTGCAGCATCCAAGGAACCTGCCGGAGCAGTTCGGCGTTTCCTTGCGGGCAACCCGCACCCAGGAACTGCGCGGTCAGCAAGCCGAGACGAAGATGCTGCGCCAGATGCCGGAGATGCATAAAGTAGGACTGCCAGTAGCCCGACAGAACTTCGTCGCCGCCTTGGCCGTTCAGGACCACGGGGACGCCCGCTTGCCGGGTGAGACGGGCGATGCAGTAGGAGGCGTAAATGGAAAGGCCCCCGACAGGCTCATCGTGAATCCAGACAAAGCGGTCCAGGTCATCCAAGAAGCCTTCCGGCGACGGCGTAACGTAGTGGGGTTGCCCCCGAATGCTCCGGACGACGGAGTCCGCGTATTCTCGTTCGTCGATTTGGCTTCCCGGAAACGTCGAGGTAAACGTGTTGAGGGCCTTGCCGGATGCCTGCAGTTCCCGGTTGACCAGGACGGCGATGGCGCTCGAATCCAAGCCGCCGCTCAGCGCGCAACCTACGGGCACGTCGCTCCGCAGATGCAGCCGGACCGAGTCACGCAGTTTGGCGGCAAACCGTTCGCCGGCCTCCCGCGAATCTCGCACCGCCACGGTCACGCGCTCCGGATGCCAATAGGCGACGGGCGTTTCCACGCGCAGGGAATTCAGCGACAGACGGACGAAATGCCCGGCGGGCACCGGATGCACACCGTCCAGGAAGCTCCGGCTGCTGTCTTCATAGCCGGTCAGTAAGAACTCCGTTGCTGCCGTCTGGTCCAGGCGCGCGGCGAAGCCCGGCAGGTGTTGAAACTGCTTGGTTTCGGAGGCCGCCGCCAGCAGCCCCCCCTGCTCCCGGAAATAGATCGGCTTGATGCCCAGCCGATCCCGGCATAGGACCAACTCACGGCTGCGAAAATCCACGATCGCCATGGCCCACATGCCGCCGAATCGGGCGAAACAATCGGTCCCCCACTCCGCATACGCGGCGAGCACCACTTCCGTGTCGCAGCGCGAATGGAACACGTGCCCCCGCTGCTCCAACTCGGCGCGCAATTCCAGGAAGTTGTAGACTTCGCCGTTGTAGGTGATCCAGAATTGCTCGCGGTAGCCCATCGGCTGATGCCCCGCCGCACTTAGGTCCAGAATCGACAGTCGGCGGTGCGCCAAACCGACCTCCCAATCGCTGTCGGAGCCGCAGGCGGCTTCCCGCCGTCGGCCGGCGCGCGAAAAAAACGCCGTTCCGCGGTCGTCAGGGCCCCGATGCGCGACGTCGTCGCACATGCGATCGAGCACTTCCGCCCGACACCGCAGGTCCCAAGGTTTCAGAATCAGCGCGATCCCACACATTTTTCCATCCCTGTGCTCACGCGTCCTAGCATGGGCGAGATACTCCGTACCTGGCTTGAGGCGGCCCGCCACGCAGTGTCCACCGCTGGCATGCTTGGAGCGGGTTCAGCCTCCTTCGCCTGGCCGCGAACAACGCGCTCGTAGAAGTTCATCAAGGCCTGGGCCTCCGGCTCCCAGTGGTATTGCTGGCACACCGCCTGTTGACCGCGGCGTCCCAGTTCTTGGGCCTGATCACGGTGTTCAAGCAGCCAGCAAATCGCCTCCGCAATGGCCGATGGATCTTCCGGATCGACCAACAGGCCGCACTCGGCCGTTGTGACGATCTGCCGCCACAGCGGAAAATCCGAAGCGATCACGGGCAGTCCGGCCGACATGTACTCGAACAATTTGTTAGGTTGCGCCTCCAGGTGGTTCGCCACCGGCAGGTAGGTGACTACGCCTGCGCACGCTTGGGCCAGGAGTTCGGCCACGTCGCGGCGGCCCTGCCAACCGCGAAAACTCACGCGATTCGCGGTGTCCCTCTGCCGCAACTCCGTCTCAAACTTCTCCGGCGAAATCTCCCCGGCCAAGACCAGCTGGGGCGCGAGGCTGGACGGCAGCTGCCCCATCGCCGACACGACTTCGCCCAGCCCCCGAATCCTCGTGATCCCACCCACATAGGCTACCCACGGAGGACGTTGGGCGAATGGCACGGACACACCGCCGGACAGCTCATCGAGAATCGGGAAATTCTGCACGACCACGGTATGTCCGGCAGGAAATCGTTGTCCAATACTGGGCGTCGCAGCAACCATCCCGTCCAGGCATCGACTCGCCAGACGTTCAACCGCCGCCGAGTTCCACGCGACGGACCCGCGCAACCAACGGGGGATCCAATCCTTGTCCAGGATGTCTTTGGGCAGATCTTCGTGCATGTCGTACACCACGCGACGTCCCAGGAGTTTCAGGCCGAGTCCGGCGGGAATGAGTTCGGGATCGTGAAAATGGTAGACGTCGGCGGGAATGGCTTGGGCGCGTCGCCAGACTCGGAGCACCGTTTGCGTCAGGCGTTGGCAGCGGCCACGGGGACAGGGCACTGCATGCAGCCAGACGCCGTCAAGCTGCTCCACGGGCGGTCCATCCTCGCGGGGGACCACCAAGTGGACTTCATGACCGGCTCGGGCCAGCGAGCGGCACATCTTCGCCTGGATCCGCATGTCGTTCCAGCGATGCACCGACGTCATGTGCACGACTTTCATGTGGGACCCTCCAATGTCAGCCGGCTTGGGATGGTCGCCGCCCGGGGGCGGGAACCGACTCCACGGAAAACGGACCGGGTTCGAGCATCCGCGGCGACCGCCCCGCCGGTGCCAGCAGGTGCCCAGCGGACAAAGCACCAAGCCAAAGCGACCGTGGGAAGCAATCCGTGCGAAATTAGACTCGTGGTATACGCGCAAGAAATCAGCCCGTAAGCGCAAACGAGAAGGACGGTAGTAAACACGGGGACTATACCCGGCGAGACCCGCCGCAACAAGTTCAATGCGAAATCCAGGACACACAACAACACCAGTGCAATCAACCAGCCGCCCAACAAGCCGAACGAAGCCTGCAGGTCGAACAGAAAACACGTGTTTGCGGAACCGGACTCAAGGGCCCCCAAATAGTACTCCAACGCCACTTTGTTCGCCAAGTGCTCGTACTCGTAACCGAGCAACAGTGCTAGCGGACGAATGCTGCTGACGCCGAGCAATCCGCGCTCTTGCGAGTACAGGACGGTGAACAGGCC
This sequence comes from Planctomycetota bacterium, assembly GCA_026692885.1. The sequence continues at coordinate 7,324 of JAPLNJ010000693.1, read as the reverse complement.
CGTCTCAAAAGGCATGACAAAGACGCGATCGGTAATCGGCCCCACGGTCGTCTCGGCAACTTTCTCGACCGTCAACTCATCCAATCTTCCTTCGCGAAGAAGACTCATGGCAGATGCGATCATCAGGCCCACAGTGGCCGCCAGCATAAGGGCGACACCGCCTTGGCAAAATCCTCGGCGCAGCAGGTGCAGGAGGGCCAGACTAAGGAGCAGAAATCCGGCCGGCGAGCGCGCTCCGGTCAACGAAACTGATACGACGATCAGCACCAGCAGGATGGCCTGCACCGATTTCGAGGCCAGGGTGTGGGACCGCCACAGGGCAACCGTCCCGGCCAGAAACGGTCCGAAGACGCCCATGTGCAGTAAGTAACCATACCGCAAGAACGCGTTGTCCAACAGTTTCAGGCTCTCTTCGCGTGCCATCGCCGCCCCCGCGCTGCCCGTCAGCACCGCCGTCAGGCCAAGGCTTTGTACGGGGACTTGCAGGACGTACGAGACCAGAATCACGCCGCTGATCGCGGCGATCAATAGCTTGAAGCGACGCTCATATCGGGACGTGCCCTGCGGGGCGGGCTGAGTAGCATGACACATCTGCAGGATCACGCGGGCAGTCTGACTCAATTTGGGCGTAACTACCACCCAACCGAGCACCCCGATCGGGAAAAGAACTGCCAGCAACCGAAACAGGCCGTTGTCCTCCAGGTCCCCGTCGAAAGGGCTTTCCACGAAGGCCGCAGCAAAATTGAGGTGGACCAACATGCACACGACGAACCAGACACTCGGCCGGAGCAGGAGATACGATCTCCCGGTTAAGAGTGCGACGACCATGGCGGCGACGGCGATATAGATGAATGGCAACATGGGGATGGCGGCGGTCAACAGATGGTGCTTTCGAGGCTCGAACCGGCAATGCAGTTCTCTCCGGCCGGCCGCGAGGGGCGTAGCCCCCACTCGGCGGACGCCACGGTCGGCGAGGCGTCCGCCCGCCGAAGAACTACGGACGAAATCAGGGCGATTTGCAGACCGTAAGCGATGAACATGGCCGCCGAGTAGGTCAGCATGGCTTCGGCGATCGTCCAGGAAAGCCATTGCGCCAGGCACAAGCCGCCGACGCGAAGCACGAAGTACGTAACGTCCCACAGCAACTGCAGGTCCTGCCGCTCCAACACGTTCAGCGTGTGCGAAAGGGGCGAAATCACGAACTGCAGCAAGAGACTTAGGGCCAGGTACTGCGCGAAACTGCCGGCCTGAGCCCACTCGGAGCCGAAGGCGAACGCGAACAGCTGCGGACCGGCGGTCAGCACGACAACCGCAGGCACGAGCCCAATCAGGAACAACCGCCAGGCGGCAGCTAAGAACAGCTGCTGAAGCCGCGCGGGTTGCGTGCGTCTCAGTTGTGCGGCCTCGGCCAGATACACCTGCGCGACGCTCTCGCCAATCAGCGTCACGGGGGCCCCCAGCACCCGCTCGGCAAAGGCCAGGCAGCCGGCGACGCCCGGTCCGTAGAACGCCGCGATCAGCAAGGCGGGCAACGCCGCCGTAGCGCGATTCAACAACACGGACGGCGTCGAAAATACAGCGAAACGGCGATATTCGCTGGCGACTGTGGCCAGTCTAGCCAGAGATTCTCGCAGTTTCATTTCTCCGCTTCGAAGCCGCCGGAAGAGCGGTTCCGATAAGCAGCCGACGGCAATCGCCCGGCTGAACGCATCGCCCAGCAAGAGGGCCTGGGTGCCCCAGCCGGTGAATCCCAAAGCCAGCTGACTCAGGACCAAGCCGCCGCCCTGGCCAAACCGGCTGCGGGCCAGATGAGAAAAAGTTCTCTCCCGCACGCTCCACATCGTCAGGATTTCAACGGCGCCGAGCAGCAGGATCGCCACGGGAAAAAACCAGATATGCTGGCGCAGGATTTGAATCGTACTCGCGTTAGCAAGCAATCCCACGAGGCACCACAACCCCAGCGTCGCGACGACCGTCACCCCCAGCGCCAGACCAAAACTGAGCAGCAGCACCGCGACGGCGGATTCATGTTCGTGGCACAACGGGATCGCTCGCTGGTAGCATAGCGACGCAATCCCGCATAACATGGAAACCGCCGCGACGCACACGGCAAACGTCCCGAAATCAGCGGGGTCGTACAAGCGTGTGATTAGGGGCAGGGCGAGGATCGACACGCCTTGCGCAGCTCCGGTGCCCAGCATCATGGTCATCACGCTGCGCAAGAAATGGCCACCGGTTGGTGTGGAACTGGAGGGCGTGGCGCTGGACGTGGACATGGCGAGGGACGATCGTAGGTTAGGGTCTCGGTTCGTAGGAGGCTCGACTGCTAAGTGCCGAAGTGCAAAGTGCCGGAATTCATCCATTCTCCGTTTGCACTTTGGACTCCTCACGTTTCCCTTCACGCGGACCTGTTTAGCTTCGGCCACTGGCCGTCTCCGACGCCTGGCTACGCGGCGTTCCGCCTCGCGCTCAGGCGGCGGTCGAGATCCTGGAAGTGGATCGCTTGCACGCGCGAGCCGTATCGCCGTTCGACGAGCCGATGGTACTGTTGTAGCGCCTGCAGCGACCTCTGTGTCGCGGATTTCGAGTGGCAGCTAAAGGAAAAGTACAAGTCTCCGTCCGTGGTGCCAAGCCGATCGACATAGCTTCGCGTAATGTGCCAGAGATAGGCGGGATCCTCCGTCAGTTCGAGCATGGCCCAGCCCCGCGCCCATTCCTTCAGCCGCGCTCCAATCCGCGCCGCCAGCTGGCTACGCGGTTGGCCTCCGCCGGAGTCGACTTGCTGCGCCGCGTAACCGACAGGCGGCGTGACCGCTCGCGACCGCAGGCGGCCCAACAGCTTGCGGACGAGCTTGCGAGACTGGTGCGCTGCAATCGCGGCGCGGCTCACGGGGCCAGCTACGACCGGGACTTCGAACAGGCCGTAGCCAGCTGCGCCGCCCAGGTAGTAATTGCCCTCGTCGGAAGCGGATGTGAAGTCGATGCGATTGACGTTCGAGTTGTACTTCATACCCGGAACAATGCTGGAATCGATGCGGAAACCGGCTTGATGCAAAGCCGCCACGATCTGTTCCATACCGGGTTGCAGGCCGTATCCACCGGCTCGGAACGCCACACAGCGATACTCCGGAGCGACCGGACGCAACAGGCCTTGCAGGTATCCTCGCAGGCGTTGTCCCAAACTCAGGGTTAACGCGAACAGGTCGTCCGGCTGTTCGCCACCCCCTCCTCCCAACAAGAACTTCCTGGGGCTGTAGGTGTAGTGCGAATGCCCCGCCGAGTCCCATTCAATCTGGGTCTCTAACCAGTGCGGGTGCAGATGGGCCTGGACGTCGTGGCCCCGCCCGATCGCGGCCTGCAACTGAGCTTCCACGGCATCTACAAAAGCCTGTCCGCCGAACTCCCGATAGCGCCACAGGCAGGCCACGTCGGTGAACAGGGTCATGGGCACCTGGAGCTGTTCGCAGGTGGCCAGGACGCGCGCGGTGGTGTCGACAAGCACCTCGGTCTCCGGCCGGTAGTTGCCGCCCAGGCAGACCTCGTAGTCGTCAGAATAGAGCAGGTACAACATAGCTTGGGGCCTCGTAACGTTTCCAGCCGCCGATGGCTAGGCGCGGCGCAGGGCGGCGAATCGTGGCCGTCCGTAAATCGTGACACCTTGACCCGCCAGTTCCTCCAGCCGCGCGTACAACCGCCGGGCATCGGCGGCGAAGTACTCCACCCCGTTGCTACGCAGCTCGCGACAGACCGCCGGGGCTACGTGTCGGCGGATGAAACGGGGAACCGAATGTGAGGTGAGAACTTGCGTGACGCGACTCTGGGCGACCGTGGGCACGATCAACTCGGCGCCGTCCTGGTCGATGACGCGAGCCGGGAAGACCTCCGGCGTGCGCGTGCGGACGGGGAACCGGTCCCGCCAGACGTCTTCCACGCAATGGACAAAAGACAGCTTGGCCGTCGTCACGCCCAGGCCCACAATCCGCCCGTCATACTGCATGATCTTGAAGTACGGACTTTCCTCTCCGCAGGGATAGACGGAGCGGCTGTGCGTGTCCGTCAGTTCTCGGGCGTACTTGCCGACAGCCACGACGGAGTTTGTGGGATGTAAGCTGCGGACGGCGTCGGGTAGCCGTCGCACCAGCTCGGGCAAAATCCCCATCGTCGTTACGGCGTTTCGCACGCTAAACACATCACCACGCCGAAGATAGTCCTCGGCGCGATCTCGCACGTGCGTGCAGGGAAATAGGAGCGTCCCTGCGGGTCCGACCGTTTCCCGCAAGATCGGCAGCACGCGGAAGAACGAGAAGCCGAGGTTCAAGCGGTCGGTGGCGCTGTGCACGAACACAACCGCACCGCGGCGGAGGCCCAATTCGTCCGTCACGATTCGCCGGAATTCTTCCTCGGTCGTCTGGGGCCAAGCTGCCAGCCTGCGCCGCCGGAACACCCGGTATTTGCGCAGCAGGGCCTCTCGCCAAGGCGGAGGCAACAGCTTCTGCACCAGAGAACGCCACATCGTTTCAGCCTCGCAGATCCATTTTGTTACACTCAATTCAACCAGCGGAGATACGACATGGCCCAGGAATAACCCACGCCGAACCCGGCTAGGACACAGTGCTGCCCGGGGCGGAACTGGCTGCGTTCCTGACACCTGGCGATCAGGATGGGGATGGTCGCGCTGACCGTGTTGCCCAGCGTTTCCATGTCGATCGGGACTTTCTCCGCCGGGATGGCCATCTTCTTTCGCAATTGTTCGAGCATAAAGCGGTTCGCCTGGTGGAACAGGAACCAGTCCACGTCGTTCCAGTCCAAACCGATTCGTTCGAGCAACTGCTGGATCGCCGTCTGGACGCGGGCCAAGGTGAACGTAAAAATCTCTGGACCGTTCATCGCCAGATGCTCAGCGCGGCACTGTCCCTGGGCGGCCTCTGGCCCTGGCGGCAGGGAGCACCGTGTGGCGCGCTGTCGAGCGCCTCCGGCTCGTACGATCAGCTGCTCGGCCCCCCGTCCATCGGTCCCGACGACCGTGGGTCCGAGCAGGGCCGCGGCGTCGGTTTCGCGGGACGTGATTAAGGCTGCCGCGGCGCCGTCCCCGAAAATCGTCACGGTCGTCAGATCGTGGAGGCTGCAGTATTTCGAGTACGTCTCGCCCACCACCAGCAGCACGTTTTCCGCCGCTCCGGAAGTCACCAGCGCCGCAGCGACCCACAGACCATACGTGAATCCCGAACAGCCGAGATTGAAATCGAAGGCGCCACACGTGTCCCGCAGCTTCAGCCGCGATTGCAGAAGACACGCCGTCGTAGGCAAGACATAGTCCGGCGATTGCGTGCAAAACAGCAGGGCATCGATCCTTTCACGCTCGAAGGGGAGCTCCTCCAGCAACCGCACCGCCGCCTGGTATCCCAGGTCCGCAGCCGTCTCGTCCTCGGCGGCGACGGGGCGGCTGCGAATGCCGGTCTTGGCGTAAATCGCGTCGGCCCGCCAGGTGGGATTCAGGCGGACCAAGTCCTCGTTGGTGCGGCATTGCTGAGGCAGCCAGTAGCGAATCGCTCGCAGGTACACACTCATGCCAGCTTCCCCGCGCGCCGAAACATGCCCAACAGAGCCCCGAGCGACTGCAGCACGGAACCCTCGCCGGGATCGAGGGCGATCCCGTGACTGTCCAACGTGGCCGCCAACGACAACATCCCCATCGAATCCCATTCGGCAAAGTCGCTGGCAGTGCTATCAGGGGTCAACCTCGTACCAGGAATACCAATTGCATCGCCAACCAGATTAATCACGTCTTGTTCTGTCATGATTCGCTCCCTCGTGGCGGAAACCGTATCCCGAACGAGCAGTTGGGTCAAGATCGAAGTGCGGGCAACTTCGTAACTCGATAGGTCAGGCTCCGCCTGGGCTGCGACAAGACACGGCCTTGATCGGAACGTTGCGCAATGCCAGTAGCGTTATCCTGGGAGTTCGATGCCCCCGGCTTGCCCGGGGGTCCGTCACGCTCGCCGCTACACTGGCTGACACCTCGTGCCCCCTTCCCCGTTCCCCTGCGGCGGCGGAGCCGCCGCTGGGGAACGGGGAAGGGGGGTGGGGTGGGGAGCATTCGTGTGTAGCCACGAGGGCCTTGATCATAACGTTGCGCAAAACGCTAGCAGCAGGAGGTCAGGGTAGCTGGGGCAGAGTGCAGCGATGCCCCAGAAACCGGGGACTGGGGCTTCGCTTAGGCTCAGCCACCAGCCACCCATATCATTGCCAGCACCGACAGCCGTGCGCAACGTTATGATCAAGGCCAGCCACGAGCGTAATCTTCCCCCGGGCAAGCCGGGGGCATTCGCGGATGTTAGCACTGACTGCATTTCGCAACGTTCCGATCAAGGCCCAAGACATGGCGGGAAGCTGAGCGGAGTTCATCTCGATTTTGCGCGGCTCAGGCTCCGCCTGACGGAAGGCAGGGGCCGATCAGGCGGAGCCTGACCTACTTGGGCTACAGAACGCACCCCCGCGCAGTAGGATCTCGACGATCTGCGGGGCTGCGGGAGCAAAGTCGTCGTGCGCAGCAAGCGGCGGGCGCGACTGGGTGGCCTCCGCGACTTTCTCCAGGATGACGCCGGGGTCCGCTCCGGCGAGGCGATTCCAGCCGCTGGTGACGGTCTCGACCCACTCGGTCTGGTCCCGCAACGTCACACAAGGAACTCGCAGCCAGCAGGCTTCCTTCTGGACGCCGCCCGAATCCGTCAGGACCGCTTGCGCCTGCTGTTCCAATCGCAGCATGTCGAGATACGAGGCCGGTTCTAGCAACAACAAGTTGCGAGGTGGGTTCGGCAGGCACGCCTGCAACCGTTGACGCGTGCGGGGGTGTACGGGGAACACGACGCAATGTCCGGCTTCGGCCAAACTTCGCAAAGCCTGCAGGATCGCGCTCAGCCGGGCGGGGTCGTCCGTGTTCTCCGCGCGGTGCACCGTCGCCAACAGGTACTGCCGGGGTGTCAGATTCCAGCGCGCTAGGATCGTCGAGTTCCGTACTGCGATCCCGATATTAAAGCACAACGCGTCGTACATGACGTCACCGACCAAGTGGACTTGGTCGCGCAGGCCTTCGTCGGCCAGGTTTCTGACAGCCGCCTCGGTGGGGCAGAAGTGCAGGCAGGCAAGGTGATCGGTGACGACCCGATTGATCTCCTCCGGCATCGCCCGATTGAAACTGCGCAGACCTGCTTCCACGTGAGCCACCGGGATGTGCAGCTTGACCGCTGCCAAGGCGCCCGCCAACGTGGAATTCGTGTCGCCATAGACGAGCACGCCGTCGGGTTGCTCGCGAACCAGCACGTCT
>JAPLNJ010000692.1 GCA_026692885.1 Planctomycetota bacterium | reverse complement strand
CTACACGCAGATCAATGTGCTGAACGCGCTGAATTCGATCGGGGCCTTGAACGGGAACGTGACGGTCACGGGGGGGGTAGGCCCGTTCACGCTGACCTTCGGAAAGAACTTGGAAGGGCGGGGCGTGTCGCCGGTCGTGGCCTCTTGGAGCGGAGGCAGCACGCTGGCCACGACGGCGACGGCCGGGTTGGGCGCGTTGTTGGTGAACGACGTGGATCAGGCCCACGATCCGGATTGGTTAGGCCAAGTAACGTTGAACGTGGGTCAGGGCGTGCTGACTTTGGGCAGCACGGCCGGGTTGACGTTCCTGGTAGGGACGGGAACCAATGACCGGATGTTGCAATTCACGGGCTCGCTGGCGGAATTGAACGCGGCTCTGGCGGGTCTGACATATCGCGGCGATCGGGACTACAACACGGGCGATCCGGAGGACGGGATCCGGACGGACCAGTTGGTGGTGACGATCAACGACCTGGGGAACGCCGACTTGACACCGGACAGCGAACGGACGTTGGCGGCCGGTTTGACGGGCACGCACACGGTGACGCTGACGGTGAATCCAATGCAGGATGCGCCGACGATCCAGGGACCGACGACCGCCAGCGTGGACGAGGATACGCCCCTCGTGTTTGTGGGGCACGGCAACGAGGTGCAGCTATTGACGTTTGCTGCCACCCTGGCCGACGGGGACAGGTTCACGCTGACCTACGGGACGAACCTGACGACGAATCCGATCGTCTGGAATGCCAGCGGGGCGACACTGGCGGGAAATCTGCAAGCGGCGCTGGACTTATTGTTCGGAGCGGGAAACACGGTGGTTACGGCCACTTCGGGCGCAGTGGCGACGATCACGTTCCAGGGCCAGCTGGCCAACGCGAACCTGACGGAATTTACCGCCAGTGCTCTGGCGCCATCGAACGGGACCGTGGCGCCCTCTACGCTGACGGAGGGCAGTGGGAACGAAGTTCAGACGCTGACGTTGGGCGGCGAGAGCGGCACGGTGATGCTGTCGTTTGGCGGGGCCAATGGGGCCGTGTTGACGGCGCCGTACGCAGGTCTGCAGGTGTCGGAGTTGCAGGCGAATCTGGATGGCATCGCAGGTCTGGCGGGCAACGTATTGGCGCTGGGCGCGACGGGCGGTCCGTTCACGCTGGTGTACGGAAACGTGCTGGCGGGCCGGAATCTGCCGCTCTTGGGCACGACCGTCACGGATGCGGCGGCAGCAGCAGCGACGTCGGTCTCGGATGGCGTGCGCGTCGACATGGTGCAGACGCTGACGCTAGGCGGGGCGTCGGGCAACGTGACGTTGTGGTACGACGGCGTAGCGGGAACGGCGTTCTCGGTGGTCGACCAGCCGAATGTGCAGGCAGCGCTGGATTCGATCCCGGCGTTGAACGGGAACGTGACGGTCACAGGCAGTGACCCGTTCATGCTCAGTTTCGGAACGGGTCTGGAAGGGCGGAGCGTGTCGCCGGTGGTGGCGTCGTGGAGCGGGGGCAGCACGCTGTCCACAGTGGCGACGACGGGGCTGGGCGCGTTGCTGGTGAACGATGTGGATCAGCCTTACGATCCGGATTGGCTGGGTCAGGTGACGTTGGACGTGGGTCAGGGCGTGCTGACCTTGGGCAGCACGGCCGGGTTGACGTTCCTGGTGGGAACGGGGACCAATGACCGGACGCTACGGTTCACGGGCGCACTGGCGAATTTGAACGCGGCGTTGGCGGGTCTGACGTACCGGGGCGATCGGGACTACAACCTGGGCGATCCGGACGATGGGATGCGGACGGACCAGTTGGTGCTGACGATCAACGATTCGGGGAACAGCAACCTGACGCCGGAGGCGTCGCGGGTTCTGGATGCTTTGCGGACGGTGCGGCATACGGTGACGCTGACAGTGAACCCGGTGCAGGATGCGCCGACGATCCAAGGTCCGACGACGGCCAGCGTGAACGAGGATACCTCGCTCGTCTTTGCGGTTCACCGTAACGAGGTGCAGCAGTTGGCGTTAGCGGGCGCAATCGCCGGCGATACGTTCACGCTGACCTACGGGACGAACCTGACGACCAATCCGATCGCCTGGAATGCCAGCGGAGCGACACTGGCGGCGAACGTGCAGGCGGCCTTGGACTTGCTGCTCGGAGCGGGCAACACGGTGGTCACGGTTTCGGGCGGGTCGGCGACGATCACGTTCCAAGGCAAGCTGGCCAGCGCGAACCTGGCGCAATTTACGGCCAGCCGTTTGACGTTGTCGAACGGGACGGTGACGCCATCCACGCTGACGCAGGGCAGTGGGAACGAAGTGCAGACGCTGACGTTGGGCGGGGCGAGCGGCACGGCGACGTTGTCGTTTGGCGGAGTGAGCGGGGCTGCGGTGACTGCGCCGTACACGGGTCTGCAGGTGTCGGAGTTGCAGGCGAATCTGGAAGGCATCCCGGAGCTGGCAGGGAACGTGCTGGTGCTGGGGGCCCTAGGCGGTCCGTTCACGGTGGTTTACGGGAATGGGTTGGCGGGCCGGAATCTTCCGCTGTTGGGCACGGCCGTCACCGGATTCGCGACGGCGACGGTGGCACCGGTCTCGAATGGGGTGCGGGTGGACGCGGTGCAGACGCTGAATTTGAGCGGGGCGTCGGGCAGCGTGACCTTGTGGTACGAAGGCGTGAGTGGGACGACGACGGTGCCTGCGGCGGCGTACACGCTGGCCAACGTGCAGGCAGCGCTGAATTCGATCGGGGCCTTGAACGGGAACGTGACGGTCACAGGGGCTGGCCCGTTCACGCTGACCTTCGGCGGGGGGCTCGAAGGGCGGGGCGTGTCGCCGGTGGTGGCCGCTTGGACCGGGGGCAGCACGCTGGCCACAACGGCAACCGCTGGGCTGGGCGCGTTGCTGGTGAACGACGTGGATCAGGCTTACGACCCGGATTGGTTGGGTCAAGTGACATTGACCGTGGGTCAGGGCGTGCTGACCTTGGGCAGTACGGCCGGGTTGACGTTCCTGGTAGGGACGGGGACCAATGACCGGCTGCTGCAATTTACGGGCGCGCTGGCCAATGTGAACGCCGCGTTGGCGGGCCTGACGTATCGGGCCGACCGGGACTTCAACCTGGGCGATCCGGACGATGGGATGCGGACGGACCAGTTGGTGGTGACGATCGACGACCTGGGGAACACGGACTTGACGCCGGACAGCATACGGACGTTGGTGGCCGGTTGGACGAGCACGCACACGGTGATGCTGACCGTAAATCCGGTGCAGGATGCGCCGACGATCCAGGGTCCGACGACCGCCAGCGTGGACGAGGATACGACCCTCGTGTTTGCGGGTCACGGCAGCGAGGTGCAGCAACTGACGTTTGACAACCTGCACGCCGAGGAGACCTTCACGCTGACCTACGGGACGAACCTGACGACCGATCCGATCTTCTGGGATGCCGACGGAGCGACGTTGGCGGCGGATGTGCAGGCGGCGTTAGACACCCTGCTCGGAGCGGGAAACACGGTGGTCACGGCCAGTTCGGGCGCGTTGGCGACGATCACGTTCCAAGGCAAACTGGCCAATGCGAACCTGATGCAATTGACGGCCAGCAGTTTGGCGCCGCCGGTCGGGACGGTGACGCCGTCCACGCTGACGGAGGGCAGTGGGAACGAAGTGCAGACGCTGACGTTGGGCGGCGCGAGCGGCACGGCGACGCTGTCGTTTGGCGGGGCCAGCGGGGCGGTGCTGACTGCGCCGTACGCGGGTCTGCAGGCGTCGGAGTTGCAGGCGAATCTGGAGGGCATCCCGGGTCTGGTGGGCAACGTGTGGGCGCTGGGGGCGATGGGTGGTCCGTTCACGGTGGTTTTCGGGAATGGCCTGGCGGGGCGGAATCTTCCGCTGTTGGGCACCGCCGTCACGGGATCCGCGACGGCGGCGGCGGCGCTGGTGTCGGATGGGGTCCGGGTGGACGCGGTGCAGACGCTGACGCTGAGCGGGGCGTCGGGCAGCGTGACGTTGTCTTACGACGGTGTGGCGGGGACGGCGTTCTCGACGTACGCGCTGGTGAACGTGCAGACGGCGCTAAATTCGATCCCGGCTTTGAACGGGAACGTGACGGTCACGGGCAGTGGCAGTGGCCCGTTCACGCTGACCTTCGGCAAAGCTCTGGAAGGGCGGACCGTGTCGCCGGTGGTGGCCGCTTGGAGCGGAGGCAGCACACTGGCGACGACAGCCACGACTGGGTTGGGTGCGTTGCTGGTGAACGACGTGGATCAGGCTTACGATCCGGATTGGCTGGGACAGGTCACATTGACCGTGAGTCATGGGCTGCTGAACTTGGGAAGTACGGCCGGATTGACGATCCTGGTAGGGACGGGGACCAATGACCGGACGGTGCAATTCACGGGCGCGCTGGCCGATCTGAACGCGGCGTTGGCCGGTCTGACGTATCGCGGCGACCAGGACTATAACACGGGCGATCCGCGCAATGGAATCCAGTCTGACCGGTTGGTGCTGACGATCAACGATTTGGGGAACGCCGACCTGACGCCGGACGCGCTGCGGAGCGCGGCGGCCGGGCTGACGGCGACGCAGACGGTGACGCTGACGGTGAACCCGAAGCACGACACGCCGAACGTGTCGGTGCTGCCCCCAGCGCAGGTGGTGGACGAGGATCAGGTGTTGAAGTTCCCCGCGTTCAGCGTGTTCGACGTGGACGCGCGGAATCTATTGACGAACCCGACCCTTGTGTATGACCCGGATTGGCAGGGAAAAGTGACGCTGGCGGTGAGTTACGGCACGCTGTGGCTGAACGACGCGACGGGTGTGACGTACACCGGCGATCGGACCCGGACGGTCACGCTGACCGGCGGCTTGAACGCCTTGAACAACGCCTTGCGGTTGCAGAACGTGCGGTATCAGGGCGATGCGAATTTCAACTCGCGGAATCGGGCGCCGGACCCGTTGAATCCGCTGAACGATGCGGGAGCGACGGATAGCGTCCCGAACGACACCCTGACGATCACCATCGACGACTTGCTGAACACGGACATTGCCAGCCCCAACATCACCGTGACCCAGACCGCGTCGAACGCGGTCGGGATCACCGTGAACGCGAAGCAGGACGCGCCGGAGTTACCGACGGTGCCGGGTCCCCAGGTGGTGGACGAGGACCAGATGTTGACGCTCACCACATTCAGCGTGTTTGACGTGGATGCGCGGTCGCGGACGACGGATCCGCACGCCTTCGAGTATGACCCGGATTGGCAGGGCACGGTGACGCTGACGGTCAGCAACGGCACGGTGTGGCTGAACGACGGCGGGATCGACATCGGCGGCCCCTACGTGACCTATGGCGGAGACCACACGCGGGTGGTCACGATCACCGGCGGGCTGGATGCGCTGAACAAGGCTTTGCTCGACAAGAACGTGCGGTACCAGGGCGATTTGAACTTCAACACGGGGAGGTTCCCGGAAAATCTGGTGATCCAGATCATTGATTCGGGCTACACGGACATCCTGGGGACTGGGTTATCGACGTTGAATGCCACGCGGACCGTGCCGATTACGGTCCGGCCGATCAACGATCTGCCCACGATTGTGATTCCGGGGGACATGCACAATGTGCTCGACGAGGATTCCCCGCTGGGCGTGGCGCTGCGGAGCGAGAGTACGGGGATCACCGTGGGTGACGTGGACGATATCAACGATCCGGCGACCATCGAACTGCAGGTCGTTGTGCATGTCCGGCACGGCGGTCTGACACTTAGCAATACAGGCGGTTTGGCACGGGCCGTACTGACAGCTGCTTCGGCCAGCGGCCAGGCTCCGTTCCGGCTAGACACCTACGAGAGGATCGAATTGCAGGGCACGATCGCCAACTTGAACACGGTCTTGGCCACCCTGGTGTATTTTGGGGACAAAGACTTCAACACGGGAGCGGTGCCGGAAGTGCTGGACATTGAGGTGAATGATCTGGGGAACACCGACTATCGCACCACGGCACACACGCCCGCGAGTGGGCAAGTTGTCACGGACTCCCGGACGATCACAGTGGAGCCGATCAACGACGCCCCGACCATCACGGTCCCGTCCGGCCTGCTGAAGGTCGTAGACGAGGATGCTGCGGCGGGTCTCGGGTTGGTCGACGCCAGTTCCAGGGGTATCGTGGTGGACGACATCGACAGGAAGTGCGGCCTCTTACCAAGCGACCCCGACGGAAAGTGCGATCTCCTCGACCTAGGGGCGCCGGTCCGATTGCAGGTGACGGTCAGCGTGCTGCACGGCGGCCTGGTGCTGACGCCGCCGGCCACCGTCACCATCGACCAGCGTGTCTCGGTTTTGACTCCGCCGGACGACGTCGAGGCGCCGCTCCAAGCGGACACGTACCAGTCCTGGACGTTGACCGGACCCATCGACGATCTGAACACCGCCTTGGCGACGCTCCGGTACTACGGCGACGAGCACTTCAATACGGGCACGCTGCCGGAGGTCCTGACGATCGGGGTGAATGACCTGGCGTACACGGACAAGGCTACCGTGGCTCACGTGTGGAACGATCCGAAGGCGTTGACGGCCGTCACGTCGATCACCTTGACCGTGCAGCCGATCAATCAACCTCCCACGATCCAGATTCCGGCGGATCTGGTTCCAGCGAAAGAGGACGATGCGAATGGCCAGCCGGTGGTGAACTCGACCGGCGTAGGGATCACCGTGGGCGACGTGGACGACCTGTACGATCCGGCGGTAGTCCAACTGCAGGTGACGGTCAGCGTCCTGCACGGCGGGTTGCTGTTCTGGAACTCCAACGGCGTACAAATGGTGTCCCAGACGCTGGCCTCGACCACCGGTCAGGAACCGTTCCGTTCCAACACGTACGAATCGATTACGGTCCAGGGCAGCATTGCGAATTTGAACGTGGCCTTGGCGAGTCTCCGTTATTTCGGCGACGCGAACTTCAATACAGGCACGCTGGCGGAAATGCTGACCGTTTCCGTGAATGATCTGGGCTACACGGACAAAGATACCCGGGCCCATCTGCCCACCGATTGGAAGGCGCTGACCACCGCAGATTCGGTGGTCCTGACCGTACTGCCGACCAACGACGCCCCCACGATTGCGGTGCCCGCGAACCTGAATCGGTCCGTGGGCGAGGATGCCCCTAGCGGCTTGTTGCTGGTGGATACAACCCTTGGCGTCGTGGGCATCCGCGTGGACGACCTGGTCGACGACATCCAGGACCGGGGGGACATCCAGCTGCACGTGACGCTCACGGTGCAGCACGGGGGTCTGACCATCAACCCCGCCACGGTGATTGAGACTGTGTTGGCCAGCGCCGACGGCGTGTACCCGGTGCATCCCGATACGTACCAGCAGTTGATCCTGCGGGGAACAATCGCGGACTTGAATCAGGCACTCACGAGTTTGACGTACTACGGCGACAAAGGTTTCCAGACCACGACGGCGCCGGAAACGTTGACGGTGCTGGTCAATGACATGGGCAATACGGACTACCGCACGCCTGGGTATCCCGATTACGGTGTGTCCGACCCGCTCGACCTTGCGTCGAGGGTGAGTACGAACCCGAACGTCACCGTGCCCCCCCGATTGTCGGCCACGAAGACCTTGGCGTTGACGGTGACGGCGAGAACGACGAATGATCCGCCGATTGCCGTGAACGATTCGTTCAGCACGGCCGAGGACACGCCGCTGACCGTGGCCGCCACGGAGCTGACGAAAAATGACCTTCCCGGTCCGCTTCCGCAGGAGGCGAGCCAGCACGTGCGGATCGTTTCCAGCGGCTTCGGCGTGCCTAGCCACGGAAGCCTGTACTACGACGGCGTGAAACTGATCTACACGCCCAACGCCAACTGGAATGGGACCGACACTTTCTCGTACACCATCGACGATGGGGATCCGACCTCGACAGCACAGGGTACGGTCAGCATCATGGTCACGCCGGTTGACGATCCGCCGACGGCCGGCAACGATGCGATTAGCACCACCGAGAATACCCCCGTCACGGTGTCTTGGGCCACGCTGAAGATCAACGATATTCCAGGCCCGCCCGACGAGGTTACGGCGGGGCAGAGCGTCCGGCTCCAACCCAGCGGCTTCGGCACGCCAGCGCACGGCAGCGTCAGTTATGACGCCCCGAATGCCAAGGTGATCTACACGCCGGCAGCGGACTTCTTCGGGACCGACACGTTTACCTACACCATCGACGACGGCCGTCCGGCGTTCACGGCCTTGGGTACTGTGACGGTGACCGTGCAGCCGGTGAACAACCCGCCGGTGGTCGGGGACGACTTGGTCCTGACCGCCGAAGATACACCGCTGACCGTCGCGGCGTCGGTGCTGCTGAGCAACGATCGTCCGGGGCCGGCCAATGAAAACGGCCAGACCCTGCAAATCGTTTTCGTCCTGACTGCCGCCCACGGCGCCGTGACCCTGGAAGGCACGAACGTGGTCTACCGGCCCGCGGCCGACTTCAACGGCACCGATACGTTCCGCTATCGAGTCCAGGATAACGGGCAGTCGTGGGATGCCAATAGCTCCGCTCTGGTCAGCGACTTCCTGACGGCGGAAGGGACGGTCACGGTGACTGTCACCGCAGTCGACGATCCGCCGACCGCCCGCAACGATGCGGCCGCAACCAACGAGGACACACCGGCGACGATTGCCGTGCCCACCCTGCTCAGCAACGACATTCCGGGGCCGCCGGACGAGGAAGCGGCTGGCCAACGCGTGCGCATCGTGGCCAACGGATTCAGCATCCCCGCTTATGGAACGGTGGCGTACGACAGCGTGAATGCGAACGTGATTTACACTCCGCAACCGGACTTCCACGGAACGGATACCTTTACCTACACCATCGATGACGGGCGTCCGAACTCCACCGCGCTGGGCACCGTCACGGTCACCGTGGCGGCGCTGAACGACGCGCCTGTGCGGACGGCGGGAACAACCACGCCAGTGACCGTGCTGGAGGACAGCGCCAACAGCACCGCGGTGACGCTGGGCCTGGGCGGTCTGACCTACGCGCCGGGACCGGCCACGGCGACGGACGAGGCCGGCCAAACGCTGACCTTCCAGGTCGTGGCCATTCCAGCCTTCCTGACGGTCTGGGACGGTAACGCGCTGGTGTCGGCCGGTACCACGTTGGCCGACTTGGCTGCCCTGCGCGGCCTGAAGTACCGGACGGTCGACCAGGCGAACGGAACGGGAAATCTGACCTGGACAGTGACGGACAGTGGCAGTGGGACGGCGCCCAGCGTGAAGACGTTGACCGAGACGCTGGCCGTCACGGTGACGGCGGTGAACGACCGGCCCGAGCGGATCTCGGAAGCACCAGTGCCGCTCAGTGTGCTGGAGGACTGCGCCGGCAGCGCGGCGGTAACGCTGGGCTTAGGCGGACTGATCTACGCGCCGGGACCGACTGCGGCGACAGACGAGTCCGGCCAGCCGCTGACCTATCGGATCATGGTCATTCCAGCCTTCCTCACGGTCTGGCTGGAGAACGGCACGACACGGGTTACGCCCGGCACCTTGCTGGCCGACCTACCCGCGCTGCAAGGCCTGAAGTACAAGACGGTGGCGGACGCCAACGGCACAGGGAACCTGACCTGGACGGTGACGGACAGTGGCAGCGGGAGCGCGCCCAACGTGAACACCTTGACCGAGACGTTGGCCGTCTCGGTGACGGCGGTCAATGACGCGCCGGTGCGGACGGCGGGGACGCCGGCTGCGATCAACGTGAACGAGGACAACGCCAACAGCACGGCCGTGACGTTGGGGCTGAGCGGTCTGAACTACGCGGCGGGGCCAGCCACGGCGACGGACGAGGTGGGCCAACAAACACTGACCTACCAGATCACTTCGATTCCGGCCTTCGTCACGCTGTGGTTGATGAACGGCAGCACGCAGGTAACGACCGGTACCGCTCTGGCCAATCTGGCCGATCTGACGGCCCTCCGCGGCCTGAAGGTCAAAACCGTGGCGGACGCCAACGGCACGGACTTCCTGGTGTGGACAGTGACCGACAGCGGCAGTGGCACAGGGACCAACGTGAACACGTTGCCCGAGAGTCTGGCCATCACGGTCAATGCGGTCAACGACCCGCCGGTGGCGACAAACGATACCCTCCTTACCACGGAAGTTACGCCGGTCACGGTCGCGGCCAGCGTGCTGACCAGCAACGATCGTCCGGGACCGACCAACGAGAGCAGCCAGACCCTTCGGCTGGTCGTCGGCGGCTTCGGCACGCCAGCGCATGGGACCGTCGCGTACGACGGCGTGAACGTGATCTATACCCCTGCGGCCAATTTCATCGGCAGCGATCAATTTACCTATACGATCACCGATAACGGGGTGTCCCCGCTCACAGCAGTCGGCACCGTTCTGGTCACGGTCACCAGTTCCGCTGCGGCGGAAGGGCCCTACCAGAATCCCATTGATGCCCACGATGTCGACGGCAACGGCAACGTGGCGCCGTTGGATGTCTTGATCATCATCAACTACCTGAACTTGACTGGGGTCGGCGGCGAGGCCGAGGCGAGCCTTCGCGGACCACCGTACCTGGACGTCGACGGCGACCACCACGTCACGCCGTCGGATGTGTTGACCATCATCCAGGAGCTAAATTTCCTGTCTGGTGGAATCGTGGAGGCCGGTGAGGGCGAGGCGGCTGTGGCGCCCCAAGCGGCGATGGCTGTGGCGCCGGTGGCGCTGTTCGTCGGGCCTGCTTCCGGTCTGGCGATCGGGAGCGTGGCCGGTCTAGGCGAGGTCACGGAGGCGTCTTTCGGGTCCCGCGTTACCGCGGAAGCAGCCGGACTTTACAGTCGTCCCATGACACCGCCGGATTCGGCGCCGCTGAGCCGCCAGCCGGCCGCCCTGTATGACGATGTCGATTTGGATCGGTTCGCCATCGAGCAGGCCTTGGCAGAGATGGCCGGGGAGTTCGATCAAACGGCCGGGGAAGCGGCGACGGATCGGCTGTTTGCGTCGTTGTCCGGCTGACGGTTGTTTGCGTTGGGCAAGGTGGTGGGTGGGCCAAGTACTCGCGGCCCACCTTTGCTCTCGTTCCCACGCTCTGCGTGGGAACGCCAGTGTTTCGACGCTCCGCGTCGTCTGCTCAAGGACGCAGAGCGTCCGCAGCTTACGTTCCCACGCGGAGCGTGGGAACGAGAAAAACGATGCGTGCGGGATGAACCGATTTGTTTCGCCCTTTCAGGGCTACCGTGCTGAATCGAACCCGTACCCAGGGCGGCGCTCTGCGGCTGTCGCCGCGACGCTCTGCCCTGGG
>JAPLNJ010000691.1 GCA_026692885.1 Planctomycetota bacterium | reverse complement strand
GCCGACCGTGACGGTGGACAGCACCCGCGACGCGGTGGAGGGAGGGCAAACGGGCTATATCCGTCTGGTCCGCACGGGAGACACCTCCCAGGAGCTGACCGTCACCTATTCTATTGACACCCAAGCCTCCCAGGCGACTCCGGGCGTGGACTTCTCCTATCTGAGCGGGACCTCCGCGGCCGATCCGGTCAGTGGTTCCATCACGCTCGGTGTGGGCGCGTCCCAGGCCGATATCTCGGTCGCGGCCCTAACCGACGCGGCGGTCGAAGGCAACGAAACGCTGCGGATCGTCTTGACCAGCAGTTCGGCCGCCACGTACCAACTGGGTTCACCCTCCAGTGCCACGATCATGGTGGTCGATGCGCCGGTCACACGCGCGAAGGTGTCGATCGGACAACGGGCCAACGAAGTGCAGACGCTCATTCTGCCGGAGGCCAGCGGCGGGACCTGGACGCTCAGCCTGGGGACGAGCAGTACCTCGGCCCTGGTTCCCACGGCTTCGGCCTTGGAGGTGCAGACGGCCCTGGAAGCGTTAGCCCCTGTCGGCACGGGCAATGTAACGGTGACCGGCGACGGTCAGCAGGATTCACCGTTTACGATCACTTTCCGGGGTGCGCGGGCTACGACCGACCTGCCCCAAATCACGGTGGACATCAGCCAGTTGACGGGGATTGCCCAGCCGACGGCGACGGTCGACGTGGAAGTCGAGGGCGTCGACGGCACGAACGAGGCTTACGAAGTCCTCGTCCGCAGTTCTGCGACCGGCACGGATTTGGCTTCCGGAGGAGGCCAACTGCGCTTCTATTGGGGGCCATTGACGGCCGGCGTTGCTCCGTTCAATGATCCCCAGCGGCAGAGTCCCGCCGTGGCTTGGAACGCATCTACCTCGGACCTCGCGAGTGCCTTGGAGCAGATCCCGTCGATCGCCAATGCGGGCGGCACGGTCAGCGTCGAGCAAGTGGCCGTGTCTTCGTGGTCGCGGCGTCTGCGCGTGGAGTTCACCGGCGACCTGGGGAGCCAGGATCTCAGCGAATTGGTCGCCCAGAACGATTTGGCCGGCACCGGCGTTTACGACACGAACGGTGAGCCGGCCGTCGTGGAGACGAACAAGTTGACAGACGGCGCGCTGGGAACCACGAACGAAATCCAGCTGGTCGCGCTGGCTCACGCCCAGGGTGGTACCTTTCAACTGGCCTACCGCAACCACAGCACGCAGGCCATCGCCCGGGCTGCCACGGCGGCCGTGGTCGAGCAACAATTGGCCGCTTTGACCGGGATCGGCGCGGACAACGTCTCGGTCACGGGTCCGGCGGGCGGTCCCTGGCACGTCGCGTTCCACGGACGGCTGGCCGGACGCAATCTGGAGAGCCTCTCGGTGGATGGCGCCGGGCTGACGGGCGGTCAGGCGTACGTCGCCACGGTCACCGATGGCGGGACGATCCTGGATGCCACGCACGATGCGCACGAAGGGTCGGAGACGGGCTGGTTCCGGATCTATAGGACCGGAGCGACGACGGACTCACTGATTGTGTACTTCGCCGTCCAGACCGAGGGTACGACGGCCTCGGCCAACGACTATGACCCGTTGCCCCAGTACGCTCTGATTGCTTCCGGCAGTAGCTACGCCGACATCCTGGTCCGGCCGATAGACGATAGCGAAGTCGAAGGGGACGAGACGTTGCGGCTGGCGTTGGTCAGTCAGCCGGACTACCTGGCCGGCATCCAGGACTACGAAGTCGGCGACCCCTCGGCGGCCACGCTCATGATTGCCGACAACGACTTCGTCGGTCCGCTGTTGCCGGTGTCTATCGTGGCCGTGCAGGACGCTGCCGAAGGCGGGCTGCCGGGCTACTTCCACATCGCCCGCCCGGCGGCCAGTAACGAGGCGGTCACGGTGAACTACGTGGTCGACACCAGCAGCACGGCCGACGCGCAGGACTATCAACCCCTGTCCGGTTCCGTGATCATTCCCGGGGGAGAGGTCGGCGCCGATATCGTAGTCACCGCCATTGACGACGCCCTCGTGGAAGGGGACGAGGTCTTACGGATTACGCTGACCAGTGTGATCACCGCCTCGCGCGAGTACACCGGAACGGCCACCGCGGAAATCCACATCTTAGATAATGACACCACCAGCACCTCGCCGAAAGTCTGGATCGCGGATCGGACGCGGGCTTATGAGGGCGGCGTCAACGGCTGGTTCCGGCGGGCGCGGACCAACGAGAATCTGGCCCAACCTTTGACCGTGCATTTCGTGATCGAGCCGCTGTACAGCACGGCGCAGAACGGCGTCGACTTCGAATTCCTGCCGGGCACGTCCGCGGATGACTCCGAGGGGGACGTGACTTTTCCGGCCGGGGCCTCCACGGTGTTGATCCCCGTGAATCCGATTGACGATACGGTCGTCGCGCCCGTGGTGAAGAAAGTCCGCATCACGTTGATCGCGGGAGGCCCCGACAGTTATGCGTTGAAGATCCCGAATACTGAGTCGGTGCGGATCATCGACAACGATCTGCCGGACAAAGGGCCGTACGTGGATTGGCTCCGGCTGGTGGACGATCCGAACCATGACCTGGTGACCGCCGATCCTCGCGTCAACGGCATCGTGCTAGGCAACTTCCACGGCGGCTCGGCGCGCATCGAGTTTGACAAGAACCGCGACTTCCAACCCGATGGTTCGGTGATGGTCCAAGTCAGTGCCAGTGTTTTCACCTACGATCCGCGGGTGCTGGATGCGACGTTCGCCGCGGTACTGGGCGCCAAGGTTCTGAACTACCGCGCCGTCAATGTGGCGGCCGACGGCACGGTGCTGGAGACGGGCAAGTGGAAGTCCCTGGCCTTCCGCCTGGAAGCCGATCCGAACGTGGGTCCGGTGCGGCTCGACGGCGTCCAGTTGCTGCGGGACACGGGGCCGAACGCCACCGACCGGATCACGATCAATCCCACCTTGATCGGCAAGGTTCTGGGCGATCTGGAGAACCACACGGCCCGGGTGGAATTCGAGCACGACGGTGACGACACGCCGGAGGGTTCCCGGACCGTGTCGGCCCAGTCGCGGAGCTTCCAATACGATCCCGTAGAAACGGACCCGACCCTGGAAGGCTACTCGGGGTCCTGGGACCTGCGTTACCGGTTGGTGACGACCGATCGCATCACGAACGAGGTAACTGTGGGCACGTGGACGACGTTTTCCATGACGTTGGAGCCTGCGCCGTTGTCCAGTTACCTGGTCACCGGGCTGGCCATGTCCCAAGACAATGAAGGGGAATTTGCGACCGGCCTGCCGGTGCTCAGCGGCGACGTGTGGCAGGGACAAGGTTCGGGCACGGGTTCCGGTTCGGGAGGCAGTTCGGGAGGCAGTTCCAGCGGCGGCGACTGCTCCGCAACCGGGAATGGGTCCGGCACGGGTTCCGGAGGTGACGGCGGCGGTAACTACGATCCCAATGCCTTTCTCCCCAGCGGCATGGGTTCGGGTTCCGACTCTTCCAGCGGTGGTGGTAGCGGCGGCTATCTCTCCGATCCGGCCGGCAACGCCGATCCGGGATCGTACGGACCGCCCAGTTCCGCGGGCGGCGGCTACACCAACGGCCAGAACAGTTCGGGCAGTGGCGGCACCTGCACCTTCAGCCTGATCGTTCCCATCGAGTTCGATTACGATGGCGACGGCAAAGTGGACGGCAAGACCACGACCGCGGCGGACGGCGGGTTCCGCTATTGGTCCAGCGGCCTGTCGTACGGCACGCATACCATTCGTGCGCGGGCCTTGCAGTGGGATGTGAACTATGGCACCTATCTGCGTGGCCCGTGGAGCACGTTCACGTTCACCTGGGAACCGGAACAAGGCCCGGCTCTGGCCAGCCTGGCCCTGGCCGACGACACGGGTACGTCGGCCACGGACGGCGTCACGTCGGACGCGCTGCTGCACGGCAAACTGGCGGTGGCCGTGAACTTCGCGGCCGAATTCCGTATCGAGTACGACCAGGACGGCGATGGAGTGGTGGACGGCTCGACGTGGAACGATGCGCAGGGCGAGTTCGAGTTTCGGCCGCTGGGTCTGGCCGCCGGCAACGTCTCGGTGCAGGCGCGCAGCGTGCAGTGGGATCCGGTGGCAGGCGGCGGAGTGCCCGGCGACTGGTTCTCCGTCTCGTTCAACTTCCAGCCGGTGCAGGCCCCCCAATTGCAAACATTCACCCTGCTGGCCGACACGGGAACGTCCAGCACCGATGGTGTCACGTCCATCAGCACGCTGGTCGGACAGGTTTCCACCGCGGCGGATCTCGCCGGGATGGAAGTCGTCTTCGACCACAACGGCGATGGCTTGCCGGACGGCTCGGTCGAACCGCAGGCTGACGGGCAGTTCCTATACGAACCCGAAAACCTCGGCGAAGGGGCGCACACCGTGCGCGCCCGCACGCGCGTCTGGGACGGGAACACGCAGCAATACGTCTGCAGCCCCTGGTCTCAACTGACGTTCACCCTGGAACCCATCCCCAATGCGGCCATCGAGGTCGGGAGCCTCCAGCTGAAACACGACACCGGAGCGTCGAGCACCGACCACCTGACCTGGGACGCGACGCTGACCGGGAATCTCGGCAACGACGGGGCCGTGGCCTATCAGACGGTCGAATTCGATCGCGACGCCGACGGCGTGGCCGATGCGTCGGTCATCGCCGACGCCAACGGCGATTTCACGTACCTGCCGCCCGGGTTGAGCCTGGGCACCCACACCATCGCGGCCCGCGGCGTGGAGTGGGACTATCGCAACCAACAGCAACTGTACGGTCCCTGGACCACGCTCACGTTCACCCTGGAAGCCGAAACCAATGCCGTGCCGGTCGTACAAACGGTCGGCCTGCTGAGCGACTCCGGATCATCGGCGACCGACGGCGCGACTGCGAACCCGACGCTGGTGGGCCAGTTGGCCGACGACCGGCAGGTCGCGGGGATGACCGTCGAGGTCGACTGGAATGGGGACGGCAACGTCGACCAGGTCACCACGGCCGACGACCAAGGCCGCTTCCGTATCGAGCCGACCGGGCTGGCTTTCGGTTCCATCAGCGTGAAAGTCCGGGGCGTGGAGTGGGACGAGCAGCAAGGGGCCTACGCGCGCGGCGCTTGGTCGACCTTGAACTTCACTTACGAAGACCAGCCCAACGCCCCGGCGCGGCTCAACAGCCTGGAACTGGTCGCCCCTGCCAGCTACGCAAGCGATGCGACCACCTCGCTTACCGGCCGGATCACCAATGAAGGCGCCTTGGATCAGGTGGCCGTGGAGTTCGATTACGACGGGGACGGGACGGTAGATCAAACCGTCCTGACGGACCGAGACGGTGTATTCAGCGTGCAGCCGAACTCGCTGCCCACGGGCACCACGACCGTGCATGTGCGCACCCGGGAAACGGATCAGGCCGAGCACCAGACGCTCTATTCGAGCTGGTCGGCGATCACCGTGAACAACACGCCGTCCGCATCGGAACCCCTCCAGGTCAGCCAGTTGTCCCTCGTGCAGGACGACGGCTCCAGCAGTACGGACAAGATCACCTCGAACAGCCAACTTCAAGGGCAGCTCAATCACCGTGGCCGGGGCGAGTTCGTGGTCGTGCAGTTCGACCACAACGGGGACGGCCGACCGGACGGTCAAATCACCGTGGACAGCGATCTGCAGTTCACCTACGCGCCCCAGGGCTTGCCGTCTGGAGACATCACGATCCGGGCGCGGACCAAGGACTACGATCAGAACGCCACGGCCGTGTACAGCGGCTGGTACACGTTCCAATTCCGCCTGGAGGTTTCGGCCAACGCGCAACCCAACATCACGCAGATCGGCCTGGCAGCCGACACGGGCTCCGCCACGCACGATTTCAGCACCAGCAACGGCACACTTACGGGGACTGTCGCGGGGATCACCAGTGCGAACTACACCTGGCTGGAGTATGACGTCAACGGCGATGAGACGGCCGATGGGACGGCGTATGTCTCCAACGGGAGCTTCAGCTTCGCGCCCTACAATCTGCACCAGGGCCTGAACACGGTCCGCCTGCGCACGGCCACTTACGCCTCCGGCGGTGCGACCGTCCACAGCTCCTGGGTGCCTTTGAGCTTCGTGCTGTCCAGCGATCCTGACGGCACCGCCGCACAGGCCCTTGTGCCGGTCGCGGGCGCCTTGAACCAGGCCGCTCGGGCCAGTGATGGCCTGGGCCCCGGCGGGTCCGCGCCGACGGCAATGGACACCGCCAACAGCCAGTACGATACGGATGTCGGTGCCGCCACGGCGACGCGGAACCAGTCCGTTCAGACCGCCCAAAACGCGCACACGGCGGCCGTGGCGGCTGCGGATGCCGCCTACCTGTCGGCCGTGCAGACGGCCCAGGCGGCCTTCGTGACCAACATGGCCAGCTTCACGGGCGATCCGACCCACTACACCATCGAGCCCCTCACCTGGCCGGCAGCGCCCGCTGCCAACGGCGTGCAGATCCCGGCGGATGGGGACCAACCCCAGCCGCCCAGCGGCCTGCCCACCTACGAAGGTCCGGCCTACGACTGGGACGCCGATCCGCTCTATCAGACGGCCAAGGCCACGCTGGAAGCGACCTACCAAATCGCCACGGCCTCGGCGGACCAAGCCTTGAGCGACGCGAAACAGGCGGCTCAGACGACTTATACCACTGCCGTCGCGGCGGCCAACAACCAGTACAGCACGGACGCCCAAGCGGCGCAACAAGCCTACTGGACCGCCATGCAGGCGCCCAATGCGTCGGGGATCGACATCAACCTGCAACAACAGAATTATGCGACCGCCTTGCAGGCCGCCTGGGATGCCTACGAGGCCACGTGGGAAGCGAATTGGAATACGCTGGACGGCGCCGGAGACGCGGCCTACGCCACCCTCACCGCCGCTACCAACGCCATCTGGACCAATTACAGCAGCCACACGCAAACGGCCTGGAACTCGGCCTACGCCGTGCTGTCCAACCCGAACGCGACGCAGAGCCAACGGCAAGCGGCCTATCTCACCTACGGCCAGACGTGCTACAGCGAACGCAAGACGGCCGATCAGGACGTCGCCGATGCGCGCCGGCAATACGATCTCGACATGGCCGGCGCTTGGAAGCAGTATCGGCTGGACATGTCGGTGGCCGACCTGGCCCACGATCAGGCCGTCAGCGCTGCCCAGGAGGCGTTGGACACGCAGTTCAACAGCTACGCCAGTGGCGGGCGATCGCAGTATGTGGTGGCGACCCACACCCTGCAGCAAACCCTGCTCGATGCCGAGCGCCAACGCAGCAAGGCCATCGCCGACGCCGAGAAGATCCGGGCCGATGCGGAAGCGGATGCGATTCGCACCCACGATCTGGACGTCGCCACTGCCACGGTCACCCGCTGGCAAGTTGAGGTTGCGGCCCGCCAAACGCAGCTGGCTACCTGGAACACGGTCGTCGGCACACCCTGGACCGCCTACCAACTCGCCCTGGTTAATAGCGAGGCGACGTACACGACCCAGCGCTCGGCGGCGTACATGACTCAAACGACGGCCACGGCCGACGCCACCCGCACTGAGTCGCAGGCCACGGCGACGGCCGCCAAGGCGCGGAGTTATGCCCAGGCCGACGCGGCCTGGCTGCACGGCAAGGAACGTCTCGACGCCAAGGTGACGTATTGGGACGCCAAGGTCCTCAACGTGCAGATTGAGTTGCAGGACAACGCCCTGCAGCGCCAGCAACTGCGTGACGACTTGGCCCAAGTCGATAAGGACTACAACGACACGTACGCCGATGTCTACTACACCTGGTCGGACCAAACCTCGCTGGCCTATTACAACCACGACACCACGCTCATCAACGCGCGCCAGTGGATCGTCAACCCGACCTATGGCTATGGCTACGAGAGCACGGACTCGAACGATTGGATCAACGCCGGCGCGGATCTGAACATCGCTCTGCTGAATGTGAATCACGATTACCAGATCGCCCTGATCGACGCCAGTCAGACGCGGGGCGATGACGCCCGCACGGCTTCCAAGCAGTTCAGTGACGACGCGCAAAGCTCGAATGGCACGCAAAACTCAACCACCGGCGATGCCCTGGCCGTGTACCACAAGGCCCTGGCAGACGCCGACAAGAAATACGCCGTGCAGGTGGTGAAGGATGACGGGACGCAGCAGACGGCCTGGGCCGCGATCGATGTGGCGTTCGTCAGCGTCACGGCCTTGGCCGACAAACAGTTCGCCGATGCCGAGGCCCAACTGACCCAGACGCGCGACGTCGCCGACGCCGGCTCGCAGCGCTCCTACCAGGTCGCCGAAGCCACACAACATCTGGCCGCGATGACCGCCTGGAACACGACCGAGAATTCCCGTTGGTCCCAATACCATCTGGACCTGGCGACCGTCGAGCTGGCGTGGGCAACTGCGACGGGCAATGCCGACGTGACTCAAGTCACCGCGACCGCCGCCGCCGATTACACCCAAGCCACGACGGTGGCCACCGCCGACCAAACCTTGGCCAATGCCCAATCACTCGCCAGCCAGGCCCAAGTCGTCGCCATGGTCGCGGCCACGAACACCTACGCGGACAACGTCGGCGCGGCCAAGTTGAATTACGCCTCATGCATACGGCCTGGGATGCCCTGCGCCAGGCGATCGCCGATGACACCTATGACCGGACCGTGCAGTACGCCAACGAAACGGACAGCTATACGGCCAGCGCGGCGGGTGCCGGCGCCCTGTTGACCGACCAAATCGGCATCCAAGCGAAAATCCTGGCCACGGCCATCAAGAACGAAAGCATCACGTTGGCCGGGGCGAAGGCCACCGCCGACATCGCCTATGCGAGCGCCACGACGGCGGCCGACGCGGCGTATACCACCGCGGTCACGGCCGCCGACGCCAGCCAACAGGTGGCAACTAAGACGGCGGAAGCCAACCAGGAGGTCGCGCAAACCATCGCCGATGCCGCCAAACGCGAAGACACGATTGCCGCGCGCGGGTTGTATGAAACCCGATTGTACGCCGACCATGCGACGGCGCTGGCGGCCGTGGCGCTCAGTACGGGCAGCCCGTATGACCAATACCAGGCGGCCTTGGCGGTGGCCGAGTACAACGCTTCGAATCAGAGACGCGTCGCCCAGGACCTGTATCAGGATGCCGTCTCGTTAGCCCTCTACAACCGCAGCGTCGCGGTGGCTACCGCCGACGTGGCCCTGGTCACGGTGGTGACCGCGGCCGAGACGGCGCACCAATCGGCCTTGACGGCGGCGGACACCACGCGAACGCTGGCTACCGCCAACGCGGATGCGGATCTCTATGTGGCCCAAGCCACGGCCGAGGCCAACTTCGCGGAGGCCGAGGTCTTCACCCGCGTCACTTACGACACGGCCAAAGCCGATGCGGGCCGCGATCTCCAAATCGCCGTCCAGGCAGCCAACACCGCCTACAGCACAGCGGTCGCCGACGCCCAGCGCACGCTGTACCTGAACTCCACCGATGGCTGGAACAACACCTGGACGCCGGGTTGGTACGGCTACGGATACTACGGCTACGGCTATGGCTACGGCTACGGATACGGCTATGGCGGTTGGTACGGGTATTGGTGGGGCGGCAACACGGGTTATGTCTACGGTCCATGGACAAACTACGGCTGGTGGGGCGGCGGCTACTACGGCGGTTACTACGGCAGCTATTATGGCGGCTACGGCGACTACTATGGCGGTTGGGGCTACGGCTGGGGCTGGTCCTACTACGGCTGGTACACGGGTGGGTTGACGACCGGCGAATGGCAGAATTATCTGTCCGCGCTGACCACCGCGGCCACCACGCGCGAGAACGACGTGAAGGCCGCCTTGACGCCGTTTGTCACGGATATCGGCGACGCGCAGATCGACCGGGCCACCGACATGGGCGACGCCCGCATCGATCTGGCCACGGATCGCGCCACGGCCGGCGTGAACTACGTGACGGCCATCAGCGCGGCCGAAACCGCCTATGCCGTGTCGGCCGCCGCGGCGGGGGCCACCTTGACCTCGGCCCAAGCCTGGGCCCAAGCCAATCATGACGGCGCCTTGGCGTTGGCCGATCAGAACGACGTCCTGGCGGAGCAGACGGCGCAGGTCAACCTGACCTGGGCGGAAGGGACGGCCAGCGCGTTGCGGGCCGGCGCCGTGGCCGCCATCGAGGCGGACTACCTGATCATCGGGGCCAATGCCAAGGCCGCTGCGGCTGGCGCTTTGGCCAGCGCCACTGGCGCGCCGGCCGACGTCTTCCAGGCGGCCTATGCGGCTGCCGGAGCGGGCTGGCTCGCGGCCATGAAACCGGCCTACGTGGCGCACGAAATGAACTTGGCTGCGGCCGATGGGACCCGGGCGTTCGACTTGGCGGCGGCCTGGAAGGATCGCGAAGTCCAGCGCGCCACCGGAGAAACCGTCCAGGCCACCAGCCTGGCCAACTCACAAGCCGCTCAGACCATCGCCGAAGCGGCGGTGCAAGACACCTATGACGCTGCCGCCTTGGGCGCCGACAACGCCCGGCAGTTGGCGGCGGCCACAGCGACCAGCGTCTACGAGGTCCAAGTCGCCACGGTGGAAAAACAATTCGCCGTCGACTGGGCCACGGCCGAGAAGCAGTATCAACTGGACCACCTGCAGGAAATCACGGGTGCGGGAGACGCCCATACGGCCGCCCAAGCCAACGCCACGCTGCAGCGCGCCACGGACCTGGCCGATGACAAGCTGACTTGGAGCCAGGACGAGCATGCGGCGCGGCAGGCGTACACGCTGGGCTTGGCCACGGCCGAGAAGAACCGCACCCAAGCGTTGGCTGCGACTACGCGCGGCGCGGCGATCGATGAAGCGACCTACCAAGCCACCTTGGACAACGTGTTCGCCAACGCCGAGACCACCTACTGGCTGGCCGAGACGGCCGCGGAAAATGCGCACCGGTCGTCCAAGGCTACCGCGGATGTGGCGTACTGGGCCGCCCAGGAGACGACCCGCGCGGCCGCCGCGACGGCCGTGAATACCGCGATCGCCATTCCCTGGACCCAATACCTGGAGGATTGGGCGGCGGCGCGGGTGACGTGGTGGACCAGCATGCAGCCCGTTTATGTGAATTGGGTGACCAGTCGGAACGCGACCGAAACCGCGTATCAGAACTCCCTGGTTACGGCCTACCTGGCAAAGACGACCGCGATCAGCGCTGGGGACTTGGCGCGGGCGACGGATCTGGCTTTGGCGGCTGAGACCAACGAAGATGATCAGGCCACGGCACACGAGGCGTACTTCAATGCGCTGGCCGGTCCTGCCAAGACCTATCTGGATGACAAGGCCCAGGCAGAACGCGACTACACCGTGGACTTGGCCACGGCTTACCGCGATGTGACGATCGACAAGGACTGGACCGCCTATTACGCGACCCTCAGCGCGGCCTATCAGACGCACAGCACGAGTTTGGAAACCTTGGAAGACACCTACAACGCGGCAGAGGCCGGCGAGTTGGCCACGGCCCTGGCCGCCGTAGCCACAGCCAGTCACACGCTCGCCATCGCCCAAGCGGCCGAGGACCAAACCCAGGCCAACATCAAAGCTCAGGCGGAGCGCGACTACAGCGTAGCCGATGCGACTGCCTACAAGACGTTGGTGCAGGCCCAGGCCGCCTTGGACAAGGGGTACTGGATCACCGAAACGACGGGCTTGGCCGCCGCCGGCGCCGCCTTCGCTCTGGCCAACGGCACGCCCTGGGCAATCGGCGACGCGTCCGAAGCAGCAGCTTACCTGGTCTGGGTCACCGCGGTGGCTACAGCGGACGAGACCCAGCGCGTGGCCATTGCCGACGCGGAGAAAATCGCCGAGATCGCTTTGGCGGACGCCGATCTGGCCTTGGCCAACGTGACCGCCTCCGTGGCGGCGAGTGCCGCCACCGCCCAGGCCGACCTGGAACTGACTCTGGCAACTTGGCAAGCCACGGCCGTGGCGGGGATGGGCACCGCCGGGACCTATCACGCCACGCTCCCGGAAGACTCCACGGTGCCGGACTTAGATCCGCGGTACGCCGTGGCTGCCGGGCCCACCATCGACTTCCAGGCCAGCATCGTCGCCAGCCAGTACTACTACGGCTACTATGGCTATTACGGGTACTATGGCTACTACGGTTATTCGGGCCTGAACTGGTGGGGCGCGTCCTGGAACTCCTGGGCCTACTACGGCGGCTACAACGCCTGGGCCTGGGGCGGCGGCTGGTGGGGCGGCTGGTGGAACCCCTGGTGGTACGGTTCCGGGTGGCTCGCCGATCCCGCCGAACCGCAATTAGAATCCGGCTACTGGGACATTCGCGGAGCCGCGGATAAGGTGCTGGCGACTGGCGACCCCGCCTCACAGTACTTGGCTTCGACACAGGCGCTGCTCAACACCGATGCGTTGCCGGATATTCCAGCAGGGATTTCAGCGGCCACCCCGGCAGCGGCTAGTCCCAGCCTCGCAGCCAGCCCTGCCTATGCCGCAGCCGCTCCCGCGTCGCCCGCCATCAGTCCGACCTCCGTCACAAACGTTCCAGGGGTTGCTTATGACCAAGCTGAAGTGGCTAACATCTTGCAAGCGATCAATCCAGATCTCGGAGAATTCTGGAGAACACGCGGCCACTTGGTGCGGGTTCCATTCAGCGGTCGCGAAGACCCGGCATCAGCGCCGTCGGAGACGCTCGGTCTCGAGGTCGATCCTCGCGCCGACGAGCGTCCCGAAGAGGGCCGAGCGTTGGACGGCGTCTGGATGGCCGTGCCGGACAGCTGTGATTCATGGAACGTGGCCTCACGAATATCGAGATCTGTGACTTCAAGCTCAATGGGTCGCGTCTCGACGTCTGGTGACCGCCGGCTTCAGCAAAGCCTATATAGGTTCGTATCTCATCGCGCGGCTACCAATGTCATACCCTTCACTGGATTGGAAGGGACCACAGTCGGGCGTTTACTCATGGCTGCAGCCATGAGGCTGGCGGTCGCGGCTCCCCCCTTGGCGGATTCGGCAAACGCCGTTGATACGAATGAATCGGTGCCAGGACTTATGACCCTGGAGAGTTTCTACAAGAGCCTCTTGGACCCGGCAGTAGCAATGGTGGATAATGTAAGAACACTGAAGTTCATCACCTCACCCGGCCAACTCGCGACTGGCGTGTCACGCCCCGAAATACCGTCGCTTGATACGTTTCGGCAACTGGTACGTAGGCTTCCCGGCGGAATCGATGTCCTTCGCGAACCAGACAAGAAGCCGGACAAAACGATCATGGTGCTGGCCCTTCATGGCCACGCAAGTTACGAGGGACATATGCAGTTTGGGGGCAATGCGGCCGACGACGAAGCTAACCCCGGAGAGCTGACGAAATCTGGGTACGGCGATCTTGACCTCATGCGCACTTTCTCAGCCCTCGGCGACGTTAATACGTTGACACCAGACAATGCCTACGCCATCGGACGAGTATTGACGCGATATATGTCCCCAAAGGGCTTGATCATCCTTAACGGATGCGGTAGCGGATTGGCAAGGAACGAAAGCGATTCAATAGCGGCACAATTGGCCAAAGGTAGCGGCGTTACCGTTGTCGGAACGATGGGGTTCGCCGCGGGGGACATTTTCTCCCGGCAGGCAACGATAGCCGCGAACGAAAGTCACTCCAAGATGACCTTCCCTGACCTGGCAGGGTGGTGGCAGCTGAAGAACTCAGAAGCGATGAAGACCTTGCTCGCCGGTCAACAGGTGGACTTCGCCCGACGCCCCACTCGCGACAATTTGCAGCGGTGGCTTACATGGTTGGAAAGCCGAACCGACGCGACGGCGAGGGATGTTCTCACGGCGAATCGAGCATTTCGGGAGAGTTTCTACCAGTCCAAAGAGGGAAAGGTCAGAGTCTTCAAACCTTCCCCGTAGCGGTTCGCTGCATCGGTGGGAAGAATCCCACATGGTCGATCCGGATTCACGCCCGCAGAATTGCCCGAAGCGAGCGGCAAGATCGTGGGAAGGAGACGTTGGTTATGAATACTGCTCAAACTGTCCTCCGCTTAGTCGCTCTTACAGTCAGTCTTTGTCTGCCGCTAGCAGCAATGACTGAAGGCGGACAACCAGCTGGCTCCAGGTCATCCTGCGACGGGAGGTCCACGGAAGCAACGCCCCGCATAGCGCCAGAAGTCGCCTCAGAGGAGTTTACAGTCGATGGTGACTTCGAACTCATCGTTTGGGCGCCACCGTTTGAATCGCAACCGCAGCAAGCGATGGGTGCTGTACGTGTCTCTCTAACGCCGCCGGAAAGACTATTCGTGTTTCGTCCTGTTTCTTTCAATCGGGCGTTGAATTCGCGACTGCTCTGCACAGTCGCGTGGACCGGAAATGACGTGTTACTACGATATGACCGCGGCGACGTCTACGTGAAGAAACGTCCTGAGGATCCATGGCGTCTCCACTCGACAAAAGTGCTTGACATCAAAGCTGCGCTGCGTCTAGAGAAGATTGAGGAAGATGCCAGGCCGTATTCAGTTGCATTAGCTTATCCAATCGACCGAGCGGTAGTTAGTGTATTGCGAACCCTGTGTGTCAAGGAGATCTCGGTAAGGCCAGCTCCCGGCGACGACGAGGAACGACGCGAGGACATTTTAGACTTGACGCCCTTAGATGGGCTGCAATTGCAGTCACTAATTCTCTCCTTTCGCCCATACGGGTGCCCCGTCGTAATCGGTCTCGGCAAGATGTCCCGTGTCGAGTCGCTATGCATTCGTTGCTTCAAGAGGGAGCCATTTGTTCTCTCAACAATCAGAGATTGCAGTAACTTGAGGTACTTGAACGTTTTC
Organism: Planctomycetota bacterium; assembly: GCA_026692885.1. The sequence goes on along the minus strand of JAPLNJ010000691.1, from coordinate 32,302 downwards.
GCTTCGAACTTGACCTGCGACATCGACGAAGGCATGCTCGACCGCCTAGCCTATTGCCGCGTCACGGCCAGTAACGCCACGGGCATGAAACGTTTTCTTGAACACGTCGTCAGTCCAAGGTTGCATCTTGAAATATTTGACGGACTATCCGAGTTGACACATGATACCAGACTAAACCCCGCAGTGCGACATCTCTTGATTGAGCGTTCATTTGATTTAAGGGACATATCCTGCATTCAGAAGTCTGTAAGCCTGAAGGAGTTACGGATACGCGATTGCCGCTTCGTAGAAAGCATTGGCGGTTCTTCAGGATCGCGTCTTGGCGACGATGGAAGGTGAAATCTGCTGAAAAGGCGACCCATGAATCGACTTATTCTCGTGGCTTTGGTGCTGACTTCGACAGCTCCGGCACCAGTGATGGCCCGCAAGTGGACGTCGCGTTCCGGAGGCTTCAGCATTGAGGCCGATTTGATCGATGTCCGCGAAGGTCAGGCGGTGCTGAAGAAAAATGACGGCTCCGAAGTCAACGTGCCGTTGAGCAAATTGAGCTTGGCGGATATCCGCTACATCGACGGTGTGATCAAGTCGGCCGAGGCGGGTTTGGGCGGAAAGCCGGAGGGCCAAGTCGCTCCGCCGGCCAATGCGTCGCAGTTCGCCGAACGGAAGGTCGAGCCGGCCACCGAGAAGGCAGGTGCGACATCCGCACAGGGTCTGCGCTACGGCTGGAAGAAGGGTCAGACATTCCACTACCGAGTGAAGACCGAGGTACAACTCAGCACGGAGGCGGAGATCCTGGAGGGCACGGTCCGTTATTCGGTCAAATCGGTTAACTCCGAGGGCGTTGCCGAAATTGAGTATCACGAGAACGTCACTCGCGGGCAACGCCCCGTGGCGGTGTCCGCGCCGCGGTATGCGCCCTCCCGCTCCCGCCTTCCGCCGTCTCGTTATTCCCCGGGCCGCTATTACTACAGCGCTAAGTTATTTTGTGTGTGGCCACTGACAGCGTTTGATTTCGGTCAGTCTTATGCCGAGTTTTCTCAGTCTCTTCCGCGTCGTTTTGGTGTGGCTCTTGCGCGCTTGGGCGTTCCGCTTTTGGTGCCAAGCGATCTCCTCGGCGGCCTTCGCGAAGATCGGTTCAGCAGCGCGTCCGTCAAGCCACCAGGACCGCACCACCGCACTCACGGCAATGTGGATCTGGCACACTGTCAATTCCGGATTTTTTTTCCCGCAACGCTTCTCGCGTTTGAGCCAGAAACAACAGGCTGACCGCACTCAGTATCAAGTGCCGCTTCAAGCCGACGTATTTTCGCCCTTCGTAGTGATCCAGTCCGATCTCTCCCTTATCGTCCTCAAAGCACCTTTCGATCCGCCAGCGGGAGAAGGCCACCAGCAGCAGAACCTCCGCGGTGGTCTCTGGGGACGCATTGCTCACAAAATACTTGATCTCCGTGGGGTCGAGGGGATTGCGGGCAATCAGCAAGTGCCAAGTTTTTCCGGGAAGGCCGTCTGCATCCGGGACGTAGATCAGCATGTGTTTGACCTCCCAAACCATCGGCCCTTTCTCCCCATCCTTCACGCGCCATCGTTGCCATGGTTGTTGCCGCAGTTTTCGGTTTCGTTTCAGAAGGTCTGCCACCTTTTGCAGTTTCGGGCCACCAGCTACCAAACGCGGCGTTTTGCGAGGCCGACCGCGACCACCACGTCGATAGGTCCGCGTCGTCACCAGAGGCCGTTTGGCCCACGCTCGGAAATTGACCGGCACTTCGCCCACGAAACGCTGGTCGCGTGTGTCCAGAGCACGGAGGAAGGGTGGCTTTCCCCCGTAACCTTCATCAAACGTCAGCCACTCAAACTCCACGCCGTTCTGAGACGCCCGATCGTAAAGTTCCAAGGCAATGTCGGTCTTGGGTCGATAGACCATCTCGTCGGGAATCCCCGCCTGGCGGCAGCGTTCACGGTCGTCCGACCAACTCTGAGGCAGGTACAGTTCTCCATCCAGCAGGCAGTGAGAGTCTTCGCGGGAGAAGCCCAAGTGGACCGTGACGACGCAGTTCTCCTTCTTGCCGACTGCACCACAGTGTTGCCGCTGCACGCCGGGAGTCTTGTCTCCTTTCTTCACGTAGCTCGTTTCGTCAATCAACCCGACGCCGTGCGGTCCGCCGTACTCCCGTGCCACAAGTTGTTGCAAACGATCCCGCATCTGGTCATGCTTCCAGGAATGCTGGCTCAGGAACTCCTGCAAGGTGCGGACGGATGTGCCGGACTTCAACGCGATCGGCTCGACGCTTTTCCGCGGCAAGTCCGACAACTGCCCTTCCACATACGTAGGGAAATGCTCGCGGGTATCCCGGCGGTCAAAGCAATCATCGAATTGTCCCAGAAATCGTTTCAGCCTCGGTCTCAATTCGCGAATCTGTTTGGCATCCATGCCGTGTCCTCCGTAACTCCTGAAAAGGACAACAGATTGGTCGATTTCTCAAATCGAGGCAAGATCAACTTAGCGCTGTAGTACTATCCGTACTCTTCCTCGCCAGCTCCGGAAGTTATCAAGGTCGACAGCTATGGCCGGATAGTGAGCACGGAGGGCGGTTCGCATCTGCCCCTGTTCCTCGGTCGCGCAGCGCATCTGCCCTTCGAACCTTTGTCACTGATAGACGAGAACCCGTGGAAGGTCGCCACAGATATTGCTCTGCGAACCAAGACGATGGACTGGCTGACGGTGCCAGGGGTAGGCAGCAGCCGCCCGGTGGAACTGCCGGGCCGGGAAGAGTCGACGTACACGGCCGAAGGCCCAGAGGGCGGCTTGCTGAAAATCAGCCGGAGCTACCAGGCCACCAGTGCTGCCCAGGTAGATGGCAAGCCGCAAATCGGCATCAGCGGCGAGGGCAAGCTGACCTTCGATTTGGCGCGAGGCGTGTTTGCCTCGTCGCAGATGAAGGTCCGAGTAGCCATCCATGAAGGGACGGTCCGGGTCGAGGTACCAGTCCAGGTTAGCTATGACGTCCTGAGCGAGGCCGAAGAGGCCAAAATCAAGGCCGACGGAGAGAAATTGGCCAAGGACAGCGCCGAGATGGTCAAGGAGATGAATCGCCCGGTGACCCTGGCCGAATTGCCCGAACTGATCAAGGACCTGCAGTCCGATGATTCTCGGAAGGCCACGGTGGCGCGGACCCGACTCAAGGGCAAGCCGGGGACGGATTCCCCGCGTCAACTCGCCCCAGCGCTGGAGAAGTACGTCCAGCACGAAAATGAGAAGGTGCGTGAGGCGGTGGGCGACGCACTGGCGCACCACGCCACGAAGGAGAATGTGCCGGCCTTGCTCAAGCTGCTCGACAGCGACTCGGTGTTGGTTCGGCAACACGCGGTGAGCGCGCTGGGGCGCCTCCAAGCGACTGCGGCCATCGATCGGCTCGTGCAACTGTTGCTCAAGGGGGACCCCACCGTCGTCTCTGCGCTCGGTCAAATGGGTTCTGCCGCCGAGCCAGCCATGCTCAAAGTACTTGCTCAGGGTGATCGGGCCGCGCGCGATCGTGCCTTGCTGGTGCTGACGCAAATCGGCACCAAGAAGAGCCTGCCCGCGCTGGAGAAGCTCAAGAACGATGGTGATCCGCTCACGAAGCTACGCATTGAACCCGTCATTCGAAGCATCCAGCTTCGCCAGTGATAAGATGTTAGTACTCGATCTCCGTCGCCGCAATGGAGCGTGATGCACGTGATCACCGCCCCGACGCTCCGACTGGGTCGCGAATAGCACCGCGGACGTCTGCAGGAGACGGCCCAGCATCTGTGACCTCGGTTACTGGCGCTCGATCCGCTGGTGCGGTTTCACGGCTTCGACGAAAACAACGCCAGCGAAGTCTCCGGCCTGTTGGCGGCGAACATCCGCGAGTTACTCAACGACGAAATGCGGCGGAGCGGTCGGAGCGAGAAAAACATCCGTCGTTACTGGGAAGATGAACGCGAACGGAATCGCAAAGTCGAATCGCGACGATGGGGATATGCCGGCTGGCTCGTCACAGACACGACCTTCCGCAGTGAATGCGACTCGTTTCGAAACGAGTGGGGACAGGAAGTCGAGAAGATGAGAGGATTTCCCACCGTGCCCATGTCCCTGATGGGGGAGAGGCCGGAGCCACCGCCGCCGGAGTCACGGGAATTCTATGCCGCGTACCGTTTTTTCTGCAGCCGTTGGGGACTCGAGGCATTGGCCACGTGGGACCTCCCGATTCCGTTACGTCCGCAACTCGGGAGTCCCTCCGTCTACCACCTTCCGAGCCTGGGAGAGTCGGGGTTGTTACTGCTCGTGCCGTGGTACTTACTCCGCGACAAAGATATCCGTCTCGATGAGTTGGCGGAGCACGTCCGCATCATGCATGCACCAGAGCATCTCCGAGATTGGCTCGACGGCAATCCAAAGGCGTGGGGCTATGAGCGTTTCGCGAAGATGCTGGACTTGTACATCTACCGTGAGCTGTGTCTCAAGCCACGATACGAAACGCGGCTGAAGGGCAATACCGAGCGACTTGACAATGCCTTCGGCTACTTCCTGTGTGACGATCCCGACGAGCCAGACCGCCCGCCCAAGGAAATGGAAACCGTGCGGAAGATCCGCCTGGAGATGCAGAGACGCCTACGGCGCACATTGCCTGAGGACGTGGGAGAACCTGAGGCGGACAGACCCTGACCGAGTGGGGGCAACAACACGGCCATCGCACCAAAGATCACCGATTTCGCAGGACTTTCTCCAGAAAGCTCGTGCTCCAAGCGGCGCGTTTTCGCTTGCGACGCAGACTGCCTTCCGAAGTGTCTCGCTTGAGTAATGAAACAACAAAACGCCGGAGGAAGCCGAAGTTCTCGGGTGCATGACCGATGTGGATGGCGCTGGCGTCCTCACCGAACACTACGTCCAGGACCCAGTGGAGACTGTTCTCAATACCCCAGTGACCACGCACGGCCTCGGCAAACTGCTTCACTTTCGGCGGAAGGCTAGAAATGAAGTATCGCACTTCCTCAGATTGTTTTCCATCACGTTCGACCTTTGCAATGACCCGACCAATCGTGCGGAGTCCCTTCCATTCCGTCTTAATTGCCAACATTTCCTTCGGGACCGGCGCGATCACATAGTCTCGTTCCTCATTTCGACCACGCGACTTTTCTTTAGTCGCGTAGTGACGACTTCCCGTGTTCTCGGAATCCTGATTATCAATCTCGACAAATGACGCCTCAATTGCCTCCCGAAGATTCGGTTGATTATCTTTGACCGCTAAGACGAAATCCGCCTTCTTATCAACTATCTTCTCGGCGATGTCCTTCTGGCATCCCATGGCATCGATCGTTACAATCGCTCCGGCCAGCTCCAGCATTTCCAGGAGCTTTGGAATGGCTGTGATCTCGTTCGATTTTTCATCCACCGCAACCTGTCCGAGTGACAAGCCACAGTTCGTTGCCCAGGCGCTCACCAGATGCAGAGGTTTCTGCTCCTCGTTTCGATGCAGAGATCCTCGCAACGTCTTCCCATCAATTGGCACCAAGCGAAAAGCATTCCCGTCGACATCATCCGGCATCAGCGTCCCGATCCAACCGAGGAATGCTTGCTGAAACTGTAGCGGCTTTATCAACGAGAAGACACGGCCAATCGTGTCATGCGAGGGAATGCCGTTGGGCAACGTAATGAACTTGCGGAGCCATTGAATCTGTTGCCTGCCAAAGTCTGCGATATCCGATGGTCCATCCGCACCGGCGATGGTCGCGCATACTGCCAGGAAGAGAATATCCGTCAGTAGATGACACTTGGATCGGTCAATACGAGGATCGTCGACAACCGAGAAGTGCTGGTGAAACGCTTGCGTCAACGTACACGCCATGAGCAGGACCTCCGTGAGAGATAAATAACCGTTCGCGGAAATCTTTCGCTGCTAGCATTTACTTTGGCAAGTCCGACGCAATAATCTTTCTGTCGGTTTGGTGCGATGGCCGTGGGGGCAACAACGACGCACAAGGACGCGCTCGGCAAAGCTAAGTCCGTCTCAGGAGATTTTGACGCGAGAACCTAGCGGAATTCAGCTCGCTTCAGGCACTGCTACGATTGCCCGCTGCCTACTGGGTAGCCGCATTCCCGCGTCGCGCGCGACGACCGTCGGGCAATCGTCCAGACGGCCCCCCCAAGCGGACGCCGACAAGACGCATCGGGCGGTTTAGCCGCCCGGACCTCTTGGTTGGGACTGTGAATCAGCGGAGGCGCCGGTCAGGTGATAGTGGAACGTGGCGAAACGCTTAGGGTCGATTCCCGCATCCTCCCACGTGTAACCGTGGCCGCCGAAGTGGTACAGCCGGATCGAGGTATCGGCCATGATTCGAAAACCGCACTGTCGCGCACGCTCTGAAAAAGCGTAATCCTCGGCCAGATACCAGTGACCTTCGCCGTCCGGAAGAACCATGGGCAGGAAAAACGGCACCAGCGGCCGACCCCCAAAACGTTGATTGCAGAGCGGCAGACTCAGTTGCTTCTGCATCTCAGCGTACACTTCACGTCGCACGAGCAAGAAACCGGTCGCCGCGTACAGGATCTCTGCCAGACCTCCCTCGCCGCCAAACACCAGCTTTGGTGTGGCCGGCAGCACGTGTACCGCCAAGGCCCGTTGGCCTTTCTTTGGATAGATGCCACAGGTCATCGGCAGCCCATGCGTGCGGAGGCGATCGACTGCGTCGGGAGGGAACCCGATATCTGCGTCGATCCACATTGTTTCGTCGAAGCCATCGGCCAAAGCATCGGTGGCCATCTGGCATCGCCCCTGGTCGATTGCGGCAAAACCACGCACGCGCCGCACCGGATACCCCCGTCGCTCCAATTCCCGCAACGCGTCCTCACACGCCGGTTCAATCGGCCCGTTGGCCGGAACCAAAACAACGCATTTCCTGCGATTCACACCGGCTCCTCCCCAAGAAAACGTCGGGGCCTGCGGATGCCCGTAGGCATCGATGCAAGAATCCGCTGAAACTGTCACCGTAGCGATTTGTCCCAAGTGTTACAAGACGCGGCGGGGCCGACTTTCGTCATTCGTGGATAGCTGTCGGCAGAGGAGGCAACGTCTCTTCCAAGAAATCAAGAATCCCCCTGTTGAATCACGATTCGAGGGCGGCTACAAACGCATTTTTCAACAACTATACCCGGAGCCACGAGAGACTATTGAGCATCGGGCAAGAGGTCTCGTGGGGAGGGGGTGCGTGTTCTTCCCACGGGGTGTTTCCGTCTGCCAGTTGCGGGCGGCCGCTGCTCCTGGCGAACCTTGCCCCTTCTCGCAGTCTCAGGCTGGCTGAGTCCGTCGTGCATGATTCGCCATTCATCGTCTTCCATGGAGCGGTAGCCATGCGACACGATCCCCGGAAAGGCAGTCGTTTTCGTCCGCAGTCGAAGCTTGCCAGGCGCCGTCGAGCACAGCGCGAACTGGGTCGCATGCTGATGATGGAACAGTTGGAGGGCCGCGAGTCTCCGGGTTCGTTCCTGGCCAGATACCGTTTCCTTATTCCGGCGGGATCATTCCGCATGAGTCTTGCGGGCGCTATGGATGCCGAGCTACGAATTAAATCGTTTTTGGGGTAGGTGCGCTAGCCCAGCGACTTTCGCCCGCGGCGACACGGCATGCATGGCGGTTATCAACATTGTGGGGGGTGTGTTTAGTCAGATCTGGTTTACACGACTACGACGTGCAAGGCCGTTTGAAGGCAGTCGAGTTGCTTGGCCGTATGGTGTCCTGGTCCACCGACTTTCGATTGCTTCGATGGAGGGGATAAGGCACTGCCAGATACGACGGAACAGGGCACGAAACGTGCAGGCGGCATTTCCAGCGACTTTCGGTTAATACTATAGGAGGGAATACGTACCGCCAGATCCGGCGGAATAGGGTATGGAGCGAGTGCGGCGGGCACGCCGCAGCAGACGGCTCTTTGACAATTCGGTAGCAGAAGTGAGGCTAAATGCCGGGTCGGCGCGCAGAACCGAACCGGCAAGCGGTCGATGACGACGGAGCGTCGTCGCCTAGGCCACGCGGCGGAGCGTCACGACGGGCAAATGCTTGCAACCCACGTGGAACTCGACATCCAGTTCCAACCGCTGACCGGGCCAACCGCGGATGGGCACGCCGGGCCGAGCACACGCTGAACGCTGCGGCCAATGTGTCCGCGGTTCGAAACGAGGATAACGGCAGGCCGGATGGCGGCCATGATAGACCGCGTCCGGCGTAGCGCCCTTCCGGGTCATGTGCGGTCGCGAGCCGTTGTACCAGCCGGCGAAACGGGTGAGATCCACCCGCATTGTCTCTCGACGCAACGGGATCACAATGATTCACGTGCAGAGTGTCTTCAAACTCAGGATCAACCGTTCGATCACCGCCAAGCTGCCGTGCTGACCGATGGCGCCGTAGCGCGGTTTGATGCCGCGCCGTTGGCACTAGCTCTTGAACCCCGAGCACGAAAACTGCGATCCCTTGTCGCAGATCAGGTACTTGGGCACGCGGCCGGCGGAATGGATCGTCCTTCCGAGCAGGGAACGGACCTGTTCGCTGGTGGGCTGTTTGGCGAACCACGGCGAATCCCATCATACGTCGCGAGTAGTGGTCGAGCACGACGGCGACCTACCAGCGAAATGGCCAACACTGGGGTAAGGCGAACGGGAGCCACGAGGTCCAGAAGCCGTCCAGGATCGACACGTTGGTCAAGTCCACGTGCCAGACGTGATTGGCGTACTTGGCGGTGAACACGCACTTCGACTCCGTCTCCGCGGCTGACGGCGTGGCCATGTCTTTCGGTTCGGCCGGTTCGTCCCTGATCATGGTGTCCGCAGACGTGGGCTGCAACTTCCCTTTCAGGATACGTTCCATGGTCGTGACCCCCAAATACAGGCCGGCACGAGCCAGCGTCTCCGCAAGCTTGACCTTGCCCATCGCTGGGCAGAGGATTCTGAACCGCTGGACCATCGCCCGGACGAAGTCGGGAAACTTGTTGACCGGTTCGGGGATCTGCACCAGCGCATCCGGTCCTGCCTCGTCGACGCGCCTGATCCAGGAGGCGACAGTGTCCGCCGTGACGAGAAACGCCCTGGCGGTCTCCAACCACGAGCCGCCGGGAGTGCCAAGATGGCCATGCGTTCGGTCGGCGGCCAGGGATTTCTGGTGTTCGATGCCGACCGATTCCTCCGTCCCTCCGCAGCCACTTCGCCGCATCGAGGATCAGTGCGGTCCCGCAGAGCGGCCCCTGCCGTGGGATCTGTTGCTGTTGGCCGGAAATCGGTGACGGTCGACCTGCCTTCGACCGTCTCCCGATTCTTGGTCATGCACCTCCGATCAAGATCCGCAACACCCATAGATTTCCTGCGGAGGGGGTTGACAAGTGAGGCCAGATCTTCATATTGGCAAATGTCTCGCGGTCTTTGTCTCCATGTCTTGTTGTACTGTCTCCCATTTCTCTTTTTGGGAATCAACAGTCATGAGCGGATTATGGGTCATCCGAATAAATCTGCAACACAACAACGAAAGAAGAGACCGCGCACCAAATGTGGATCACTGGCCATACCGTTTAGCTTTCGCTCGGTGAGTTCTTTGAGTTCCGCTTTGGTCTTTGCTTTGTGACTTTTTAGTTCCTGGTGTTTGAGATGATTCCACACCTTTTCGTCGGGATTCCAGTCTGGGGAGTAACTGGGAAAGTTGAAAATATGTAGGCGTGGCTGGCTGTCGATGAATGCTAGTGTCTTCTTTGAAGTATGTGGCGGAGCATTATCCATCAGGACGACCAGATGGCGGCCACGGTGATGGCGTAGCATTTGAGCCAAAAAGTGGATCACCTCGTCCGAAGCGATCCGTTTCTCATACAAGGCGAACAGAAGATGCCCACGTTTGCTGATCGCCGAAAGAGCCGCCACACCTCCGCGCCCTCCGGTCACTTCTGCCTTGGGGGTCTTTCCTCGCGGCGCCCATGTCTTGCCCAGGAACGCAGTCAAAGACACGTTCGCCTCGTCCTGAAAATACAAAATCGCCCGGTGTTTCCGCACGGTTTCTCGAATCTCGGGCAGTCGACGTTCGACCCATTCCTGACGCGCCTCGTCGTCGGCCTCGAAGTATTGACGTTCCGGTTTCTGATACGTAAGCCCCGCTTCACGAAGCCTTCTCCAAATCGTGTCCTTCGAGATGACCGCCTTCAGTTCATCTTGAACAACCTCATGCACTCGCCCTACGGTCCACAGGTCTGTTTCGTACCCGAAATGCGTGGCAGGCTGAAGAACAAGATTCCACAGTCGCTCGCCCACCAATTCCTTCAGCTTACGGGGGCGTCCGCTTCCGGCTTGCCGACGCAGACCATTCTCTCCATCTTGTCTATATCGTTTTATCCACCTAAAGAGAGTCGTGCGATCCGTATCGAAAGCCTCCGCAACCTCGCCGACCGCAATGCCACGCCGAACAACCGCCTCCACGGCACGAAGTCGAACATCGTAGGTCGAATATCCTCTCTGACTCATGGCGGCGGACTATCCCGTCAAACGCCGTCTGCGTCAACACCAAGGTTGCAGTTTTATTGCGGCGGGCCATAGCTTGGCCACGCAACGACCGTCGCTCAACAAAGCGACCATCTTCGTGGGACACTTGTCCCGCCGGCCAGAATCGCTGTCGGACGCCCCATCTGTCGCTGCGCGAACACGATTCCGATTGCTCGACAGAGCCTTGTCGGCCACGATTTCAGATTGCATATCCGGAACGCTGCGTGGAGGAGTTGGGCGTCACGCATCGTTCCGCTTGAGACTCACGTTCAGGAGGTGACAATGTCCATTGCGGTGGGAAACTGGCTCCGGGCAGCCAATCGGCGGCGAGTTAGGGATCGGGCAAAGAAAGCCAGCAGAAAGCGCCGGCAAAACAGGTTTCTCCTTCTGGAAAGGTGTGAGGATCGCTCGGCACCGGGCAGCATGTTGCTGGGCTTGTCCGGACTGCTTTCTTTCGGGGAGTCCTTCGATTTTCCCGGAGACAAACGGTCCCCAGAGCCGCTGGATGCTCCCCGGCGACAGTCGGCAGAAACAGCGCTGACCGAGCACGACCTCCTCGCCGACCTGAACTCGTCGGTCCTCGCGTCCAGGCCGATAGGTGAGGAAGATCGTTCCACCGCATCAACTCGCAGCCGGGATGGCTCAGCAGCCGCGGCGACCGAAGACTATGTGCAGCCACCGACCAGTGAGGTTGGGAGTTTCGAATTCGACACGCTGCTTCCCTTGTTCGGACCGGGAGATCAGGGGGCGGGCCGATCTGGAGGCTTACCTCCAGACCGTGACCTAAGTCAAGGCGGTGGCGGAGGCGGTGGAGGCGGCGGAGGCGGTGGAGGCGGTGGAGGCGGAGGGGATGCTGGAGGAGCGGAACGAGGTGGAGGTGGCGCTGGAGGTGGCGGTGCAGGCGGAGGCGCGGGCGGAATAGGAGCGGAAGGTGGCGGTGGTGGAGGCGGTGGTGGGGGAGTCCAAGGGGACGGCACAGCGGCCCAGGGCGCGGGCACAAGCGGCCCGGCGGCGCCTGGGGGCGCGTCCGCTGCCGCAGCGCCCCCCGCCAGTTCCGCGAACCAAACGGCGGCCGGTGCCAACGGGCAGGCTGGAGGTAATGGCCAGGTCACGGGTGGCCCGGGAGCCGGGTCCCAAACACCGCCTGCTGGTCAACCCGGGTCCGTGACAGCGCCTCCGGTGGGCCAACCGCTCTCGCGCGGGCAAGCTATCGTTGCCGCCAGCAAGGGCGGTTCCGACGCTCCCGTGCTGGAAGTCGTACATGCGATCGATGGCGAGTCCTCTGGCCAGCTGTTTGTCCAAGGGCACTTGGACCGCGACCTACCGCGCGGACAGGACGTAACGGTGGAATTCTTCCGCCTGGGCCCAGGAGATGCGGAGTCGGTTGGTAGCCAGACGTTGACCAGCGATGGCAGTGGCCGGCTGGAATTCCAAACGGTACTGCCCGTGACGCTCGTCGAGGGCGACCAGGTTGTGGCGGTGGTGAACGGGGAGGCCCAGGATTCGTTGACGGTCTCCGCTTCCCAGTCACTTCGCCCGGGCGTCGATCGGGATCTCGATGGCGTGGACGAGGAACTGGAACAGTGGGCCGGCCATCACGGCGATGGTAACCAAGACGGGATTCCCGATGCCCGGCAGCGCGACGTGGCCAGTCTGCCGTCGGCGGCCAACGGGCGGTTCATCACGGTGGACGGACGGGGGCGGGAGTTGCGCAACGTCCATACGCGACCGGCAGCGGAGAATTCGCTGGAGAGTGCGCGGCTGCCCTACGGCGTGATCGAGTTTCAGATCGACCAGGTCGCCCGGGGCGGAATTGCCCAGGTCCAAGTTGTGCTGCCCGAGGATGCGCATCCGGATCTGTACTACAAGCAGAACCTGCGGACCGGCGAACTCTCACCGTTCGGTTTTAATGGGACGACGGGCGCTGTCATCGACGGCAACGTGGTGACGCTGTACTTGCAGGACGGCGGACGCGGCGACGCGGACGGCGTGGCCAACGGGGTGATTCTCGATCCGGGCGGTCCGGGTGTGCAGGGCACGATCCGCATCGGCGGCGGGGGCGATCCGCTGGAAGGCTGGACCGTGACCAGTCAGGGCGGTCGAAACGGGCAGGCGGGCAGCGTGACGGCGGAAGGTAACGCGCTGGTGATGCGTGAGGGCAATTCCTTCCTGGTGGCGATTTCCCGACAGGTGACGATCCCGGAGAATCCGACCTTCCTGACGTTCGACTACACGGGGACCTTCGACACGACCGATCCGGCTTCGATCAACGACGCGTTTGAGGCGGTCCTGGTGGACGCGAAGGGTCAAAGCCTCGTGCCCACGTTCAAGTACCAGCGAGACACCTTCTTCAATTTGACCGAGGGCGAGTTGCCGGCCCAGGGCGCGGGGGTCGCGAACTATCCCGATGAACGCGCACCGGGGATCAGCGGCACGGTCGATCTAGACATTTCCAAACTCACGCCGGGCACGACGGCCACGCTCATGTTTCGGCTGGTCAATAACGACGCCGACACGGGCACCGTCTTCCGCTTGGCCCGTCGCCATGCCCCGGAGGCGTTCGAGGATCTGTACGTGGGTCACGAAGACGCGGTGCTGAGCGTACCGGCCGACGGCGTGTTGGCCAACGATACCGACGAAGATGGCGATCCGCTGTTGGTGCGCGACTACACCCAGCCGGCACACGGGACGGTCGTCTTGAACACGGACGGTTCGTTCAGCTACACGCCGGTGGCCGACTTCCAGGGGACGGACACGTTCACTTATCGCTCCACCGACGGGGCGTTCGATTCCAATTCCGCCACGGTCACGCTCAGCATCCTGCCGGAACCCGATGCTCCGGTGGCGGTCTCGGACGCGTATGGCACGAACGAAGACACGACCTTGCACGTGGCCGCCGCCGGGCTGTTGGTGAACGATATCGACGTAGACGGTGATGCGTTGGCCGCCGCGGTGGCGTCAGGACCGTCGCACGGCACGTTGGTGTTGCAGGCCGATGGGGCGTTCGACTACGTGCCGGCAGCCAACTTCCACGGCCCGGACACATTCGTGTACCGCGTCAGCGACGGGCTACTCACTTCGAATCTCGCCACCGTGACCGTAATCGTCGATCCGGTGAACGACGCGCCCCTCGCGGCGGGTGACGAGTATACGACGGCCGAGGACACGACATTGAGCGTGGCCGCCGCCGGGATCTTGGCTAACGATAGCGACGTGGATGGAGACGCGCTGACGGCGCAGCTCATCGACGGGCCGAGCCACGGTACGCTCACGTTCAGGCCGAACGGCTCCTTCGACTATGCGCCCGATCAGGATTTCCACGGGCTCGACACCTTCACCTACCAGACCAGCGACGGCCTACTGATGTCGGCACCTGCCACGGTGACGCTCACGGTCAGTCCGGTGAATGACGCGCCTGTCGCCGCGGATCATGCCTTCACGACGGCGGAAGACACGCCGCTGACCATCGCCGCGCCGGGCGTCCTGCTCAATGACACGGACATCGACGGCGACGCGCTGACCGCTGCGTTGGCGTCAGCGCCCGAGCACGGTACGGTCACGCTACAAGCGAACGGCACGTTTACGTACACGCCGGTCGTCGACTTCAATGGCACAGACCATTTCACGTATCGGGCGGTCGATGCGTCCCTATCCTCCGCGGAAGCCACGGTGACGTTGACGGTCACGCCGGTCAATGACGCTCCCGTGGCCCGCAACGATCATTACACGGTCGACGAAGACAGCTACTTGTGGGTTGGGCAGTCGCAGGGGGTGCTCACCAACGATACAGACGCCGAACAGGACTGGCTCTCGGCCAATGTGGTCGGCTACCCGGCTCACGGCTGGGTGATGTTGAATTCGGACGGATCGTTCTACTACGGCCCCGAGTACAATTATCACGGTCCGGATACCTTCACCTACCGCGTTTCGGACGGCCAACTCGCATCGAACCTGGCGACCGTCACCGTCGATGTTATTTCCGTGAACGACGCGCCGAACGCCTCCTATGATTTGTATCAGACGTACGAGGACACACCCCTGACGATCACGGCATCCAGCGGCGTGTTGAACAACGATTACGATCCTGATGGCGACACGTTGGCGGCGGAACTGGTCACCACGACGGCGCATGGCACGTTGACGCTGAACGCCAACGGTTCGTTCAATTACGTGCCGGCTCCGGACTATTCGGGCGATGACTCCTTCACGTATCGAGCCAGTGACGGCCAGGCCCACTCCGACCCGCAGACCGTGTATCTTTGGGTCTACCCCGTGGACGACCCGACCATCGTGGCCGACGACCACTACTCGCTGAACGAAGACTCCACATTGACGGTCTCGGCACCGGGCGTGCTGGCCAACGACACCGATCCCGACAGTCCGTACCTGTGGGCTTGGTCCGCGAACTATCCCGCCCACGGCAGCCTCTACTTCAATTACGACGGTTCGTTCACCTACACGCCGTATGCCGACTACTACGGTGCCGATTCCTTCACGTACCAGGTGTATGGTGGCGGAACGACGTCCAACACGGCCACGGTCTCGCTGCAAGTGCTTCCCGTCAACGATGCACCCACGGCGGTGGCCGATGCCTACAGCGTCGCCGAGGATGGCACGCTAACGGTAACCGCGTCCGGAGTGCTGGCCAATGATGGTGACCCGGAGCAAGACGCGCTCTCCGCCGGGCTGACGTCCCAGCCGGCACACGGCGCGCTGACGCTGAATCCCAACGGCTCGTTCACCTATGTGCCGGTGGCCAACTTCAACGGCGAGGATGCGTTCACGTACCGCGCCTCGGATGGTTCGCTCTACTCGAACGAGGTCACCGTGGCGCTGACGGTCACGTCGGTCAACGACGCGCCCGTGGCCGCCAACGAGGCGTACTCGACCGCCGAGGATACCACCTTGACGGTCTCCAGTCCGGGCGTGCTGAGCAACGATAGCGATTTGGAAGGTGACACGATCACGGCGGTCGTGGTCGCGAACCCCAGCCACGGCAGCGTGACGCTCAACAGCAATGGTTCGTTCGCGTACGTGCCGAACTCGAATTACAACGGGGCGGATAGCTTCACCTATCGCGTCTCGGATGGTGCGTTATTCTCCAACGTGGCCACCGTGGCGATCGCCGTGGATTCGGTGAACGATCCACCCGTGGCCGTCGCGGACAGCTACACCGTCGCCGAGGACAACACATTGACCGTGACGGCCAGCGGGGTGCTGGCCAACGATACAGACGTTGACGAAGATCCGTTGACGGCATCCGTGATTGCCAATCCGGCCCACGGGACGCTCACGCTCAACAGCAACGGCTCCCTGACGTACGTGCCGCTGGCGAATTTCAACGGAACGGATGCCTTTACGTATCGCGCCTACGACGGGGTGGCGTACTCGAATGAGGCCACGGCGACGATCACTGTCACGCCGGTCAACGATGCGCCTGTTGCGGCCGGTGACGGCTACGAAACGAACGAGGATACGGCGTTGATCGTGTCCGCCGCGGGCGTTCTGGTTAATGATACGGATATCGAAGGCGACGCCCTGACGGCCGGTCTGGTGGCAGGTCCCAGCCACGGCACGTTGTCGCTGAACGCGAACGGTTCGTTTACGTACACGCCTGCGGCCAACTACTTCGGCACGGATGCGTTCACGTATCAGGCCAGCGATGGGCTGCTCAGTTCTGCGACCGTCACCGTGGCCTTGACCGTCCATTCGGTCAACGATGCCCCACAGGCCGTCGGCGACACATACACCGTGGCCGAAGACACCACGCTGGTGGTTTCCTCCGCGGGCATCTTGGCTAATGACACAGACGTCGAAGGTGACGTGTTGACGGCATCCCTGGTGGCTGGTCCCACGCACGGCACGCTAACCGTCAATGCCAACGGTTCGTTCACCTACACGCCCACAGCCAACTATAACGGCGCCGATGTGTTCACGTACCGTGCCAGCGATGGTGCGCTGGCCTCCGCGGTCACCAACGTCACGATAACCGTCACGCCGGTCAATGATCTGCCTCAAGCCATCAACGATGCTTACGCCACCGACGAGGATACGCCTCTGACCGTCCCGACCAAGGGCGTGCTGGCCAACGACACAGACGTCGATGGCGACACGCTGACGGCCGCGCTGGTCATTGGTCCTACACACGGCACGCTGAGTTTGAATGCGAACGGCTCGTTCACCTACACACCCGCGGCCAACTACAACGGCCCCGATGCGTTCACCTACCGCGCCTTTGACGGTACGGGATACTCCTCGACCACGGCCACCGTCAACCTGACGGTACGTCCGGTCAACGATCCGCCTGCCGCCGTCGCCGACGCTTATCAGACCAACGAAGACACACCGTTGACCGTCGCCGCGCCGGGCGTCCTGGTCAATGACACCGACATCGATAGCGGTACCGTCACGGCCACGTTGCTCAGCAGTCCGGTGCATGGCCAATTCACGTTGTCCGCCAACGGTTCCTTCCAATACCAGCCGGACCCGAACTTCAATGGTACCGACCGCTTCGTCTACCGGGCCTTTGACGGCACCGACTATTCGGCGCCCGCCACGGCCACGATTACGGTTCTGCCGGTCAACGACGCCCCGGTGGCCCGCGACGACAGCTACTCGGTCGTCTACAACACGTCGCTCACGGTGTCCGCGGCCAGTGGCGTCTTAAGTAACGATACGGACGCCGACGGCGACGCGCTGCACGTGGCAACCGTGGTCCAATCTCCCACCCACGGCACATTGTCCTATCAAGCCAACGGCGCGTTCACCTACACACCGACTTCAGGCTACAGCGGTCTGGACAGCTGGACCTATCGGGCCGCGGACGCCACGGTCCAGTCGAACTTGGCCACCGTGACGATTGTCGTCGCCGGGCCGGCCGTCAAGTTCTACGTGGTGGATGAAAGCGCCCACCAGACCTTCCAATACGGTTCCAGCGGCGGCTTCGTCAACCGCTGGGACCAAGGCCAGTACAACTCGCGTCCGCGCGGGATCGCCAGCAATGCGGCCGGCACTCGCCTGTGGGTCGTGGATGCCCGCAAAGAGATCTTTGTCTACGACGCAACGGGCGCTCTACAGGGCAGCTGGACCGAACAGAGCAACAAGTACCTGCAGTCGCCCCAGGACATCGCGACCGATGGGACGAACCTCTGGATCGTGGACAACACGTCGAATGCGGAACGCGTTTATTTCTACAAGAACGCCGCCAGTCGTACGGGCGGCACGCAGGATCCGGACAGTTACTTTACCCTCAGCAACCAGAACAAGAATCCCACCGGGATCACCACCGATGGCACGACGATCTGGATTACCGACGACTTTAACCAGCAGGACAAGGTTTTCGTCTACAACACGGCCGGCACTTTGTTGGGCAGTTGGCGCATCGATCCGTCCGACTCCGGCACGCGGCACCCGGAAGGCTTGACGATCAATCCCAACGGCGGCAACGAACTGTGGATCGTCGATCGCCAGACGGCCCGGGTTTACTACTATCCCAACGGCCGAACCTATCGCACCGATGCAGGCCACGACGCGCAGCTCTCGTTCCCCTTGTATGCCGACGACCAGCACCCCTATGGCATCGCCGACCCGCCAGCCCTGACGGTGTTGGACCCGGCCCCGGCCGATCAAACCCAGACGGGGAGCACAGTCCTGGTGAGTGGCCGGGCGTTGCCCGACACGGCCGCCGTCACGAGCGTCACGGTGAACGGCGCCCCGGCGCAGGTCTTGGACGCGGGCGGCAACTTCTTCTCGACGGTCCAAGTCACCTCGGGCCAACAGCAGGTGCATCTGACGGCGACGGATGCGTCGGGCGGCACCGCGGCGCAGACGCTAACCGTCGAAGGCGTCGATGCGGTCACCCGCGGGATCGACTTCTCCGTGGTCGAGCCGGCGGCCTCTGTGGGGATCGTGCCGCAGTACGGGCGGACCTCGTTCTACGATCCGGGCAACCTGCTGCACGCCGATGTGGCCCTGCGCAACGCGGGAAATTTCTCCGTTCACGGTCCGATTCTGGTCGGCGTGACGAACATCAGCGCGCCGCTGGTCAGCGTGGTGCGGCCGGATGGTTTTACCCCGGACGGTGTTCCGTACTTTGACGTGACGGACAGTGTGTTCAAAGACCGGCTGGCTCCGGGTGATGTCTCGGCGGACTTCACGTTGACGTTCTCCGATCCACACCGCCAGCAGTTCACCTACGATTTGGTCGTGTTCGGAGTGCCCAATCGGGCGCCGCAGTTCACGACCCCGCCGGTGGTCGCGGTGGTCGCGGGACAGGCGTATGCCTACGACTCCCAGGCCCGTGACGCGGATGACGATCCGTTGACGTATCGCATGCTGACGGGACCGGCGGGTCTGACCGTGGACGCACACAGCGGCGTCCTAGCCTGGTCCACTGCGACTGGTGACGCCGGGAACCACTCGGTGCGCATTGAGGTCAGCGACGGTCACGGCGGACGGGACGAGCAGGAGTTCGTCTTGTCCGTCCTCGCTCAGGTTCCCAATCGGCCGCCAGCGTTCACTTCCATACCCATCGTCGACGCCTACGTGAACGTGCCGTATGAGTACCCCGCTACGGCCCGCGACCCCGATGCCGACCCGCTGGCGTTTTCGGTCGTCGCCGCACCCGAGACCCCCGCCCATCCCTTGGCCATTGGGTCTACCACGGGGTTGGTGACCTGGACGCCGTCGTCAGACCTGGTAGACCAGTTGGTCGATGTCACGCTGCGCGTCGCAGACGGCCGCGGCGGCTCCGCCGATCAACCCTACCAGATTTACGTTCATCCCCAGCCGGGCAACCATCCGCCCATCATCACCAGTGACCCGGCGACGCGGTTTGACCTGCCAGGGGGCGATAGTGCCACGCAAGGTCATGTAGACCCCAGTGCGCTGAGACTGCAGTTGGCAGACGGTCAGACAGCTACTCGTCCTGTGGCCGTAACGCTTTCACCCGAGGGGTTGTCGGCGGACGTATTCTTGCTCTTTGACGATACCGGCAGTTACAGCAGTACCGCCCCCAGGTTGATCGCGGAATTTCCCAATATCATCACGGCCCTCCGGGCGACACTGCCGGACGTGAACCTCGCCTTCGGCGTGGGACGGTTCGAGGAATACGCGGGATACCAACTATTTGGTGAGAAACCAGACGGTCGACCCTACATCCTCGGCCAGCCAATCCTGCCCACGGACTATCCGGGTTTTGACACCTGGATCAGCGCGGCGTTGAACCGGGAGACGCCTGGATTTGGCGGGGACACTCCCGAAACGTTGATTGAAGCCCTCTATCAGACCGCCACCGGCGCCGGCTTCGACGGCGATTTCAATGGTTCGTCGCTCGACAGCGGAATCATCGGCAAGGTCGCCACGCAACTCACGCCCGGTTCCAGCGGCGATGTGCCCCCGTTTGCGCTGCCCAGCTTTGGATTCCGTATGTACCGCGTCTCGGATCTGTCGCTGCTGGAACGGGACACGGACGTGTCGGGAAGTATCGCCCCAGACCGAGGTAGTGCACTGTACCGGGTGTCCGGGTCGGCGGGCGAGACGCTCAAGCTCGACCTGCTGTCGATCGGCGACACCCAGGGGCAGTGGACGCTATACGACCCAGAGAACCAAATTGTGGACCGTGCGCCGCTGACGCGCGACATGCAAGTTCGCTTACCGAAGACAGGCACCTATGTCCTGGCCTTGGAATCCAGCACCCGGCAGGCGCCGCTGGCGTACAGCCTACGCGCCAGCACCCTCGTTTCGCCAACCTCGCTGACGTTTGGCACGACGATCACGTCGAATCTGGATGCGGTAGGCCAGCAAGATCATTACACGTTCACGTTGGACAGTTGGCGCACGATCAATTTCGACTTGCTGTCCGCCACGGCCAGCGTCGATCCGGCCGTGATCGTTTCCGGCGAGGGCTCAGGCTCGGGATCGGGTTCAGGCACGGGTTCGGGTGAAGGCTCTGGGAGCGGTTCGGGCAGCGGGTACAGTTCCGGCTCCGGCGAATCGACAACCCCGACCCTGGAATGGACGCTCCGTGGTCCTGATGGGACCGTGTGGTTTGATTCGCGACTGAACCAATCCGCGGATCGACTGGTGACGCTGCATCCGGGCCAATACACGCTGGACGTCAGCGGCTCTGCGGGCAATGTTTTTGGAAGCTACGGGTTCCGGGCCACGGATCTCTCGGCGACGGCCCCGACCGTATCGCTGGGCGTGCCTGTGTCGGGCACGCTGACCCCGGCTGGTGAGACGGACATCTATCGTCTCACGGTACTGCGGGGCGAAAACGTTAACTTCGACCTCCAGGCATGGAATGGATCGTCGCAGGCCCAATGGCGGCTGGTGGACCAGTATGGCAAAGAGGTCTTCCGACGTAGCCCGCTCACGGATGCCGGTCCGTTTGTGCTGTCGGCGGTCGGAAGTTATACGTTGCTGGTGGAAGGCGATCTGGCCGATACCGCCCTGTCTCCCAGCTACACGTTTACCGTGCAGTCGGTGGGCAACACGACGCCGCCCAGCGGCGGCACCGCCCTGTCCTTCGGCACCGACGTCAGCGGTTCGCTCGCTCCGGGCGCCACAGCGACATACGCGTTTACGCTCAGCGACTGGCAACCCCTGTACTTCGATTCGTTAACCGACAGCACCACCTTGGAATGGCGACTGACGGGAACGGACGGATATGAGTGGTTCTCGTCCACGTTCCACGGCGGCGGCTCCGGTTACGGCTCTGGGTCGGGTTCGAGTTCGGGGAGTTCCGAGTCAAACAGTTCTGACGTACGCTCCGACAAGTTACGGACATTGCATCCCGGTGATTATCTGTTGACCGTGACGAACACCACGGGCGGTTCAGGCTCAGGCTCCGGATCGGGCTCAGGATATGATTCAGGTTACGGTTCAGGCTCCGGGTCCGGATCGGGATATGGATCAGGATCTGACTCGGGTTCCGGATATGGTTCAGGCTCTGGTTCGGGATCGGGATACGATTCTGGTTCTGGGTACGGATCGGGATCGGGATCAGGTTCAGGCTCGGGTTCCGGTGGTCCGCCGGAGAGCTACGTGTTCCGCGTCCATCGCTTGGCCGACGAGCAACCGGCCTTGACCCTTGGTACGCCGCACAGCGACACGCTTTCGCCGGCGCGGGAAACCGACCTCTTCGAGGTGACAGCGACGGCCGGACAGAATCTGTACTTCGACGTTCAGGCCTTTGCCGGAACAGCCGGCACTTGGCGGCTGATCGATCAGTACGGCAAGACGGTCTTCGATGAAACCTTGCCGACGGACGCGGGCCTGCAGAGGCTGGGCCTCGGCGGTACGTACACGTTGCTGTTTGAGGGCGACGTGACGGATGCTGCCGCGTCCCGCAGCTACACCTTGCAGGTCACGCCCCAGTCGGTGGACCAGCACGCCCTGACGGTCAATGACACGATGTCAGGCACGGTGTCCGGGCCAAGTGACGTCGAGGAATACTCCTTTAGCCTGGCCGACGATACTTTGCTGGCGTTTGATGCCTTGACCAACAGCGGAGCCTTGCAATGGTCGCTGCAAGGTCCGGCGGGGGAACTCGTCAGCAGCCGTCCATTCACGGCCAGCGACGGGGCTGCTGTGACGGACAATCCCGTCCTGACGGCTCCGGCCGGGGATTATGTGCTGCGGATTGAGTCGCCGCAGACGCAGACCTATGTCTTCCGGATGTTGGACCTGGGATCAGCCACCGCGATCGCGGCCAACAAGGTGCAGACCGCGACCCTGGCACCGGCCAATTCGACCGGAGCGTACCGCCTGCTCGCGAACCGCGGCGACCGGGTGCAGTTTACCGCGTCGCTCAGCAACGGCGGCGCAAACTCCCCCGTGACGTGGCGACTGCTCGATCCGTACGGCAGCGAAGTCTTTCACGGGACGTTGCCGTCGTCCGGCGCGCCGGCCACGCAAACGTATACGCTCAGCGCTACGGGCGCCTACACGGTCCTGTTCGAAGGCGGGTTAGAGGCGACCGGCAATTCAGCCGCCGTGCAACTCCAAGCCACGCTGGTCCAGTCATCGACACTGGTCAGCGCGTCGCAGGGGCAGGTGTCCCCGGGCACCGTTGTGACCCACACCCTGGACTACGGCGTGGATGTGTACGAGTATGCCGTAGAAGTCGAACCGGGCGAACGGTACTACTACGACGGCCTCGATCTGGGCGCGGCCACCTTGTCCACGGGGCTGTTGAGTCCTCTGGCCCTGGGCGGTGCGCAGTTGGCCCAAGCGAATGAGAACCACGGCCTGATGGCGATCGGTCACGATGGGACCTTGCGCGTTCTAATCCAGTCGGAGACGCCCGACCCGAACGTGTCGGTGCCTTTCGGACCTGGGGTGCTGGGCGGTGCCGGTTTTCGGCCTGGGGCGTTGCCCATCATCGTGGCGGCGACCGACACCGGCGTGGCTTATCAGCCGGATGGCAGCACCTCGATCACGGGTGTCAACGGAGTGACCCTGCCGTTGTCGCAACTGACATCTACTTCCCGAAACCAGACCCCCGGAGGCCGCGGCGCCACCATTCAGGAGGCGATCGACGCCCTGGTGGATATGGGCGCCCTGGTCGTCGGTCTGGGCACCGAAACCGCGAGCACCACCGACCCGCGCCAGGTCCTGGAAGGTCTGGCCACATTGACCGGGACGGTGAATCAATCAACGGATGAGATCTACAGCGGCATCCCGGGCGATCCCGTCGGCCCCGGCGATCCGTTCTACTTCTACGTCTCGGCATCCGGTGCGAACACTTCCGCTTATGCCGATACATACTCGATCGCGAATGTCCAGGGCAGCCATCCCTTGGATCTTTACGTCCTGGACAATGATTTCGCTTCGGACGGCGGACGTCTGACGATCACTTCGATTGCCACCCAACCGCAACACGGAACCGTACAGATCAGCGCCACGGGCGATTACCTGATCTACACTCCGTCCGGCAGTTACGTCGAGGATCACTTCGACTACACGACGTCGGGCACGCACAGCGGACCCTCGACCGCGACGGTATACCTGTCGGCGGCGACGGGTTCCGGCAGTTCCAGTGGCTCCGGCAGCGGGAGCGGCTCCGGCAGCGGGAGCGGCTCCGGCAGCGGGAGCGGCTCCGGCAGCGGGAGCGGATACGGGAGCGGGAGCGGATACGGGAGCGGGAGCGGGAGCGGCAGCGGTTCCGGCAGTTCGAGTGACTCTGGGAGTTCGAGTGGCTCCGGCGGCGCGACCAACGACCCGCCGGTTCCCGGCGACGACAACGCGCCGTTGTACAACGTTCGCAATGGCCACGCGCTCAATCTGCTCGTCCTGAACAACGATACCGACCCCAACGGCGACGCTTTGCAGATCGTGGGTATCACGCAGCCGGCGCACGGCACCGCGGCCATCAGTGCCACCGCCGATTACGTCACCTACACGCCGTCCGTCGGCGGTTTGGTCACGGACGGTTTCACATACACGGTGAGCGATGGGCACGGCGGGACCACGACGGCGCAGGTTCATCTATCCACGCCGTTCACCGGCAGCGATACGCTCACGGCGTTTGGCAATGGTGTGGTGGAGGCCGTCAAGTCGGCCCTCACCCGTGTGGCCTTCGACGTGGATGTGGTCGCCACCGACCCGACTGTCGGGTTCGAGAATCTGACCGGCGTTGTGCCGGGTGTCGCACCCGAGGAGACGGCGGACTTCAACGTGCGTTTCACGGGCGACGGACAACCGCACTCTTTCGAACTGCAGTTCGTGCGCGCGGGCACCAACGTCGTCCTGGGTTCTATTCCGGTCTCCATTAACCTGCAGTATGCGTACGATGCCGAGGCCGTCGACCCGGACAACGACGTGTTGACCTACGAACTCTTGGGCGACACGCATGGCGCTTCCATCAATCTGGAAACGGGGAAGATCGACTGGACACCGCTTGAGTCGGGCGACTACGACTTCACCCTGCGCGTCACCGATGGACGCGGCGGGGAGGACACGCAGAACTGGACCGTCTCCGTGGGCGAGACCAACGCCGCCAATCACGCGCCGACCATCACGCCGATCTCCAACCAGACGCTCACGGCCAAGCGGTCCTTCTCGCTTACCGTGGATGCTGCCGACCTGGATGGCAATTCCCTCACGTACGCCTTGGTCGGTCCCGAAGCGGGCGGCGCAACACTGCCCGCCGGACTGACTCTCGACGCGCACACGGGCCGATTGGACTGGACGCCCACCCTGGCCGATGTGGGCCGGCATCCGATCACCGTCGCCGTCAGCGACGGTTTCAACGGTCGGGCGACCGAGCGGTTCGACCTGATCGTCCAGCAGCCGGTCATCGTGGCCAACAACGATCCCAATATCAGTTCCGCCCCGCTCACCACGGCCGTGTTGGGAGAGCGTTATCGGTACCCGGTGCTGGCCCAGGATCTGGACGGCGACCCGCTGACCTATGCGCTGGCGGTGGCCCCAGACGGCATGACCATCGACAGCACGACCGGCGTGATCGCCTGGCGGCCGGAACTTGCGGCGCTGAGCACGCAGGCCGTGATCGTCCGCGTCCGCGATCCGCTGGGCGGGACGGCCTTGCAGGCGTTTGACGTGACCGTGCTGCAGCCCAATCTGCCGCCCGTGTTTACCTCGCAGCCGACCACATCCGTGGGGACGGGGGTCGTGTGGTCCTACGCGCCGACGGCCGAAGACCCCAACGGCGACACCTTAACCTATCACCTCCAGACTGCGCCCGCCGGCATGAGCCTGGACGCCCAACACGTCCTGCACTGGCAGCCCAGTGCCGAGGGCCTGTATCGCGTGAAACTCGTGGCCGACGATCTGCGTGGCGGCACTGCGGCGCAGGAGTTCGTGTTGGTCGTCACGGCCAACTCGCCCGCCGCGATCACGTCACAGCCGGATACCGTGGCCACCGTGGGCGAGCCCTATGCCTATACAATCGTGGCCACCGACGCCAATGCGGGCGACACGGTGACCATCACTCTGGACTCCGCGTCGCAGGCGCGTGGCTTGACGCTGTCCCCGTTGCCGCCCGCGGCGGGCACCTTCCGCGCAGCCCTGACCTGGACGCCGCAGCAACTGGGCGAGTTCCCCATAACGCTCATCGCCGTGGACCAGCACGGCGCCGGAGTTACCCAGTCGTTCAAGCTGCGCGTGGTCGAGAAAGTGGTGGCCAGTCAGCCGCCCGAGTTCACCTCGCAGCCCCGCGGCCCGGCCTACGTCAATCAGGCCTGGACGTACACCGTCACGGCCACGGACCCGGACAGCGATCCGGCCACGCTGGTCTACACGTTGCAGTCGCCCGTGGGCGCCGCAGGCGTGTCGTTCACCGGTCACACGCTGAGCTGGACGCCCACAGCGGTCGGCAGCCAGCCCTTTGCCGTGCGCGTCACCGATCCGCAGGGCTCGTACAGCGAGCAGACGTTCACGCTGCCGGCCCAGGCCGCGCGCGTCGGCCAGCCGCCGCAGATCACGTCCGTGCCCACCGGGCCGGCCATCCGCAACTCGGTCTATCAGTATCAGGTTAGCGCCTACGATCCCAACGGCGATGCCCTGACTTACACCCTGGTACCGCCCGTGACCGGCGCGACGCTGGATGCGGGGACCGGCTTGCTGACCTGGACGCCGACCGCGACCGGCGCGGTGGCTTTCGCTATCAAGGTCGCGGACGGCATCGACGGGTACGCGACGCAGACCTTCCAATTGGACGTCGTGCTTCCGCCGAATCACGCACCGTCGATCACCTCGACCCCGGTCGGGCCGGCTATCGCGGACGAGCTCTGGACGTATCCTCTCGCTGCGTCCGACCCTGACGGAGATCCGATCGGCTTCAGCTTGGCTTACTCCGGCTCAGAAACGGTAACGCTCAGCGCGGGCGTGGTCCGTTGGACGCCTTCCGCGGCTGACGCCCAGATCACCGCCACGGTCACCGCCAGCGATGGACAGGGGGGCACTTCCACTCAGACGTTTACCCTCTCGGCGACTGCCGCACCGGTGCCCAATCCGACGAACGCCGCACCGGAATTCGTGACCACACCGAGCGGCCCGGCACTGGTGGGGCAGACCTGGAGCTACACCGCCCTGGCGACCGACGCCGACCATGATCCGGTGACCTACGCCCTGGATGCAGCCTCGCTGCAGCGCCAAGTCACGATCAATTCCCAGACCGGCCGCGTCGCCTGGATGCCCACGAGCACGGGGAGTTTCCCGATCGAAATCACGGCGACGGATGGACGTGGCGGAGTCGCCAAGCAGCAATTCACGCTCACGGTGGGCCGGACGAACGTCGCGCCCGAAATCGCCTCGGAACCGCACGGTCCGGCCTACGTCGGCCAGGCGTGGAGCTACATCCTGGAAGCAACCGATGCCAACGACGCACCGGACTCGCTGACGTATTCCCTCATTTCGCCGACGAACGCGGCAGGCGTGTCGTTTACTGGACACACCCTGACTTGGACACCGGGAGCGACGGGCAGCCAGGACTTCGTGGTGCGTGTGACGGACCCGGCGGGGGCCTACGCCGAGCAGCGGTTCACGCTGACGGCTCAGGCCGTGCCGCCGCCGAACGTGGCGCCCGTGATTCGCTCGGCGCCCGTCAGCCCCACGCGGCTGGGTGCGGTCTACACGTATGCCGTGGACGCCTACGATCCCAACGGCGATGCGTTGCAGTTCAGCCTCTCGACAGCCCCCGCGGGCATGGCCATCGACGCCCAAGGAAAAATCTCCTGGCGGCCGAGTCTGCTGGGTGACTACGGCGTGACGGTGGCCGTCAGCGATGGCGCGCATCCGGCCGTGACGCAGTCCTACACGCTGACCGTGCTGCCCGCCGTGGCCTTGAACACGCCGCCCACGATCACCTCGCAGCCCAGCGGCCCCGCCCTGCGCAACCGCGAGTATCGCTACCAAGCCACGGCCGACGATCCCAACGGTGACACCGTCGTCTGGTCGCTGCAGAGTGACCCGCCGGCTCCGCAAGCGGCCATCAACGCCGCCACCGGTCTGCTCACCTGGACGCCCGACGCGGCGGGCAACTACGAATTCAAAGTCACCGCCGACGACCAGCACGGTGGCGTGGTTACCCAGACGTTCACCCTGGCGGTGCTGAAGAACGCCCCGCCCGCGATCACCTCCCAGCCGCTGGAAACGATCGACGCGGATGAGCCGTACTCGTACCCCGTGACGGTCTCCGATCCGAACGCGGGTGACACGTTCACGTACCGCCTGGAAGCCGCACCGGCCGGCTTGGCCGTCGACACCGCGGGCCAGATCAGCGGCACGTTGGCCCTGGCTGGCGTCTATGCGGTGACCGTCGTCGTCGCGGACCAGGATCATGCCGAAGCACGCCAGAGCTACACGCTCCGCGTGCTCGACCCGGAGAACAACGCGGCGCCGACGATCACCAACGCTCCACGGACTTCGACCCAACTGGGCCGGCTGTTCCTGCACCAAGTCCAGGCCACGGACGCGGATGGCGACCCGCTGCAGTTCAGCCTGCTTACGGCCCCCGCGGGAATGCGGATCGATGCGGCCGGTTTGATCCAGTGGACCCCCACGGCCGCGCAGGTCAACGATCCGGCCACGCCCTACCAGTTCACGGTGCGCGTGGAGGACGGCCGCGGCGGTACCGATCAGGAAACCTACTCCATCAACGTCACGGCCCAGACGGCCAACCGGGCGCCGCAGATCACGTCGGCGGCCCTGACCAAGGCCGTGGCCAACCAGCAGTACGCTTACACGCCCACGGCCAGCGACCCAGACGGCGACCCGCTGGTGTTCAGCCTCGCTGGGCCCGGGTCTCCCGACCCGGCCCCCGCGGGCATGACCATCAATCCGAGCACGGGCCAGATCCTGTGGAAGCCCACGCCCGAGCAGGTCGGCGACCATGCGGTCACGATCCGTGTGGTGGACCCGTTGGGCGGCCAGGACGCGCAGTCGTTCACGCTCAGCGTACGGGGTGCGAATCGGCCGGCGCTGATTACGTCCACGCCGAGCGTGCAGGCGGTAGTGGGCCAGCAGTACGTGTACGCGGTGTCGGCCAGCGACCCGGATGGCGACGCGATCCACTTCTCGCTCGATCCGAGTCACGTGGTGGACGACATGACGCTCGTACCGCTGGCGGGCGGCGGGGGAGCGAATCAGGGCGCCCGGCTGACGTGGATTCCGACGCAGACCGGCCTGCAGCGGATCGTGATCCGGGCGGCGGACGAGTACGGCCAGGGCGTGCAACAGGCGTACGACGTGAACGTCACGGCGTCGTCCACGAACAAGCCGCCGCGGATCAGTACCAGGCCGCCGCTGATTGCGCAGGCCGGAGTGGCCTACACCTACGACGTGGACGCCAGCGATCCCGAGGGCGGCCAAATCACCTTCGCCCTGACCGAACCGGCTTCGTTGCCTTCGGGCCTGACGCTGGACAGCGGCACCGGCCAGATCGCCTGGACACCCGCAGCCGGGTTGATCGGGCAGCAGGTGTCGTTCACGGTGCTGGCCACGGACCCGGCCGGGCTGAAAGTCAGTCAGCGGTGGACGGCGCAGGTGCGGGCGGCCAACCAGGTGCCTACGATCAACGCGATCGCCGACCAGACGGTGACCGCGGGCCGTACGTTCCGCTACGACGTGCAGGCCGCGGACGGGGACAACGATGGCTTGACGTACGCCCTGATCGCCACCGGGAACGGTACCGTTCCCGCCGGCCTGACGCTCGACAGCCTGGGCCGGCTGACGTGGGGCACGGCGTCCCTTGACGCCTCGTCGCTGCCCGCGAGTTATCCACTGCGCGTGACGGTGACCGATGGCCTGTCCGCTCCCGCGCCCTACCGGGACTTCACGCTGACCGTGGCGCCCGACACATCGGCCCCGCAGGTCGAGTTGTGGACGAGTTCCCCGGCGGTTGACGGCGTGGCGGTAGTCACCCTGGGCGACGCCGTGGGCTTGGCGGTGCTGGCCACGGACAACGTGGGAGTGGCCTCGCGCAGCCTGACGATCGACGGCACGCTGGTGGCGCTCGACGGCCAAGGCCGGGCAAGCTACACGGTAGCCGGCGATTCGGGCGACGTGATCGTCCTGACGGCCACCGCGACGGATGCCGCAGGCAACACGAGTTCGCCGGTCAGCGTCCAGTTGCACATCGACGATCCGAGCGACCCGCCGCCCGTGGTGTCGCTGGTCGCTCCGTCGGCTCCGGTCACGAGTCCGACTGACATCCTCGGCAGCGTCGACGACAACACGGCGACCGGCCTCACCTGGACGCTCACGGCCACACCGGCGGAGGGCGGAGACTCAACGACCCTCGCCACCGGCACCGGCCCGGTGTCACACGCCGTGCTCGGCCGCGTGGACACGACGCTGCTGGCGAACGGCAGCTACGTGCTGGAACTGTCGGCCACCGATGCCAATGGCCGCGGCAGCAGCGACCAGGCGGTGGTGGAAGTAGACGGCAATCTGAAGCTCGGCAACTTCACCATGACATTCCAGGATCTGGAAGTGCCCCTCAGCGGCCTACCGATCACGGTCACTCGCACCTACGACACCCTGGACAAAGACAAGGTCGGTGACTTCGGTAACGGCTGGCGGCTGGACCTAACCAACGTCAAGGTCAACGTCGTCCAACCGGGTAATACGTCAGGCATTCCCGATCCGTTCCGCGATGGCGACCGAATTGTGTTTACCTTGCCCGACGGCAGCAAGCAGGGGTTTACCTTTGTGGGCCGAGCGCTAAACCCGAACGTGCCCTTTGCAGACCCGCAGGCCCTGCCCGATTACCTGCCGGATATCG
The DNA here is from genome assembly GCA_026692885.1 of Planctomycetota bacterium. The sequence goes on along the minus strand of JAPLNJ010000691.1, from coordinate 2,027 downwards.
GCGTGAAAAGCACCCTGCGGCTGACCGAGGACGCGCAGGGCCTGTTTCGAGACGCCGGCGGCTATACCGATCCTGCCATGAACGACATGGCATACAATCCGGCGAGCGGTCTGTACGGCCAGTACGAACTGACGTTGCGGAACGGCAATCGGCTGTACATCGACCCGGCGACGGGCAAGTTGCAGAGTGTGGTCGATCGCACAGGGAACTCGCTGACGTTCTCGGACGGCGGCATTATGCACAGTTCCGGCCGCGGCATCACGTTCGAGCGCGATTACCTCAACCGCATCGCGGCAATCGTCGACCCGGCCGGTAACCGAATCGAATACACCTACGACGCCTGCGGCGATCTGGTGGCGGTGAAAGATCGGGCGGGGGCAACCACTAAGTTCTATTACCGCCCAGCCCCGGCGCCGGCGCACTACCTGGACCACATCGACGATCCCCTGGGCCGCACGGCCGCAACCACCGAATACTACGATGACGGCCGGGTCAAGAAGGTCACCGACGCCAGCGGCAAGACGATTACCTACACCTACGACGCCGGCGCCAAGACCCAGACCGTCACCGATCAACTCGGCTACACAACCACGCAAATGCTCGACGCCCGCGGCAATGTAATCCGCGAAGTCGATTCCACGGGCAAGATTAACAAGCGCCAGTACGACAGCCAGGATCATTTGCTGTCAGAAACCACCGTCGTTGGGTTGGAGGATTCGCCCAGCAATGGCGAAACCAATGATATCACCACCAGCCACACGTACAACGACAAAGGAGATGAACTCACCAGCACCGATGTCTACGGCCACGTCACCCGCCACACCTATGGCAGTTACGGCGAGCCATTGGCCACGACCGATCCACTGGGAAACACGACGGCCAACTCATTCAATCCCCAGACGGGGAACCTGGAATGGACCAAGGACTCGTCCGGCAATGTCACGTACTTTAGCCAGTACGACCACGGCAATCCTGGCGTGATTGCCAACAGCGACCACGTGCCCCTCGTCTCCAGCACCTACGACTCGTACGGCGAGGTCACGTCCACTGCCAGCACTACCAAGACTGACCCGGCGACGGGCCAGACAAGCATTCGCACGACGTATTTCATCTACGATGACGACGGCCGCCAGACGCTGAGCTATCACTACGAGACCGATGCCGCAGGCGCTCAACAGACGCTCGTCGCCCGCACCACCTACCACCCTGAGGGTCGTACCACCGGTACCGCCCAATACGAAGTTTCGGGGCAGCATGCCTACACCTCGGCCGAACAACTGAATTCGTTAACGGCACGGGAGTCCACAGGGACAACCTACAACGCTGCCGGGCAAGTGTTGTCCAGCACCGACCGCAATGATCTGGTCACCGAGCACGTGTACGACCTGCGTGGCCAGGAGATCCAAACCCGCACGGAGGCTCGGCGCGGGTCTCCCGATCCCGCCGATGCCGAATGGCTTATCACACGCACCTATTACGATCCCAAGGGCCGAGCGGTGGTCACCGGCAACTCGTTTGTCGAAGACAAGCAGCCCGGGCAAGCCTTCGACAACACCACAGCCACCCGCGCCACGTTCTCCGTCTATGACGGCGCTGACCGTGTGGCAGAAACGTGGCAAGTGAAAGACGTCGTCCTCGCGATTGTGGCCACCACGGTCGGGACCGCGACCGTTTATCGTAGTGAGTTGCGCATCGGCAGTGATACATTCACGCCGCCAGCCCAAGCGACAGGCCAACAACTGTTCGCGGCTCTGAAGGACTTCTTCCAAGTTCATGATGCGGTGGTTTCCAGTACGGCGACCCAGTACGACAACTCCGGCCGCGTTGTCTCCTCGTTTGACCAGTACGGCAACGAGACCCGGACGTCGTACAACGCGACTGGCGACGTGATTCAAACGGCCTCGCAATCGAAGGACGAAAACGGCGACTCGGTTTGGGTGGTCAGTCGCACGGCCTACGATGCCTACGGCCGCGTAGAACTGGCGACCGACCGCTTTATGGGTCAGGCGTCCTCGCCGGACACGATC
>JAPLNJ010000690.1 GCA_026692885.1 Planctomycetota bacterium | reverse complement strand
ACCGCCATCGCGTCCTGGGACGTCAGGGTCACGTTCCCGCCGTTGCTGGTAATGGCCCCGCTTGCCGTCAACGTCCCGGCGCCGGTGATCGTCACGATGACATTGCCGCCGCCCGTCTGGCTGATCCCCGTGATGTCCAAGGCTCCGCTATTGATCAACTGGACGTTGCCGCTGGTAATGTTCGTGGCGTGGAAGCTGGTCACCGTATTCGCCGCGTTCAGCGTCGTGCCGCCCACCGAACTCGTCGTCAACAGGCCCCCGCTGATCTTGCCCGCCCCCGTTTCACTCACCGTCCCGGCCGTCCCCGTCAGCGTCACGTTCCCGCTGGTCGTCACGTCCCCCGTGCTGAGCGTCACATTCCGCCCCGCCGTAGCGCCGATCGCGCCCGACGTGCTCGACACAGTCGCGGTCACCAGAATGTCGCTGGTGGCTCCCGTCGCCGCCAGCGTCACCGTCCCGCTGCCCCCGGCCGTCACCGTGCTCCCCAGCGTCAGCGTGTTCCCCGTCGCCGTCAGGCTGATCGTCCCGTTCGCCGCCGTGCTGATCGCCCCCGACGTCGTCAGTTGGCCAGTATTCCCGACCGTCACGTTCCCGCCACCCGCCTGGCTGATTCCCGTCACCGTCAGCGTGCCCGCCGTGTTTGTGAGTTGAATGTTTCCGCTGCCCGTGTTCGTGGCGTTAAAGGTGCTCACCGTGTCCCCAAAGTCTAACACCGTCCCGCCTACCGAACTCGTCGTCAACGTCGTCCCCGTAATCGCGCCGCTGTCCGTGATGACGCCCCCTGCCGTCAAACTGAGGCTGCCCGTGAGCGACGCTCCGCTCACATCGATCCCGTTTGTGTCGGTCAATTGAGCACTGGCTGCGTTGATGATCGAGACGGAACCGCCGAAAACATTGTTGGCCGTCAAGGTAATCGTGCCAGCGCCGGCATCCAAGGTCGTGGTGCCCGTCACGGTGACCGGTCCGCTCTGCGCGATGGTTTCCGCCTTCAGCGTCAAATTCTTCGTCACGGTGAACCCACCGGCTGCGTTCAGGTTGATCGTGTCCGTGTCCGTGGGACCCCCTTCGCCATCGATTGTCAGGTTCGTATTAGCCAGCAGAGCCAACGATGTGACCGTCAACGTGTCATTGCCGGTGTCCATATAGATCTGCAATGAACCGCCGGACAAAGGATAGTTCATCGTCGTGGACTCAAAGCCCGGAGCACTCAGCGTGAACTTCCCGCTGCCGGCGTCGGCGAGCGTGGCGTTGTCGTCGCCCACCGTGAGGTGGAAGATGATATCGGTGGCGTTTCCGGCGTTGATCGGGCTGAGGCCGGTGAAGTGGATCCCGCGGATTACGTTCCCGTCATCGATCGAAATATCACCGCTGAAGCCGTTCGTGTCCGTACCCGTGTGGTTGACCGTGAAGCTGGAGAAGGCCGTCGCATTGTTGATCACGTTCAACGTGTCGCCGGTCGCCGTCGACGTACCAAGCCCGTTGAAGGTCAAGCCGCCCGCCGGGATCGGATTGCCGTTGGCGAAGTCGACATTGAAGACATCATCGCTGCTCGATCCGTCGATCGTGACGCTGGTCACGGCGCCGACCGGCGTGGATTGCAGGACGTTGTTTCCGCTGTCCAGGATCTCGAGGGTGTTCGCCGTGGTGTTCAGCCGCATCTTGTAAGCGCCGGCGGCAGGCAGCGTGTAGGAAATCGGGCCGACGGTTTGAATCACGACGTCGTTGCCGTCACCGCCGAAGTAATTGATGACGCCACTGAAATTTCCAAAACTGACCGCGGCCCCCTGGGGGTAACCGTTGAAGTAGGTGCCCGTGACTGCATCCCCGGTGCCGTTGTTGTCGATCAGCTTGATGGTGGTACTGGTCGGCGGAGTCGCCGTGGTGCCTTGGAAGGTCACGTTCGCGTTGTTGATGGCGACTGCGCCCGCGACGCTCAACTGGTCGAAATCGGTATCCGCGGTCGTGTAGCCATTGACATCGAACGTGACGCTGGACGTGGCACTGAGCGTCAGGTCGCCGGTGGCCAACACCCCCGTACCAGCGTCAGCCGCGCCGGGGGAAATCGCGGAACCATCTGCCGCCGTCAGCTTCCCGCTCACCGTCCCTTTGCCCTTAAGCGTCTGGCCGCTGGCCAGGACCAGCGTGCCGCCGCTCAGGCCGGTTACATCCAGCACCCGCGTCGCATCCGTCTGCAAGTCGATCGTCGCCGAACTGGCGATGTTGTTCGTGGAACCCCCGGACAAGGCCAAGGTGCCGTTGTTGACCGTGGTACCCCCCGTAAATGTGCTGGCACCGCTGAGGGTCCATGTGCCCGTGCCCGCCTTGGTCAGGCTGCCGCTGGTCGTGCCGATGATACTGGCCACGCTGCTACCGCTGGCAGTGCCATCCAGCGTCAGCCCAAACGTCGCGCCGGTGATGGTGCCTGTGTTAGAGAGCACGATGTTGCCGCTGTTCGACACGATGCTGCTGGCGCTGCCCAGCGTCAGCAAGCCGCCATAGGTCGCCGTCCCGCCGCTGTTCGTCAGGGCGCCGCCGCTGGCGATGCCCGTGCCATTGAGTGTCAACCCCACGTTCGCCGTTGGCGTAAAGCCGTTGAGATCCAGCGCCGCACCCGTGGCGCTCACAGTCACGCCCGAAGTATTATTGGTTCCATTGCCCAAGGCGCCGGCTACACCCAGCTTGAGCGTGCCCGCATCGATCGTCGTGGCACCGGTGTACGTGTCGACGCCATTGAGGGTCAGCAAGCCGGTGCCGACTTTCCTGAGCGCGCCGCTCGCTCCACTGATCACCCCCTGAATCGCCTCGCTGTAGCTTTGCGTGTCGATCGTGAGCGTCACGCCGGAGTTGATCAGGAAGGAACGATTCGCCAGCACGTCGCTGACGGGCTGATGCGCAAACTGCAGGGTACTGGTCCCAGTCACCGTCAAGTTCACCGTCGGCGAACCCGGCAACGCCCCCAGGCTATTCCCCTCCCAAATCGCCAGTGTTCCGGCGCTCAAGTACACGCCGCCGGTGAAAGTATTCGTGGTGCCGTTGGTCAGCGTCAGGGTACCGGCGCCGGCCTTCGTCAGCGCTGTGCTCGTGGTGTTCGTGATAATACCGGCGATCTGCACGTCCGTGGGCGCGCTGCCGTCGCTGATCGTGAACGTGCGAGTCACGCCGGCGGTGGCAGTGCTGTTGAGGTCGAGGTTCCCGTTGAGCATGGCCGTGCCGCCGCTGGCCGGATCAAAGGTCATCCCCACGCCGCTGAGCGTGGTGCTCGATAAGGCCACGTTCACGGAGGCCGGAATCGTCGTGTTGCCCTGCATCTGCAGCGTCGTGGCGGTGCTGCCCGCCAGCGTCAGGGTCTGCGTGCCGCCCGTGCTTTGAAGTACCCCGCTGTTGAAAGTCAAGGTGCCGATCGTATCGGACTTGTTGTTCAGGTCCAGCGTGCCGCCGGCAATCGTGACCGCGACCGTGTCGATCAGTCGGTCATTGGCGCCCAGCGTCAGCGTCCCGCTGTTGATGTTCACCGTCGTCGCCGCCTCGGTCCCGTTGAGGGTCACCGTGCCCGTCGTCACCGTGATCGTCCCGGCCCCCAGGTTCGCCGTCACCGTCCCGCCGCTCAGACCATAGTCGTGGCCGTGATCGTGCCGGTGCCGTTCAAGGAGCCGCTGCTCATGTTGAATACACTCACGGTATCCATCAGCCCCGTGCCTGTGTCCAGAATGGCCCCCGCCACTGTCACCGTCGCCCCGTCCGCCAGACGATTACTGCCGCCCAGCGTGAACGTGCCGGCGTCCAGTTCCACCGTACCGCTGCCGGCCTGGAGTCCCGTCGCACCGATCGTGATCGAACCGGAAACGCTCAGGAACTGGTTGCCGTTGCCCGTCGTGGTGGCATCCAGGTACGTCCCGGACAAGGTCAGTGGGTTACCGGAGGCCCCGAACCCGTCGGAACAGGCGTTCAGCGAGATCGTTCCGGCCCCCCGCCGTGATGTCGGTCGTCGCCGTGCCGGAGGTGATGGCGCCCGTGCCGCTGGCGGTCAACGTCACATTGCCGCCCGCCGAATCGAACGCACCGGCGCCGCTAAAGACGATGTTCTTCCCGCTGCCGGTGGTAACGTTCAAGTTGGTCGCCGTGGAACGTGCGATCGCGTCGCTGACGGTGATGTTGCCGCTGTTTGTGTCGCCGATCTGCAGCGTGCCGGCGGTGATCGAAGCCAGTTCGGCGGCGGTCAGGCCGAGGGTCAGCGGGCTGTCGCTGAGCACGTCGGCGCCGCCCAAGTTGATCCGCGTCCCGGTTGTCCACGGCTTGAGCACGACGGGATTGGCACCGGCGTTGATCGAGGTAGAGGACGTGAGATCCATCGAATCGCCGCTGACCGTCACCGTGGGGGTGCCGGAGGTGGCCACAATCTGGCCGGCGTTGGTTACCACGATGGCCGGGCTGCTCGTCCCACCGCTGACGCCGGTGATAGAAATCGCGCCGCCGCTCGACGTGATCTGCGCGCCGGTGCTGTCGACCTTCACGCCGTAGTTATAACCTCCGGTCCCCACGGTGTTTCCGCCGAACCCCTTGACCGTCACCGTGGCCCCCGCGCCCGTCCCCGCATTCGTGATCACGCCGCCCGATTTGGCACTGACGCCGTAGTTGCTGCTGGACGAACCGGCTCCGCCGCCGGTCCCCTCGACCAGCACCGCGCCGCCGCTCGACGTGATCTGCGAGCCGCCGACATAAACGCCGAGGTTGAAGTCTGACGTGCTGGCGCCGCCCTGACCGTCGACGATCACCGTGCCGCTGCCCGTCGGTTGGATCTTGCCACCCGCTGAAATCTGCACACCAATCTGACTCCCACCCGTGTCCCCGCCGCGGCCGGAGAGACTGATGTTGCCCGTCCCCGTGGTCGAGATCGTGGCGTTGCTCAGGGCGATCCCGATGAAACTGCCGCCGGTCGGCGACGCTTGCTGGTTGGCGCTGAGCGTCAGATTGCCATTCACGCTGGACAACGCTGCGCTGCTGTTGAATACGATGTTCCTGGACGTGCTGACGGATAACGCCGCCGATCCTGTGAAGGAAGATGTGCCGCTGAACGTGATCGTGCCGGCCGAGGCGGCGTCGAGGGTGACGGTGAAGTTATTGACGTAGGTATTCAAACCGCTGGTATTGAAGTTGACACTGGTATCGGCCGCGGAGTCCGTGATGTTGATCCCCGATGTGAATGCTGTCTGGCCGGCGGAGGTGACGGTCAGGGTGCTCGTGCCCGTGCCGGTCACGTTAACGGTGTCGCCGTCGCTAGTCCACACCTCGGTCCCGCTCAACGTGAGCGTGTAGGAGGTAGCGGCCCCGTTGGAAACAATGCCCAAGGCACCACTGGCTGTGTTGAGATTCAGGTTGAGCTGAGCACCTGCATCGGCAAACGCCGCCAGCAGTCGGCGATCTTCCAACGCTTCCACCAGCAGTTGTCGCCGTCGGTGACGGATGTCCTTTTCGCGTCGCTGGCTGGTACGTTTCGCGGACTTGCGAGTCGAGTCGGAACCGAAGAAGGGGAAATGCATAGCCATCGTGAAGCCTCTACGGGAACGGGGTAGTGGTCAGGGGTCAGGGGTCAGTGGTCAGGGGTTAGGTCACAAAGGCCGAGGAGTCGGAAAGTCGCAGAGTCCCAAGGTCGGAATTCCACAGGTTGTTCCATCCCGAGCAGAACCGTCATGCGTCACGCGCACACACACGTCCCCCAGGTGTTCCCGCCAGGACACACTGTGCATCCGTACGAAAACACCTTCGTCACCGATGGTTCACGCTTAATTCGCTAGCTTTCGCACATTGCCGAAACTGCGTATAGCAGCAAAATGCAATTAACTTGCTATATCTCACTAATTACTGAAACTACGCAGCTACCGCCGCTTATCTAAACTGCCTGAACGTTTCATGCCGACTTTGCCGTCCGTAGCGAAATGGACGAAATTGTCCGATTTGTCGCGAGGGGGAAGGTGATTGGCGAGCGGGTGGGGGGTGGGCTATCGCAAAATTGGGGAGTCAAACGGATGGTCGTGTTTTCGTTCCGCCCCCATCCGGGCTTACGCCGAATGGCGCGAGATTAAGCGTTGAGGCCATGCTCGTAACGTTGTGAAATGCTCGCAGCGTCGTGATCGCCCCCGAGAAGCTCCCGACGTAAGTCGGTGGGAGTGTTCCCGCCCGGTGCCTAACCCGGAGCCCCATCTCCGACGAGTCGGAAGAACTCGGTGAGGCGCCGCGGTGTTAGGAGTTGGCGGGACTGCTCTCACCGACTTACGTCGGGAGCTTCTCGGACGGGACCAGCTCGCAGTGACGGCATTTCGCCGTGTTACGATCCGGCTGGGGTCTGTCGTTCAAATTTCATTTTTCGCGGCGACAATGCTTCCCGTACTGACGAGACGTCTCCGCCGCGAAAATGAAATTTGAAGGACAGACCCTCGTCTGAAAGGGCGAAACAAATCGGTGCATCCCACACGCACTGTTCGTCCGATGCGTCAAGCCTTGTTTCAGCGGGTAAAGGAGAGGCCGGGGAACCCGACCTCCCCCTCCCCGTTGTCGCGATGGGGTCAATTCCCCATATTTACCGGCGTGAAGGTCTCTCACCGGGCGACCCCAACTGAAGTTGCCACACACCGAGGAATCACGCGGCGTGCTTCCCCACGAGCATCTCCCGATACGTACAAAATTCCTCCAAGGTCAGTAAGCTCAGCTTGCGACGAAAATACCCCGCACACGACGACGAAGTCGTCGGCATACCGCGCGAAGCGGTAGCCCGCTTCGTGCAGTTTCCAGTCCAGGTGATTGAGCACGATGTTCGCCAACAAAGGCGAAATCACGCCTCCTTGCGGTGTGCCGATCGTCGTCGGCTT
>JAPLNJ010000689.1 GCA_026692885.1 Planctomycetota bacterium | reverse complement strand
GTACAGCGCCCGGTCATTCCAACTGGGAAGGTAACGCACCGACCCCAGGCGACGCAAGAGGCAGGCCTTCGTCGGCCGGCAGGTAACCGTATTTTTCGGGCAGGCCTTTCGGGAGGGCGACGCTTGGGAGGGCGACGCTCCCGCGGAGCCGAGCCGCATCCGGCTTTGCCGAATGCGGCTCGGCAGGAGCCTCGCCCTCCCGGCCAGATCGCCCGACCCGCTCTGCAGAATGCGGAACGAACGAACTGGAAGCGGCAGCCACAAATCAGCCCAGTCCTCAACTTGGTCGGAAACTGAACAATGGCCACATGGCCAGTGACGATCCAGTTGCAGTAGAATGTACCCTGCGATCCGCCCCAATCACACTCAGCCAACCGGAGCCAACCATGACCCGTTTCGTCATCGCCTTCATCCTGGCCGCCGTAATCCACCTAGGCCACGCTGTTGCAGCAGAAGACACCCAGCCAGCCACACCCACCGAGTTCAAGCTGCGTCCCATCGGCCAAGTCCAGAAGCTGGGGGAACGGAGCATGCTTGTTCTCGACAAAAAACACCAGGATGGCCTCCTCGGACTGGAGCAGTGGTCGCATGTGCAAGTGATCTGGTGGTTCGACAAAAACGACACGCCGCAGAAACGGTCGATCCTCCAGGTTCATCCACGGGGCGACCAAAACAACCCGCTGACAGGCGTGTTTGCCTGCCGTGCGCCGGTTCGGCCGAATCTGATTGGGTTGAGCCTATGCAAGGTGCTGGCCGTGAAGGACAACGTGATCGAGGTGGATAAGATTGACGCTTTCGAGGGAACGCCGGTGCTGGACATCAAGCCATTTGCGCCGGGCCTGGACTCGGCGTCAGATGTCAAGGTGCCGAAGTGGGCGGGCCCCAAGTGAGCGGGGCCGAAGTGAGCGTGAGCGTGCCCACGCTCAGCCTGTGGGGCCGGTTAGCGTGCTAGGGACGAAACATTGGAAAGGGAAAATGTCATGTGTGGAACGAATCGTCTGTTATCAGGTGCATTGCTGTCGGTGTTCCTCGGTTTTGCCGGAATCGCTTCGGCACAGGAGGGGACGATCACCTACGAACCCGGTCCTGGCGCTGGGCAGGGGAAGCAGATCGTGTTCGTCTGCGGCGAATGGGAGTATCGCTGCGAAGAGAGTCTGCCGATGCTCGCGAAGATTTTGGCGAAGCGGCACGGGTTCAAATGTACGGTCCTGTTCTCCATGAACCCGAAGGACGGCACGGTTGATCCGAGTGTGAAGAACAACATTCCCGGGATGAGCGTCTTGAAGAGTGCCGATATGATGGTGCTGTTTGCCATGGATCTGACGTTACCTGAGGAGCAAATGAAGCCCTTCGTCGAGTTCCTGGAAACGGGCAAGCCGGTGTTCGGAATCCGCTGCACGTTGCTGTCCTTTCGCTACGACAAGAACTCACCCTATGCGCGTTTTGATGTCGGCAACGGGGGTTACGCGGTTGATTTGTTTGGTGAATCGTGGAAAGGGCACTACGGCGACCACGGCAAGGAAAGTACGCGGGGCTTGCGGGCGGGCCTGCATGAAGCACATCCCATCCTGAACGGCGTGCATGATGTCTGGGGCCCGACGGACGTCTATCGGATCAGCAGGCTCCCGGCGGATGCCACCGTGCTCATGCATGGCCAAGTTCTGGCGGGCATGACGCCCGAGTCGCGACCGAATTTGCAGAAGTCGATTATGCCCATGGTGTGGACCCGCGAGATCAAACGCGATTTCGGCAGCAGCTCGAAAGTTGTGGTGAGTACCATCGGTGCCGCACAGGATATGGAAAGCGAGGACCTCCGCCGCCTGGTTGTAAACAGCATCTATTGGGCTGTCGGCCGAGAGTCCGAAATCCCCAAGAAAGCAGATGTCGGCTACGTCGGCGGGGACTGGAAAGCGTCGCCTTTTGGCGGCGGAAAGTTTCGCCAGGGTCTCAAACCGGGCGACTTTGCAGTGAAGGACGAATAGTCGCGATCGGCTTTGATCATAAGGGGACGCAAAACGCTAGCAGCGGATTAGTCATGTAGGCCGGAACGAGGTCGTGCAAAGCTATGCCGGAACGGCGCAACCGACGCTCGCAGGAAAACCCCGCTTGGTGCAGACGCCGCGCGCCGGAAGCGACCGAAGTTCCGGCAGTGCTTCCGGTTGCTTGTTCCGGCCTACAGGAGCATGAATCATCCGGGCTTGTCTGTTACAGTACCTCCTCCGCTCTTCCGTTCTTGATCGACCGCACCTCCGCCTGCACGATCTGCATAGTGACGGCCGTCGACGCGAGCGGGTTCAAGGCCGGCGGCTCGCCTTTCGAAATGCAGTCGATCAGGTACTTGATCTCTTCGAACCAGCCGTCCGTCGTCGCGACCTTGATCTCCTCAGCGGACTTGTCCGTGTACAGCATCACCGGTTGCGGGCGTTGGATGTCGAAGTCGAGCGTGCCGTGTTCGAAGACGGCCGTGTAGCCCATGTAGAACGGCCAGGTCTTGTGCTGGTGCCAAGCGCCGATTGCGGTCACGGCCTCGACCTGGTTCTTCGGATAGTGGTAGTTGGTCACCACGTGGTCGACGCCCTTGTCGGTCGTGCCGCCGACGGAGCCGAACGAGGTGACCGCCGTGGGTTTGCCGAAGAGGAAGTTGACGTAATCGGTGTCGTGGACATGGAGATCATAGATCGCGCCGCCGGAGATCGCCGCCTGGAAGTACCACGGACTCCACAAGCCTTTGCTGCCCTGCCGGCGCAGGATGACGCTCTTGCACTTGCCGAGCTGCTTCGTATCCACGTATTCCTTCAAGAGCACATAGGCCGGCCAGAAGCGGATACACTGCGCGATCATCACAGCGCCCTGCGTCTTCTTTCCCGCAGCGACCATCGCCTTGACATCCGCCGGCTTGACGGCCATCGGCTTTTCACACAGCACGTGTTTGCCGGCCTTGACCGCGGCGACGAACAGGTCTTTGTGGTCGCAGGTGGGCACGCAGATGTCGACCAGCTCGACGTGCGGATCGGCAATCAACTTGAAGCCCGAGTCGTAGATCTTGTCGAAGGACTTGACGTCAAACTCCTGGCTGGTGTCGCCGAGGTTCCCGGCGCCGTTCGTCCTGCCCTTCCGCTTGTTCTTGTCGCTGTCCGCGTAGGCGACGACTTTCGCATTCGCCAGCTTCCGATAGCCCGACAAGTGCATACGGCCCATGAATCCCATCCCAATGATGCCGACTCGGATCACCATCACCGCACCCTCCTTCCAGAAAAAAAAGCCTTCAGTCGTTTACCAATCAGGCTTGCCAGCCTAGCACCAAACGTTATTTTGGCCCTTGGGCGTAAAGAATGAGACTTAACGGCTCAGCAGGGACAGGACGCGAGACGAGGGGTCAGACGTACAGATTTCAGTTTTCGCGGTCGTGTGCCCAAGCCCATGAAAAGCCTTCTGCCCGCGAAAACTGAAATCTGTACGTCTGAGCCCAGCTGGCGATCCGTCTATGCGAAACCGTAAAACCCCATGCTTGACACCGACAACCCCGAAAACCGTTTGGTGCTAGCGTTCGGCCCACGGCAGACAGGCTGGCAAGCCTGACCTACGGCAGCCCGCTCCGCTCTCGCGTGATTCGTCCTAGGATAGGAGACGGAAGTCAGGCTGGAAAGCCGGATCCGGTTTTTCTTGCCCGTTGCCCACGCTCGCCGAGCGAGGGAACTGCGGTCGAAATCGGATGCGGCCAACGCTGCCACCGAACCAACGATTCTTGGTGGCCACGCAAGAATAACTTGAACGATTGGCCGTGGGACGGATTGGCGGTCCGGCCGGTATTTCCCGGCCGGACCGCCAATCCGTCCGACCAGGATTTGACCAACTTATTTCCGCGCGGGCACTTGACTCGCGCGGGGCACTCACGGAGCGCGCGATTGCGGTTCCTGAACGAGCCAATCCCAGCTGTCCAGCAACTGACGCGGATGCGGGCCATAGGATAGGTCGGCGCGCGTCGGGACGGGGTTCGGCGCGGCGCAGACGCTGACCTTCAGTTCCAGCACCTTGACCTCGCCGCCGCTGACGGCCAACCCCAGCTTGCCCGTCGGGTAATCGTAGGCACGACAACTCAAGGCATACTGATCGTTGATGAACGTCTCGATCATCGAACCCTGAACGAAGGCTTGAATCGTGATCGGCCGCGAGGCGTCCAACTCGATACGGCGCGGTTCGCGGAACGAGTCGCTGGAGATTTCAGCCTCCTGCTTGCCGGGCCGAAGCACCAGGGCGTAGCCCGTATCGGCATCCTCGCCCTGCCGCAGAGTGAGTGTGAAGCTGGCCTGGGGATCCAACGCCAGCTTGCACTGGAGCCGGTAATGGTCGGGAACCCGCATCGCGCAGGACGAACCGGCGGCAGCGCCGTTGCCAGCCAGTCCCTCGGCGGTGTAGCGCCAACGCGGCGACGTGGTTGCCAACGCTGGTTTCTGGGCCAAGTCCAGTACGCACTTACTGAACATCGCCGACAGATCGGGGGCGGGCCGGCAATAGAGTTGGCCGCCGGGGCCGGCGTACAGTTCTCGCGGCAGGCACTGCGTGCCGCCCCACTGGGGCTGGCCGCTGTCACAGAAGCCCGCCCGGTCCCAGAGCCAGCCGGTCCAGATGTGCCGCTGGCCGTCGAACATACGCTTGGCCGCGTAGACGAAGGGCCGGTCGATAATGCCCGAGACCGGCGGCTTGGTGTACGGCCCCCGCGGATCCTTCGCGACACTGTAATGGTCGCCTCCGATCAGATACCAGGTGTCGCCGATCTGGAACAAGTCCGGACATTCCTGGCCGTCGGCGCTCGGCAGCGGCGGTTGGAACTCCCAGTGCTTCAGATCCTTAGAGACGGCCAACCCCTGCACGCCCTTGCCGGTCTTGGCGTCGTTGGCAAAGAACACCATCCAATAGCACTTCTCCTGCTGGTTCCAAGTGACATAAGGATCGCGGAAATCGCGACTGGGCGCGTGCTTGTAGTAGGCCGGGTCGGGAGCCAGGATGTCCTCGGGATGCTTGGTCCACGCGATCAGGTCGGGACTGGTGGCGTGCATGATGAACTCGCTCCCCTTGGGGTTAGCGCCGTTGTCGCCCGTATAGAAGATATGGAACTGTCCCTCGCCGTGGACCACGCTGCCTGTAAACATGGCTCCGCCGTCGGGGCCGTCAGGGGCGCCATCGACGTTCAACGCGGTGGGCAATTCCTGCCAGTGAACCAGGTCTCGCGACACGATGTGCTCCCAGGGCACGGGACCCGCAGCACCGCGCAGATAGAAGATGTGGTATTCGCCCTTCCAATAGAAGGGAATCGGATCGGCAAAGACACCGCGGCGCGGGCGGTAGTGAAGGGGAGACGGGTATTGCGCTTCGGCATTCTCCGTGGCGATCAGCTGCGCCCCTTGGCCGCGGAGATGCAATTTGCCGTCGGCCACCGAGGCGCCACCCACCAATTCCACGACCGGGAACTTTCCCAGCCTGTCGACGGCCTGGTTGCCCTCGAAGGAGAACCACGCCAGCGGCTTGGGCGCCGACAGCTGGCGCGGCTGCAAAGCGGCGATCTGCTCGGCGCTCAGGGCGCGATCGTAGATGCGGGCGTCGTCGATCGTCCCGGCGAAGTACGCCGGGCCGCCGGCACCGAGATGCCGCAGTCCGATGACGACCACGGAGCCGGGGCCGAACTGCTGGGGCTGGTCGATCGTGTATTCCGCATAACGGATCCCGTTGCGGAAGATCCGCACCTCGCGGCCCTGATAGACGATGGCCAGCTGGAGCAGAGTCTTGGGATCGGCCGTCTCGGCGGGCGAATTTTTCTGATCCTTCTGGGTCCGTTGGAAGAAGTTGCTGCCGGCCATCCACTTGCCCGGGGCCAACTCGCCGTAGATGATGCCGTCGAAATGGCCCGCGTGGTCGTCGAGCGTCAGCACGCTGCCGCCGCGCTGGACAAGATCGGCCGGCGTGACCCAGGTGACGAGCGTTTTGTCCTGAATCAGCCAACGCGGCGGAAGCGCGGCCACCACGGTGGGGCGCGACAGCGAGTCGCCCGGGGCGAGCGTTCGCAGGCGGATGCTCTTGAACTGGACAGTGGTCGGCGGGCCGCTGTGGAGTTGCAGCCCCAGCAGTCCGGAAAGGGCCTGACGTTTCGTGTCGCCGTCAAACACCTCGGCGGCCAGGTGGCCGTTGACATACAGCATCAGGTGTGGCCCCTGACATACGAGATGATATTCATGCCACCGTTCGAGCTGGAACCAGGCCGGGCCGCCGGCGTCCGGGATGTCGCTCTGCACGTTCTTGCCGTCGGCGTCGATTGCCGCCTGCTTCCCCCGGAAGGCCAGCGTATCCCGGCCATGCTCCTCGTAGAGCCGGGCCAGCCACGGCGTGTCGAGGTTGTTGTCCATCTGGTAGCCAGCCATGTCGTGGCCGGGGAGTAACCGGCTGCGGAACTGAAAACCGCCGTTGATGCCGGGCGATCCGAACATGCGGAACTTCAGCTTCAACTCGAAGTCGCCCAGCGGCTCGCGCCAGACCAGGTACTGGTTCGCCTTCAGCGGGTGTTCCTTGGTGATCTTGCCGGTGATGGCCCCGTTCTCGACGGACCAGTAGCTCCTGTCGGGCGATTCCCAACCTTCGAACGTCTTGCCGTCGAAGATAGGCTTGAACAGGTCCTGGTCATCGGCCGCCGCAGGCCCATAGGTCCCGGCCGTCAGCGTGAGGGCCGCCACGACGATGGTTGCCAGCCGCTGGTATCCCTGCTTGTCACGCATCCGTTGTCTCCGCCTAAAGTTGGTAGTGATCGGGTAACGATCTAGGGATTCCATTGTCGCAGGGTATTCGATAGCCTCAAAGAGGCCCTGAGGCCAATCTACAAAATGGTCGACGTCGCACCACACAACGAGCCGTAGTGCCGTGAACTTGCACCAACCCTTCCTGGATACGATTCGAGCCGAGCCGGAGTCCGAACTGAGAGAACCGAATTGGACTGTGAAAACCGGACGGCTATTGCTGCGCCGGTCCTAACCATCGAGACCTGCCATGAAACACCTGCTCACACTCGCTGCCGTCCTACTGCTGACTCCGCTGCCCCCGTTACAGGCCGATGAGCGCGCTCGCTCACGCTTCGTCCTGGTCGAAGCCGAGAGCTTCGTGCAACGCGGCGGCTGGGTCGTGGATCCGCAGTTCATGGATCAAATGGGCTCGCCCTACCTGCTGGCGCACGGACTCGGCCGAGCCGTGGCTGATGCGACCACCGAAGTCGAGTTCCCGGACACCGGCACCTATCGCGTGTGGGTCCGCACCAAGGATTGGGTGGCACAGTGGAACGCGCCCGGCACACCCGGACGGTTTCAGCTGCTCGTCAATGGCCAGCCGCTCCAAGCCGTCTTCGGCACCCAAGGCGCGCAGTGGCGCTGGCAGGACGGCGGCAGTGTGAACATTGCCGAGCGGCGTGTGCGGTTGGCGTTGCACGACTTGACCGGCTTCGAGGGACGCTGCGATGCGATGCTGTTCGTGCGAGACGCAGAATTCGCACCGCCGAATCGCGATCCCGAAATGGCGGCCTTCCGCCGGACATGCCTCGGCCTGCCGGAGCAACCGGAACCGGCGGGCGAGTTCGATCTGGTCGTCACCGGCGGCGGCATCGCCGGCACCTGCGCGGCCCTCGCGGCGTCGCGGCAGGGATTGCAGGTCGCGCTCATCCAGGACCGGCCCGTGCTTGGCGGCAACAACAGCTCCGAGGTGCGAGTCTGGCTCCAAGGCGCCCGCAACAAGGAACCCTGGCCTCGCATCGGTGACGTCGTGGCCGAACTGGAACAGCCCCGGCGCGCACACTACGGTCCCGCCAATACGGCGGAACTTTACGAGGACGAAAAGAAGCTGGCTGTTGTGCGCGCCGAGCCGCGAATTCGCTTGTTTCTGGAACACCGCGCCACCGCCGTCGAGATCGCCGACGGGACAATGGGTGCCGTCATCGCGCAGGAGATCCACACCGGCCGGCGGGTGCGCATTGCAGGCCGCTGGTTTGCCGACTGCACCGGCGACGCGGCGGTGGGCGCGTTGGCGGGCGCCGACTTCGAGGTCCAGGCGAAAGGCCACATGGGACCGTGCAATCTCTGGAACGTGTGCGAGTGCCAGGACACCAACGCCCTCAACACGGCCGTGGCCGCCCACGCCGAGTCGCAGCCGTTCCCACGCTGTCCGTGGGCCATCGATCTGACCGACAAGCCGTTTCCCGGGCGCAGCCGGACCAAACCCGACCCGCTCCAACTCGGCGGCTGGTACTGGGAGAGCGGTTTCGACCGCGACCCGATCGCCGACATGGAAACCATCCGCGACTGGAATTTCCGCGCGATGTACGGCGCCTGGGACGCGATGAAGAACGTGGACCGGGTGCTGCCCACCCAGCGTCTCAACTGGTCCGCCTACATCCTCGGCAAACGCGAGTCGCGCCGGTTGCTGGGCGACGTGGTGCTCACCTTGGAGGATCTGACGCAGGACCGGCAGTTCCCCGACGGCTGCGTGCCGACGGGTTGGAGCAACGATCTGCACCTGCCGGATCCTCGCTATGAGCAGGGCTTCCAGGGTGACGCCTTCATCGCGACCGCCCATTTCGGCACGTTTCCGGCCATTCGCGAACGCCGGCCGTTCTGGATTCCCTACCGCTGTCTCTACTCGCGCAACGTGTCGAATCTGTTCATGGCCGGGCGCGACATCAGCGTCAAACACGAAGCCCTGGGCGCGGTGCGAGTGATGCGGACCGGCGGCTGCATGGGCGAGATCGTCGGTCTGGCCGCGAGCCTCTGCAAGCAACACGCCGCCACGCCACGCCGCATCTACGAAAGCCATTTGAGCGAACTCCAAGACCTCATGCGCCGCGGCGCCGGCCAGCATCCCGGCACGCATCCCGACTACGACAACGGCGCCGAACCGCGACGCCAGTCCGGCGCCAAGTCCTCGCCGGCCATGGCCGTGCCCGCCTGGGTGAGCCAGACTGGTCCGAACCTGGCGAGCACGGCGCACGTGACGGTCTCCGGCAGCAGGGCTGACAAACAACATGCCGTGGCCCTGCTGACCGATGGCCAAGCGAACACCGACGACAACAGCAGCCGCTGGCTCAGCGACACGAAGTTGCCGCACCGGATCGAACTGGTCTGGCAGACCCCGGTCAAACTTGGGGCGGCGCGGATCATTTCGGGATACAACGACGGCGGTCACATCGTCAGCCCCCTCACGGCGTTCACCCTGCAGTGGCACGACGGGTCCGACTGGCGACCGCTTCCCGGCGCCGCCGCCAGTGACAACCTCGATTCCGATTGGCAGTGCGTCTTCGCACCCGTCGAGACGTCACGTGTCCGCCTCGAAATCACCAGGGCGCAACATGCTATTTCGCGCATCTGGGAACTGGAAGTCTACGGCCCACCCGCCCGGTGACGACCGCCCCTCGACATCCGAGGTGACGGTGCGGCCATTGAGGCTGGCAAATTCGATCCGCTGAGAGTCTGGTGACGACAAGAGGTTCCCTCCCTCCCGGACAAAACCTGATGAGAAATTCAGGCTAGCACCAAACGGTTTTCGGGGTTGTCGGTGTTAAGAATGGGGTTTTACGGTTTCGCATAGACGGACCGCCGGCTGGGGTCAGACGTACAGATTTCAGTTTTCGCGGTCGTGTGCCCAATCCCATGAAAAGCCTCTGCCCGCGAAAACTGAAATCTGTACGTCTGACCCCTTGTCTCGCGCCCTGTCCCTGCTGAACCGTTAAGTCTCATTCTTGACGCGCAAGGGCCAAAATAGCGTTTGGTGCTAGGTACGCGTCGAGGCAGGCCTCCGCGGTGTAGTGAGCGGGAACTTGGGGGTCGGATTCGAGCTTGCCGAAGTAGTGGAGCTTGCTTTTGACCTTCTTGTACCAGTAGCCGCAGGGGTGCCGACTCACCGGGAAATCTTGGGGAGCTTTCCGCGAGGGTCGGGATCGGGTAGACTTCTTGGACATGCTGTCACCGCCGGAAGTGGTTCACATACAACTGGGTCTTGGTGATGGCGTACCGCGCGGGCCGCAATCCGGCGGGTTTTCGTGTCCTGCATAGCATCGCGGCGGTTGTACAGCTGGAGAATTTGAAAATAAGAAACGACCGAAAGACGCGGTAAGTGGCTGGAAAAGAACAAAAGTCCGTAGTTTGATCGTAGGACGGATTGGCACTTCGGCCCGATGTTTCGGGGCCGAAGTGCCAATCCGTCCTACCACCGATCTGCCAGGTTATTTATTTACAGCCACTAACAACCACGATTTGCCCTCGTAGCTCAGGGGATAGAGCGACGGTTTCCTAATGCTTTAGGGTGATGTACGAAAGAACCCCAGAAACGTCAGAAAACGCCGTAAAAACAAGGGTTTGCGAACTTCTCGGCATTCTGCCGAATACTGCCGTTTTCTGCCAATTTTTCCCTTGTTGGGTGTCAGTGACACCCGCAAGTCTTTAGCCAGTAGTGGGGAATTCTCGGCACTCAGAGCCACGTCAGCAGCCGACAACCAGTAGGTCCACGTCAGCAGGTCCACGGGTTGCAACAGGGGCATGGCCGGTCTTTGGCGCCGTGATGAAAGGCAGGTAACACCGCGTCCGCCCGCAGCCGCTTGGACGTCCGGTTTCGAACCCGGTCGGCCGTCCCGATGTTCTTACCGTGTGCGTGATATCCTACTTCTTGCTGTGTCTCGTGTACCCACGAACGACAGTGCCATCCTTGCGGGTATAGCTTTTCACCTCAGTATCGCCGTCGCTGTGAGTATCTCGTTCTCTTGCGGCAGGGCGCGAATACGATGGGCTCGTATCCCGCTTTGTCGGTGAATCCGGCTTCTTTTCGTCTTTCCCAAACAGGCTCGCAAAGAAGCCCGGTTTGTTTGCCTCCGCAGCATCTTTTTCTTGTCGCTCTCGCTCTGCAGCAATTTGGATGGCATCTCGCTTGGCCTCACTTTCCGCCTTGCCTTGGGCGGCCAATCGCTCGTCAGTCAGGCGTTTTGCTTCCGATTCTGCCTTCTGGGCCGCCAGTCGCTCGCCTGCAACTCTCTTCCCATCGGCTGCGCGCTGTCGGTGCTCCCACGGCGGAATCGGATTTGAGACAAGCCACAAGCCCAGCCGCTTCGTTTGTGCGGCTTTCTGAGCAGCCGCAAGGCGTTTGCATAGCGAGTACTTCGATATGTGCCAGGCGATTCCTTCGTCCACAAGCTCCAGATTGATCCACCTACCGGCCACGAAAATCGAGGCGACCAACCGTGCGTGTTTGTCCTTGCCGACGAACCGCACCGTGACATCCATGTTGAGCACCTTCTCGGACAGGGCCGTCTTGGCTTGTGTGCCGAAAGGCTGGCTCAGTACCGGGGCGTCGATACCATCCAATCGAACTTGATGTACTTGCTTGCCTTCGTCTTGGACGGCTAGGCAATTGCCATCCGTGACGCTGATTACCTTGCCTCGGATCTCCTTAGTCTGGCTGTCGATATAGAGCCTGTCCCTCATCGACAACTTCCCATAGGGAACTTCGATCACCACCCCGTCGGTATTCTTCAGAAACACCGTGAATAGGTCGATCGCGACAAACGACGCTTCCGTTGAGAACTTGCCGGTTTCGTCCTGCCAACGTCGGGGCTCTCGCCCTATGGGTTCGTATTCGGAGTCGTCGTCGGGCGCCGGAAGAATCGGGGCACTTGTGGTCACCTGCGGCGTTGCGGCGGGGGTGGAAGTTGCGGGGGCAGATGCGAACCTGTCCGACTGGCGGTTGCCGAGTCTGTCGCAACCCGACAGACAGAGACCACCAAGAACGGCCGCCAGAGTCAAGAAACACCGATACATAACGTGCCCCCCCCGAGCTGCGTCCCCTGCCCCGACGCCCGTCCGTGTTGGGAACCGCCAGTCCGTGCGGATTCCATTCTCCTCTTTCCAGGGGCTCGATGCAACACGGGGTGCCCTTCCCACACCGCCGGCCGTGCACCGGATTGCCTGACGCCCGAATTCCCGGTCCTCTCTGCCAGTTTTCCGGCCTTGTGCCCCCTCACGCCGGTGGTGGCGATCGGGTTAGCAAACACCAGCAGCAATGTCAACGCCGCTGCCGCGTGTCCGCTACCGCGTGTTCTGTCCCGGTGACCAACGCTGCCGCCCGCCTGGTGGCCACGGTCAACGCATCTTGGAGTGTCCTGCCGCTGCCCCAGGGCACGCCGTCGACACTGATCGTCAAGCACCCAGGATAGCGACGGCTGCCGATACTCCCCCCGAGGCTGGCCCCAGCACCGAAAACTCGCTGCACAATGTTCGTCAATCGTTCTCGTTCCACGTCCATAAAAATGCCCTCGCCATCTAATTCGCCATCTAATTGCTTTTCACTTCCGTGCGGCTAAGCTATGCGGCAGGGAGAACGAATTATGGGACTCGTCAGATGCAAAACTTGTTCCGCAGATGTTGACAGCGAAGCCAAGACTTGCCCGCAATGTGGTCGCGATCGGAGTTCGGATATTGTTTGGCAGAAGTCGGTCGAGAACGTCTCTGGGTGCGGATGTTTGCTCGCGTGCGTGCTCGCATTTGTTGCGTGGGGATTCAAGGGGTGTATTTCTTCCAAGCAGGACGCACCTGAGCGAAATAGCCAGTCCACTGACCAAGAGCGACCGACACCAAAACACCAGCCTGCTGACGAACAGAAGTCCTCCAATAAAGGGTTCGTCAGTGGTCTAAAAGGATGGTTTTCCAGGGAAGATAAGGAGAAGCGAGCCACTGAGAAAGCTATCTCTGCCTATGCTCGTCTAGATGTTCCAGAACTCCAGGAACTCCTTGACAAGATGACTTCCGAAATCGAAGACCGAAAGAAAAGGCTTCAGCAGCTTGAGGAAGTATTGACGAAGGTCAACAAGCGTTCATCGGAAGACGCCGACTACAAACGCTGGTCAGACGCAGTTGGCATGCTGGAAAGGATGAAGGAAGACTTGCTGACCCACCGCAACGAGCTATATCTGTCGTTCCGCAAATTTGAGCTTGCGCCCTCCGGGCCCGCGGCATCTGAAGGGCGGAGTGAGTCTATCGCCTCAGCCAAGAAAGCGGTTGAATCCTCGAAGAAAGCCTTTACTGCCGCGATGCAGAAAATCGAAGAATCACCCTAGCCTTCGGTCGTCGCCCGCTCGTCCCCTGAACCGATCAGCGCTCGCGCCTCGCGGTATCGTCTCCTGGCCGCGGTGAACAGCAGGCGGCTAACGTAGCGTCCGGCCCGGTCGTGATCTCCAGTCATAACAACCGGGAGTCCTGCCGCGATCCAGCCCAGCAGACTGCCCAGCGCAGCCGCCGGGGTGATCTTGCTTCGCCAGTCCCCTGCCTCGATGTCCTGCCATGTGGTCTCGACAATCAGGGCGCGAACCGGGTAGGCCAGTAGCCGCATAACCTCGCGGTCGAACCGCTCACGCTCCTGGCCGATGCAACCAAGCAGGTCCGATAGGCTCTTACGCTCGATGCTGACTACGGATTCCAGCCCCACAATCGAGTAATCGCCAGTGCTCAGCGCTGCGGTGATCGTCTGAAGCTGTGACAGGTCCAACGGGGTCTGCTCGCGGGTGTCGATGATGGCAACCACTGCCTCGGGGCGAAGCTCGGCGGGTATGGTGGATCTCATGGCGAGGGTGCCTTGGTGATCAGGGCCACAAGACTCACGTCGTCACACGGATTGCAGCAGCTTCGCGACGTGCGCAGCAGGAAGCCACGGCATCCACGTAGATCCCCTAGGACGGCTTCGACTTCGGCAATTCTCCGCTCGGTAGCTTCCAGCAACCGCCGGTGGACGGCACACATTCCGGCCGCTGGTGTCAGTTCTGCGGTGGCAGTCGGGACCGTGAAGGCCAGCAGCAACGTCAACGCCGCTGCCGCGCGCCCTGCTCCGGTCGCTAAACTCGATGCCTTCCGGGTGGCGATCTCGACCGCCTGCGCAAACGTCCTGCCGCAGCCCAACCGGACGTCGGCCATGTGGATCTCGATGCGACCGGGCGCCAAGTTGGTGCCGATCGCGCCCGTGATCGTCGCCGATGGGCCAAACAATCGTTGAATCGTCTGCTGCTGCCTGTAAATGCTCTCTTCCATGTTCCGTTACCCTCCCTGCTAGAATCCCGATGCGACAGAGGGGGCGCCACAGCGTCCAACGGCCTCAACTCGGCTACCGATACCAACGGCCGCCCGATGCGTTAAAAGCGATGCTGCGCGACGGGCAACTAACTGTGTCTGTCGTCCCCGCACTTGGCATGGCGAACCCCACGCTGTCCAGGTGATGACAAGTACCTGATGCCGCGCCCCGATACAAAAAAAGCCCCGCCGGCTGCTCGCACCGGACGGGGCAACGTGTGCGAGGGGTGGAGCGCCCATGCCCGGGCCGGACCCCCCGCACAACGAGCGTTTTCCCTCATGTCTCTGCCGCCTCACGATCGGCGACGAACTGCTCACAGCGTTCGGTGAACCGCCCGCAGACCAAATCCGCCAACGTGGCGTGAATGAATCGCTCAACAACTCTGGCCGGGATTGGTCCCTCCCATTCTCTGGCCAACGAAAGCAACAGCCGTAGGACCGTCCGGCCGCCGACGTTCGCCGCCGCGTCCCGCTCGCGGATAACGGTGTCTAGGCAGTCCACCAGCAGCCCGCAGTAGTCGGCCAACGCCTCCCGGTCAGCGTCCGTCGCAGTTGGGGCCAACGCACGGGCCAGCAGGGCGTCAAGCTCCTGGTCGTCAGTTTGTGGCAAGTCAATCATCGCCGTCCGGCTCCGGGCAGACCGGCGGCACAACCGCCTGCCGCTTGGATTGGATGGCCTCCAAAGCTCGGCGGGTGATTGCCACGGGCCGACCGTCGCCAAGCTGGATTCGCACCCGACCGGCGGGACCGATGGCGGGACGAACCTGCGTTGCCGCGTCCGCCGCAAGCTGCAACATCGAAACTGGTTTGTTTTCCACGTTATCCCTTTCCAAAAAACCGAACGCGACGCACGGCAAAAAGGAGATCAGCAACACCGCACGCCGCGCCCGGAGCGTATCAATCGGTTTCGAGCAACTTTTCGGCTGCCCGCAGTTCGTCCATCGCGGCCGCACGCCGCGCCTCTAAATCCATGATGGCGGGTGTCGACACAAGCGGTGTGATTCCCGTGACCGGGCCGGCAATCTGGTTTGCGTGCGAAACAGCAAGCTGCAGTTCCCGGATTTGTTCGTCGAAGGCGACAATTGCACCGTTCAGTCGCAAAATTGCGGCCAACGATTCAGGATCGGCCGTTCGTGCCAGTTTGGTACGGGCAAGGTTGGCCTGTAGCCGCAAGTCTTCGATGGCAGCCAGTGAGTTCTGCGGGCCGTTGCATTTCTCCCGGTGCAGTCCCTGCGCAGCCGCAAGTTCGGCGTCGGCTTCCCGCATGACAGCAATTGCCGCTTGCTCGGCACCCTCCAGATTTTGCCCCGCCAGGTAGGTGGCCAGCAGCGCTCGCCGCTCACGGAGACGCTCGATTTCGGCGGCCAGGTCGTCAAGCGACTTGCCAGCCGAGGTCGTAACCGCCTCGACAGCCCCCGCGTCGGGATTGCCACCGTCCAGCAAGTCCAGAGCCAGCCGCTGGAAAGCGTCTCGCCGGGCTTTCCTGTCGGCTTCAATTTGGGATACCAGCGATTCCAAAACAGTCGTCATGTCAGATCTCCTTTCCAAGTCTACCGTCGTCGGCATCGGTACGCCCCGAGGCATAGATTGCCGCCCAACTCCTCGAATACGGGCGCGGCATTCCACGCCGTTTGATTTCCTCGATTGGCAGATTCCGCAGCCGCTTTGGTTCACTGCCCAGCGAAGCCGCCAAACGCCACACGGGCAACAACAACTCGCCAGCAACCTGCCGCCAATGGATTTTCACGCCAGCCAGTTGGCCAACGCGATACCCCAGATGTAGCGCCGTCCGCAGCCATCGGTGATCGTGTCCGCCGGACCAGATTGGCAGACTCAGGCTTAGGACTGAATCTTGCGACAGCCCCAACGCCATGCGAGTGATGCGGCACTCCCGCTGCCGTTCGGCCTCAGTCTCCGGGATCCGGCGTGAGTAAAACGGCGCTCTCCTCCCCAGAACGTGCGACAGTTCGTGGCTCAAAACAGCCAACGTCACCGCCTCAAACTCCGCGTGGAACTCGGCATCCGACCGCACCCTGCTACGCGCCCAGCCGCCAATCGCCACGGGCGAAAACGCGACCGTGGGGAGTGGGCCTCGCCAGCGTCCGGCAGTCCGCAGACCGTCCTCGGCGGCGACGTGTAGGGTAGGATCCGTCGCCGCCATGTAGTCATCGCCGACCGGCAAAACGTCGTCGCCGACCACGTAAACGGCCAGCCCGGTGGCCTCGAAGGCCAGTTGTTCCAACCGCTGGTAATCAATCGGTGGTCGGTCGCAGGTGGTGGTCACGCTGGGGCCTCCTCGGCGTCAGCGTCCGGCGCGGGTGGTTCGTCCGGCGCGGGTTCTACGGCTGGCCTGGTGGTGAAGCTGTCATGGTCGGAACCGTTTGCCGCCTCGGCCTCGCTCTGTCGCAGACGGGGCGCCGTCCACTGGCAGTTGATTGTGAGACAACGCCAGATGGGACTCTCCTGGCCATCGGGTGCGATTGCCCAGGTGCCACACACTTGGCCTTTGCACGTTGGGCAAAAATGCTCGTATTGCTCTTCCGGCTCGTCAAAATCGAGCGACTCCCACGGACCTTGTTCGAGACCTACCTCGCGCCCATCCGGGCCGATCAGTGTGATTCGAGTTTTCCACCCAGGGGGGTAATGCCTACCGATTGCCTTTTGTCCGGCTCGGATCGCGGCTCGGCTGAGCAACTGCCCAGCACGCCGGCCGAACAGTTTCGTCAGCTCCACAACCACGTCGCCGATTGATGCGAACGCCTCTGTCATCCAAGCTCGCGTCAGGGAGACGGATTGCAGTTCGTTCAGCTCTTTCAAAAGTCGAAGCTCGATCTCGTCGCCACGCAGGCGGCGGAATCTTTCCAACGAGGGGGAATCCGGTCCGTCCAGCAGCGCGTCGTCGTTGACCGCAAACGTAGCCACGAACTGCCGCACGACGGCCACGCCGTCCAACATCAATGGCTTTCCACGTCCAGCACCACGCCGGCTTTCGGTTGCCGACAATCCGGGCATAATCTGACGCCTAAGAAACTCCTGGCCTCTGGAAATGAGCTGGCAGGCGGCGGCTTTGCTCAGCCAGAGTGGTTGGCCGGCAGCCGCTGTATCGGATTCGGCTTCCGGTGGTTTTTTCCGGGAAAACATTGTCGTCTGCTCCCACTGACCTTTTCGGGGTATCGCGCCTGCGAAAATGCGGCAGTTAGTGCACCTACGGGTTCAGGGTAAGATAGGCACCCTAGGACCCGATCGGGCCCGAGGGGTCATGCCCTGCCCCGCCGGACGCTGGCAACAACTGCGGCGGTGGCTTGCTCTGCTCGTAACGCAGCCGCCAACTCCTCGATTGCGGATTCGTCGAAGTATTGCAAGCCATTCAAGGTCAACGCTGGCTCAAGTCCCAGACTCACAACCAGTCGTTTCAACTTGTCGTAAGGTTGTTGAAAGTCCGCACACAGCGGCGCGATGGTTTGCAAATTCTGTGCAGCCATTTTGATTACCTTTCTTTGGCGAGGTTGTGTTGCGTACATTCTGGCACGCTGAACTATCTGGTTTTCCAGCCGTTGGATAAATCACTCCAGAACGAGCAAGAATTTATTTCCGCACGCCAAGCAGGTGGTGTGTCTTGCAAGTGATCCATCGCTACTGGCAGTCGATCGGTATGCACGCAGCTTTGGCGAACTGCACGCAGGACAACGCGGACGCTCCACAAATAGAATGTCCCGCTGCGGTCTCGGCTGCCTGTCTCTCTGAGGTTGTTGCATGGCGTTTGGCTTGGCGGACATGGTACAATTCCCGTTGTCTCAACTCTCTCACAAGTGAGGTATTTGCAATGGCTCTGCTCAAACCGAAAACGAATCCCATCCAACAGGCGAAAGAATCCACGTCGTTCAACTTTGGGGCGAACCGAAAAACGTCTGCGAAAAAGACCAAGGGAAATGCCCATCGCTCCAAGGGTGGCGGTGGCTCCGGTGGTGGTGGCTCAGGTGGCGGTAGTGATTCGTCCACACTCGTCTAGACCTTGACCTGCTTCTCGAAGAGCTTTAATGCCGAAAGTGCGTTTCCAAAATCGTTGACCTCAAGCGCGCGTCGGAATACCTCACGGGCGGCGGACAACAAAAAACCGCGAGCAAGATCAGGGTCGATGTCTTTGCTTTCGTCTGCAATCTCCGCGAGGGCTTGGGATAGCAGTACGTCCGGCCGCTCTCCGGGATAAGCGGCTGCGACCGATTCCAGGATGTCTTCGCCCCTCGCGCCTTCGGTGATCCATGTTTTGACCTGCAAGATTGCCGCCGTCGATTGCGGCACAATCAATCCGGTGTCAGGTGGTTTCTTGCGTGCCATTTTTCATCAACTCCGTGATCCATGTTTTGTGAAACTCGAAGAGCTCACGGTCCTGCGTCAACGCGAATTGCTCCAACGCTCGGCAAGAGCGGATGTTCGCCGATGACTCGCTGACGTAGTGGCGTCCGTCCGAGGTCAGCATCAACAAGACCTTGGCGTGAGACTCAGCAGCCGCCAGGCGGCTCCCTCGGCTCCGCAAGTTTTCCCTGAAGGCGGCGCAGACTTCGCCGTCCACTTTCAGAAAGAAATCGGCAATCAGAAAATCAGCGGTTCGGACCTGGCCCGAGTCGATCAGGATTAGCAGCCGCTTGGCAACGCGCCGAGAAAATCCAAGCGTCGTCACCGCGAGAAAATCCAACTTTGCTGGCGCGATCAATCGCAAGGTGGCTGGTATCAGGTCGAAAAAGTTGTAGTTGCCACGCACAACACCGTGAATCGAGCAACCGGGCTCCGGCAAGTGGTTCAAGTGCTCAGCGGCATTGCTCACGCCACGATAATCAACCAGCTCCCGTTTTCGCTCGCGCGACTCGTAGCGTAGGGCAGTCCGCTCGGCCACTGGATCCCGCTGCTCGTCACGCAGGCCCAGCCGCTTGGCGCTGCGGATTGCCAACTTGGTTGGCGGCTTGGCGTCTGGTAGTCTCGGTGATCGTGTCTTCAGAATCATTTTGCTTTCCTATCGCTCGCCGTCCGCTGACCGGCCGATGTCCGACCGGCCAGCGTGAGGTTACAGGGGGGCCACTACGCGACAGCCAACCCGTGATCCAGGAATGACGGCTCAGCACCAGTCACGTCGCACCACAAGTCAGCCGCACACTCTCCGGTGTCCACATCAAACGCACTCAGCAGCGTGCACAGATGGCAGTCCTCCTCGTTGACTAGACTGGCGTCCCGTCCGCCGTCCGTGTTGATCTCGAACTTTCGGCCGGGAAAAAACAACTCGCACAGCGCGACGACAATCCGGAACGGGCGGTTCTCGCCTTCCCAGATTTGATCCATGAAGTAATTCACAACCGTCTGCTGGTGCACCGATACCGCCTTGTCTTTACGCATTGTCCATTCTCCTTGTTGGCCTATGGTGAAAATCCGCCGCGCGTCGGCCATGCGTGAGGCGGGAAACGTCTCGTCAATCCTCAGTCGTTGCTACGTCGTCCTGGACGCGCGCCGTTTCGTTCCGGTTGATGTCCGGCCCGATTGTCACGCCGGCCGATGCGGCTGCCGCTGCGGTACGCTCAGCGATGTGGCGCAGCCCCATAGCCTTGAGTCTGGCGAAGCCTTCCAGTGTCATCGGCTTTGCCTTCGGTGTTCGTGCCGTTCGTGCCGTTGCTCTCACTTGCTCACCATGTTCGGGAAACTGCGGACGGAACTGGAACGACTGTCAACCGTTGACAGTCAGCCAGGCTGATGCTGGGAATTGACTCGCGCTGGTTGTGGGTGCTGGCGATCTGATGCTTGTGTTGCTGGTGGGATTCCTACAGTAGTAGGAAATCCCAGCAGCAAGACGCATGCTGGGCTTGATGGTATTCCCAGCAACAAAAACCCAGCATCCCAGCATGTCATTTGTCATGTCTCAATGATCCGGTAATACGCCTCGTCTCTGGTGTGTTTTCGCTGTGTGAACATCTCCGCTCGTCCCTCTCCGATCAGTTGTCGCAGCGCGGTAGATGCTCTATCAGCCGACAGCCCGGTTAGCTCCCGCAAGACGTGTTTGGTGTCCCCATCCGGGCACCGTCGCAGGGCTTCCAGCATCTTGCGGCGGTCGACAGCGTCCCGTTCTCCCAGGGCATCGGCCTTGCGGCTTTCCTTGGCTTGCTGCAACTCTGCCCGGACATCACCTATGGGCCTGACCTCCACGTCCCACCGTCTCCAGTCGTGTTGGTGGTCCTCTGTGCGGATTCCCTCGTCCACGTCCAGGGCCCACAAGCCAGCGTGCCCAGCGCTCCCGCCTGTCCGCAGATACAACTCATGGCGCCCGTCTGCCTGGTAGGGTGAACGCCGTTCCAAGAGCAACCACTGCCGGACCCACTCGGCAACGCCGGCCTGACTCAGTTGTTCCAAGGAAGCTGGCTCATCCGGGTCGCTCGATCCCGTCTTGCGGAAATGGTGGGCAAGCAAGATCGTGCATCCCGTCTCCTGGCCCAACGCGGTCAGTGGAGCTAGGGCCGGGCCCATTGCGAATACGTTTGACGCCTGGCCGGCCGTGCGCGCGTCCAGCAGCGTCAGATACAACGGGTCGATGACTGCAACCTCGATACCGCGCTGCGTAATCACTTCGCCCATCGCGGCCAGGTGATCGTCTCGACACAGCTTTGGCAGGTCGAAAGACCAGTGGACTTCGGCAGCGTCCACGCCTCTGGCAACAGCCGCTGCGATGGCCTTAGCCTTGATCGTTGCGGCTCCTGACTCACCAGACCAGAATGCCACGTTGCAACGCCTGGTGGGCCATTTGCCGAGAAACGGTGTACCGCTGCCGAGACTAAGCACAAGGTCGATGATTACGGACGTCTTGAGCGTCTTGCTCCTGCCGCCGACAACGCCGGGTTGGCCACGAACCAGAACATCGTCAACGAGATACTCAACCCTGGTGTCCAGGGCCAACAGCTCCACGAACGACATCAGCTGCGTGAAGGCCAGAGGGGCGGGGTCTTTGCTCACCGGCTCGGCCTTTGCGCTGGTATGGGCCTGGCCGTTTCCGCTGTGCATCGGTGGGTCGTAGTGGTCGTCATCCGGCTCGCCGATCGCGTCTCTGTAGTGCTCCCATTTCCTCCCTTGGCAGGAATTGTGTTTGCACTCGAAGGTCGTCAGTCCCGAAGCCGCCTGGTACGCTGCCGATTCACCGTGGGCACCATGACTCGCGTTAAACGGGCACGGGACCACGTACATCGTCCCACCGTCAACCGGCTTGGCCTTGAACGTCACGCCGCGGGCCCCCAGGTATCTCGGCAGGTCCAGCCGATGCCCGCTGCCGTTCGCGCCCGGGCTCCTGGTGGTCGATGCTACGGGCGGGGTCTGCTGGCCATACGTCGCGACGAATTCCCGGATCACTTCCACGGGCACCACGTCCACCGGGCACCCAGGGACCGGGGCTAGGTAGACACAACGTCGGTGGGGGCGGTCGGGTGTCCCGTCACCTTTCCGGTTCGTGGCGCCACCTGGTCGGAAAATCCTGGCAGCATTGAAAACGCCGGTGTCGATCTCGGAGTACGGCTTGGTCTTGTCTGGTTCCCCCAGGGCAAGAGCCAACGCGGGGTAGAACGCCTTTAGTAGGGCAGTTGTCAGGGCGTCGTTTGGTTGGTCGATCCGATAGAGTAGGTATCGGCCGTTGCCGGAATCGACAAGCAGGGGATGCCCCCAGCCTTGGGACCGCAGCAAGGTATCCACGCGAACCGACAACGCATGGGCAGAATCACGTTCCGCAGTGTTAGCCGCTATCCCGCTGGGGCGGTGTGGGTCGATGTCGATCGGCAACCAACGCCGGGTCAGGATCTCAACATCGCCCGTTGTGCCCTTTGCTCGTTCGACGATTTTGTTACTCGCGCGGGCCAGCAGGTCGGGGATCGTCGGGTTGATGGTGACGTATACGTTAGCGCCGCGCTCGTCGTATTTGAGAATCGCCGCCGCTGCTTTGTCCAGGTCGTCAAAGTAGCCGCTCGCATTGTGCGGCGGGAACTTGTCGTTGTTGCTGGGGATGCCCAGCACGCGAACCTCGATCACGTCGTTTGGTCGGAATATGAGTACCAGGGAATGCCGAATTTCGGCCAGTCTCTTCGACCGCTCGGCTTCCGGCTGCTCCGGCTTGGGTAGTCGTTCGATTGTCTTTGTGGTATCATCCATGTCGTCGATTCTCTCTTTTAGCCGTCCTGCCAGGGGCGGCTTTTTTCGTGCCCAGTGGGGCGGGGTCAGGCGGTCAGAAAAAGCTCAACTCCCCAGCGATCTGTTTGCGGATGTCGGCCAGCTCTTCCCGGTCGGTCTCTTCTCGGCTCAGCACTCGCTCGTAAATCTTCATGTCCATGTTCGCCTCGATGGCTGCCTTGATCTGTTCGACCAAGTAGCTTGGCTCTAACGCCTCGACTTCCCAGGTACGTTGGCCTCCCGTCCGTTCCACGAACTTCGTGAATCTGGAACTGGTCACCTTGGCGGGATTGAAGTCGTCAGCGAGGCCCAGCTCGTTGACCTGCTCACGGGTAATTGCGATACGGTGGCCGTCAATCGGGATCTCCCACAGCTGCGACAGCGAGCGGATAGCGTCGTCAGCCAACTCCAAACCATCGGGGTCGAAGTCGCTCACGATAATCAGGGTCATCCGCTGTTTGCGTGATTCCTTGAACCGCTTGGCTATGTCTCTCCAAACTGGAATTGAGCAATAGCCACGGCCCAGAGAATACGGGATGTGGTATCCTGTGCACGCCCGCTCGATCATTACCTTGAGGGTGCTCTTCTCGCCGAATATCTCTATGTGTCTTGGCTGGTCTTGCTGGCGGCTGGCGGCAAAGCCAGTCAAGAAACCGTCTATTTCTTCCCGCAAGAAATCTGAGAGACTGTCATAGCCAAAATAGTCCTTTTTCTGCGGTCGTGTCGGGTCGTCAATGCACGACATAGAGACTTCGCCAAGGTAGCGAGCACTCGCCAGGATTCGCACCAGAGCGGAGTAGGATGCCTCGTCGTTCTTGTAGCGGTATTCCTCTTTGCCGAACTTGCTTCGTTTCGGGGTCATCGTCAGCGGTGGATTGTTCAGCAGCCGATAGTGAATCTGTCTGATCGACAGAGGCCAGTAGTCTCGTAGGGCTTGGATGGCCTTTTTGACCGCCTTCAGGAATACCTGTTTCTTGTCCGATATCGGCTCGATGTTCTTGGCGCCGGCCACGGTCATAAACTCAGCATCGACCGTCAGCGAGGCCAGGCGGTTTTCCTCCATGACCTCGTAGGAATCCTCGCCCGATGTGTCCCGTAGCAACGCCTCCTTGAGCAAGCTCCCGGCCTGTTTGACCCGTTGCGGGTTGTAGTCGGACAGCAGGCGGTGGTAGTTTTGGTTGCCCGTTCGGCAGATACTCTTGATCCGGCATGGGACGATGTTCCACCGTAGATATTTGACAGCCCACAGGCGGCGGTGCCCAGAAAGCACGTAGTCGTCGGCGGTCACGATCAACGGTTCCTCCAGCCCGTTACGCTCGATGCTGTCGATCAGCGATTTCATTTGCTCGTCGTATGCGAGGGCCCCATAGATGTGGTCGTTTTCCGGGCTTGGTTTGATGTCGCCGATGGGCAGATACTCGACGTGGTAGGGGTCGTCTGGGGGGTCGTCCTGCAAAATTGCACCATGACCAGATTTTGCGATCATGTGGCGATTCCCTCCTTGGGTTTGTCGTCCTGGTCGTCCTGGTCACTCGATAGATTGGCTTTGGGTTCCAGCATGTGGTCCGCGCCGAATCCAGGGACTAAGAAGCAACCTTGTTCCTCGCCGGCCGGTGCCAACTCTTCGAGCGGGTATTGCCAAATGCCGCTCCGTCCTGGCCGTGCGCCGGCTGGGCCAAAGTCCACGGTGCCCCTCGTCCGCCGCACGGCAAGCAGCGTCCCGCGCAGGTCGTTCAAGTGGTAGCACTTGGTGCCGAATGGTTGCCGATAGCGGACCTTTACCGCGTTGGTTTTGCCGACCAGCTCCAACAGGTCTAGACGCTGCAACTCATCGGCGATTCGGGATAGCCGCTCTTCGTCTGTGCGCATTTGCTTCTGACGCACCTTGGCCCGTCTGCGGATTCTCTCCCGTTCGGTCGTCAGCTTATTTCGTTGTCTGGTCGATGGGGATGCGGTAGACTGCATGTGTTGAGACTCCTTTTGCCCCGCGATCGGTGCCAGCCGCGCGGGGCATTTTCATCATTTAGAAAAACTTGATCACGGTAGGATCGTCTCGGCGCCGTCGCCGGATCGGTTCTGCAGGCTTCTGGCTTTGACGCCTCAGCAGGAAGTCTTCCCAGTCGGATTGGCGGATGCGCCACCGGGGTTTGCCGCCTGTGTGCTCAGCGACGTTGATGGCGATTAGCTCGCCGCTGCGGATCCAGTCGAGCGGCTTGCTCTGGCGTAGACCAAGTTCCTTGGCGATCTTCGCTGGGCTCGTCCAAGTGCTGGTGGTCATCGTGTGGCCTCCTGCCGTCCAGACAGGCGCAAGAGTTTGTCGCGCTGCCGTTTCACCTCAGCAGCCGCAACCAAGGTCCGGTCAACGGCCCGCAGTAAGCGCCGCATGGTTTGGACGCCTTCGCGCGGGTGGGTCGGTTTGGTGGGTGTCGTTTTCATCGCCGCATTTTTCCCGATGCGGCTGGAATCGCTTAAAGCGTAAGTAAGAAAACGAAAAAACCCCGTAGAAAACGGGGTTTGATGGTGTGCAGCGTACGTAGCACGCAAGTAACGGGTTGCTACTTTCTGCCTTTTTTCCGATCTATTTCTGCCGTCGTCTTGGCGATTCCTGCCAAGTACGAATCCAGTTGCTTGTCAGGAATTTCGCCGACTCGCTCTTGGATTAACGCCCGTGTAACTCCCAATGCGTCAACCAAGTTACGGGTAGGCTTGCTGTCGTCTACAGTGATCTCGGGGTGGCGTTTCAGTAGTGCCCGCAGTTTGCTGAAAGTCGGAATCTGATCTGGGAACAGTTCGGTAATTGCCGTTTTGGATTGCATGTCAACCACAGCCTCCGGCGTCTTCACCTTAGCCGGTTGGCCTGTAAACCAGCCGACCACGACTTTGGCGACGGCCTCGCTGGCCACGGCCACGACTTCCGGCCTCTGCTCCTGGTCGATGGCCAGCGCGCTCAGGAACACAATCAGCTGACTCAGGTCGGCCACGGAATGCCGAACGCGGTCAACCAACTCTCGGTCGGCAACGCAGGGCCACGCCGAATACCGAATTCCCCAGCAGTCGGAATTCTGAAGCACGGTCACCAGTTGGAGCGCGTCGCCGTGCAGAAGTTCGATGGCGCCGACCAGTTCGGCGCGCGTCATTTTGGCACCCGGTGGCCACGGCTGGCCGTTCAGCGATTCTGCCCACTTGAGAATGTCCTGGTAGCCGAGGTTGATCTCGTCCCGATAATGCGGTGCCCAGCCATCGGGGACGGGATCCGATTGCGGCGTCTCCGCAAATGACGCCAAGCCGCCAACGCATTTGCACCAGCCGGAAAAAGCGTTCAAGGATAGGTGATTGATGAGCATGATACCGGCCTCCCTTTGCCGATTCCCAGGAATGAAAAACGGGGCAGGCGGTGGGATGCCGCTGTTTTGGGTCGCGAACCCTAGCCCCGTGTCAGATTGTCCGCACTATGGCCGAACCGTCAATACGTCCGTTCCGAACAACCACGTTCTGACGTGATCGGTAACGGCCAGCAGGCGGTCGTCGCCGATACGTTCACGGTAGGTTGCCGCCATTGTCTCATCGGAATGTCCCATGATGGCGTTGACGGCTACTTGGTCCCTCGACTCGCCGCCGATCGTCTCAAAAACGTGTCGCAGGCTGTAGAACCCCCTCCCGTCCTTCTGTAGCCCCAACGCTTTGAGTAGCTTTCCTGTCTGCTGTGACACCGGGCAACCCTTCATTTCGGTCGCCCAGCTTTTTCCATACTTGGTGACAAAGAATAGCGGCTTGGCTTCGTCGTCCTTCGGGGTGGGACGGCGCGCCAGTGAAGCCCTTAGCGCTCGGACGGTTTCCGGCCACAACGGGACACGGCGCGCCACGGCGGTTTTCGGTCGTGGGAAGTCGATCCATCCGGCGTCCAGGTTCACGGCTGCGAGGGGGAGCTTTCCGCAGTCACCGTTGCCGAAACCGGCATTGCAGCCCAGCAGGAGCATGGCCTCTAGGTGAACGTCGGCAGCGTCCAACATGCGGAGAATTTCGGGCGACTCGAACATACGGGCGGCTCGCCTGTTTCGTGCCTCTCGTAGTGCCTTTCGATTTGGCTTCACGAATCCCTGCCCGTAACGGATGGGGCGGTCGATCAGTCCCTCTTCGTAGGCGAACTTGAATAGGCTGCGGACCCGCTGGACTTGATTGCCCAGACGGATCGGCCCGCAGTTCTTCGCGATGGTTTCCCGCAAATTGGCGAAGTCTTCCGCGGTCAGGTCGATGACCACGCGATTACCATTGAAAGCGGTGGTAACCAGTTGACAGGTGGCAAAGTATTCGTCGAAGGTCCGTTTGGTAATCTCTCCGGTTCCCACCCGATTCTGCTTACGGGTCAGAAACCGGTTGCAAACGTCCGCCACAGTGAAGCCTTCGACTTTTGGGCGAGGCTCTCGGCCTGCAAGCAGGTCGTCCTTGACGCGAAGCCATTCCGCCAGGGCTTTTTCGCCCTTGGGGTCGTCAGCGACTTTGCCGAAGTAGCGGAGCTTTTGCTTGACCTTCTTTGCCCAGCGTCCGGTAGCATGGGGAAAAAGGGGGAAATCGGCGTGAGGTTTCCTTGGACGGGGTTTGCTGCTAGACTTTGCCATGATGCTCACCTGCTGCTATTGGGTTTAGGTGGGTGTCTCGTGACACCCGCTCGTCTCACCGGGCGGGTGTCAACCTTCACGGAATAGCCTAGCAGGTGTCATAATGGGTGTCAACGTGCGGAACACGGGAAACGAAAAACGCTCATAAACACTTACTAGATAAGCACTTGCCCTCGTAGCTCAGGGGATAGAGCGACGGTTTCCTAAACCGTAGGTCGCAGGTCCGAATCCTGCCGGGGGTACTGAACATAACCATAGCCGAACGCTTGACTTAGCGTACCTGTCCGACGTAGGGCAGTGCGGCCTAGATGTCCTTGGAAAGTGGTACGACTACCACTTTTCAGGCTGAAAGGAGCCGCACTATGCCCAAACGTAAAGGTCACGTCCCGTCCTACCGGCTGCACAAGCCATCCGGCCAAGCCCGCGTAATCATCAACCGCGAGCATATCTACTTGGGGCCATACGGCTCGCCGGAAAGTCGCGAAAAATACGCTCGCTACATTGCCGAGATGTCGGTCTCGGAGCAGACTTCGCTCCAGCCATCAACGGCCCAGCCAGCTCATCAAGAGATTTCCATCGGCGAATTGATCGTCGCCTACTGGGAATTCGCCAAGGGTTACTACAGCAAGGACGGGAAACCGACCAAGGAGCTACGCTGCATGCTTGAGGCACTGCAGCCGCTGCGAGACCTGTACGCGTCCACACCGGCCAGCGGATTCGGGCCGAAGTCGCTACAGGCGGTCCGGCAGCACATGGTGGAGGGTGGCCTGTGTCGCAACGTGGTCAATCGCCGCGTGGGCCGCATCAAACGGTTTTTCAACTGGGCTGTTGCAGAGGAGCTGGTGCCACCGTCCGTCTCTCACGGACTGCAATCAGTTGGCGGTCTGCGTTTCGGACGCACCGAGGCTCGCGAAACCGAGCCGGTGGAACCCGTCCCTGATGAACACGTCGACGGGATCTTACCGTTCGTGTCTCCCCCGGTTTTGGCCATGATCCAGGTCGAGCGTCTGACCGGCATGCGACCGTGCGAAATCTGCATCATGCGGGCCTGCGACATCGACATGTCCGGCGACGTGTGGGTCTTTGAGCCGCACGATCACAAAAACCGCTGGCGTGGCAAACGCCGATTGATCCCTATCGGACCGAAGGCCCAGGAGTTCATCAAGCCGTTTCTGAATCGTGATCCGACCGCGTACTTGTTCAGTCCGAAGGAGGCCGAGGCTTGGCGAAACGAGCAGCGTGCGGCCAAGTGGGGGGCGAACCGCAAGACGCCGGTGTACCCGTCGGAATTGCGACTGCGGGAAAAGGCCAGGCAGGAGAGCCAACGACGCAAACAGGTCCGTCCGCGGCGAGATCACTACGACACCCTCTCGTACGGGAAAGCGATCAACTACGGGATTGCCAAGGCTCGCAAATCCGGAGTCAACGTCGCCGATTGGAGTCCCAACCAGCTCCGCCACAACCGCGGCACCGAGGTCCGGAAAGTCTACGGCGTCGAGGCCGCACAGGTGATTCTTG
The DNA here is from genome assembly GCA_026692885.1 of Planctomycetota bacterium. The sequence continues at coordinate 16,448 of JAPLNJ010000689.1, read as the reverse complement.
GGCACGCACGGGCCGATGTGACGCAGGTGTATGCCGAGAAGAACCAGGAGCTGGCGATGAAGATCGCGAAAGAAACCGGCTGATCGGCGGGGCCTGGTCCAGTTGACGCCCGAACTTGTTAGTACACAATGCGGCTACGGAAATCCGGGAGCAACGCGGCGTGAAGCGGTCCAGGTGGTGTTGGGCCGCTGGTGGGTGAAGTAGACGCCGGTCAGGAGTCGAGGCGGTCGAAGTTGGACGGTGAGCGGGTGGGCTGCTCCGTCCTGACGTTGATTTAGCACCGATCGACGTCTGAACAAGTTCGTGTCGATGCTGACTTGACGTTGTGGCTCGGTGCGGTTGGTAGTGGTACGCAACATTGGGTCAACGAACGAAAGTGGATGCGATGGCCAAGACTGGGCTGGCAGAAGGGCTGGGCGAGTACCTTCAGTGGGTCATTCACAAATTCAACAATGAGAGTTTCGAAAAGCGTTACGAGAAACCGTATCGCTACTTGGCTGATAGGTCACTTTCTGATGTATACGTTACGCCGTGGGTTTGCCGCTCTGACTCGATTCACGCAGACTGGCGATGTCGGTGGAACGTGTTGGATCGACCATTCAAAATCATTATAAAGACACGGGGGAAGTCTCGATCTGAACGTACTTTGATACAATGCGGTGCGTTCTTACCAGACACGGAATGGACGTCTCGTGCGGACTGGTGGCCCTTTTTCGAATGGACGGTCTCGCACCATTGGGCTCACTGGTTTCCGCGTGTGCAGCTGTTAGCGGAAAAGATTTGGAACGATTCCACAAAGGCGAAGCACCCTGAAGGAGATCTCATCAATAAACGCGAACCGCAGCGGTGCTTGATCACAGGCGATCCTAAATCCGGAAAATCATTACTTCTCGAAATGTCAGCTCGCGATCTCGCCGGGATCGGCACGGTGATGATCGAGAACTCCTCCCAGAATCACACTAAGATGCCGTTGCCGCTCGTCGTTCCTTTGAACTTCATAGCGGAACGAGCGACACCGTCCGTCTGCGCGGAAGAACTGCGCGAGATCATCCGCGAATGGTTGGACACCCTGCCTCTCAAGCCTGAGGTTGTGTCGTACCTGGTCGCCCACATCGAAGATCGCCGAAGCTACCTCATGCTTGATGATCTCGATAAGGTGCCCGTGAGCAGTTTGCGGGGAGTATTCAAGACGCTTCGCAATTGGAAATGCAATGTCTTCGTTACGTCGGTTCCGATAGTGGATGCTGGCGTGGACCACTCCTTCTGGAATGAGAGTTGTGAGCTATATCCTTTTTCGCCCACCCAAGTTCACGAGTTTCTCGATCGCTGGTTTCCAAGCGGCTATAGCCGCTGTCCACAAGTCAGTCAATTTCTCGGACAAATGGACTTGCCCAGTCAAGGCGAAGCTAGTCCTTTTATTCTGACGCTTATTTCTTCGCGATGTAAATTCAAGGACGGTGATGAGCTTCTGAACGAGAGTGACGGTAAACTCTTGAAAGGTGCCATCTTGGATGCACTTGATCTTTCGGCGGAAGACGCCGCTGCTGAGGGCATGGGCCATTTGACGGACCTGTTTTCTCTCCTGGCGGAGATCGCGTGGGCATACTTTTGCGATACAAACGGGCAAGAGCCTCTAAGGAGATACACTATTCAAGACGTAGTTTCGGTCAGCGAACATGCGCCCTCGTTTGGCAAACCCCGGCGAAGCCTTTCTCTGACACAGGTCGTCGACCGTCTTCTCACAAGGCTGTGTGATGCTGGATTGTTGACGCCAGCCGATAAGAAAGGCTGGGCCCATAATTTTACCATTCAGGCAATTGCGAAGTTGCTTACAGCCCACCAATTAGCCCTGCTCATCATACGCGGCGAGCCCATCGGCGTCCGCTTTCCCAGCGACTCTGCGAGAAAGCTCTATTTGTCAGCTCCTCTTGATTTTGCCTGTGCCAAGGCATGGCGACCGTCTTGGGAGGGGGTTATTGTATACCTGGCCGGGCTGATCGGCGATCCAACAGAGCTTTTGGATCGGCTCCTAAGTTCAGGCGACGACCGCAGACACCATCGTCTAGCCCTTGCAGCTCGGTGCCTTTCTGAGATTAGAAGGGAGATAGGTGGAACGGCCACGGATCGCTGTCAGGAATTGATCATTGATATCCGCGATAGACTCCTGAAACTTTGGCACGACTCTATGTCGTCAGATGCTGACCTTTCGGCGCCGGTTGCCCGTGCACTACCGATGGTTGTCTCATGCTTTCCGGAATCGTCGTCGTCGGTCATCCTGCCGCTTCTGCGGGGTAAGAGGCCCAGTTCTCTGCGGCGAGTTCTGCTTGGTATCCGCCACGCAGGCGTGGCAGCGTTGACCGACGGTGTTCTTGCCCGGCTGCATATCAGGAAGCGTGGGCTTCCATCCTACCCGTGGGCATCCACCAGGATGCGTTAGCTGCGTTCGGCGTGGAATTGCCAGTGCGACCGGCAACCGGTTTGTCTCCCGACGCAGGCCAGCCCGGAAAGGAATGAAGCTGCGTGAGCACCACCGACGACACCCCCAGTCCCGAAACCGTGAGCACCAGCGGCGAGGCACCAGGGCCAGGAGCCGTTGAATCGGCACCGGCAAGTCCGTGGCGGATCACGGCCATCGGCAACCGGCCGCACGATCACCTCGTCCGCGATAACCTGTTCGGTTCACTAATCCGCGATCACCGAGGGCAAGTGTTTCAAGCCCTGCTGCGACGCCCTCCGGACTGGATGTCGGAGTCCGTGAAGTACCTGCCGGAACCGCAGCGGCGGACCGCGTTGCAGGTCGTCGCGTTGAACTTCCTCCACCAGCGGCTCTACGCCAACTTCCTGGCCAGTGCCGCCGCAAACCCGGATGCTTCGCGGATTCCGGGGGTGCTTGACGCCATCCAGCGGGCTCAACGTTGCTGGCCGGTGGGAGTACTGCTGGAACCCGGTCCTGGTTTGCAGCCCACTGAGCGATTTGTCTGCAAGCAAGCATATCTGTGCCCCTGGTGCCACGGGCGACGGGTCAACCATCTCTACGGCAGCCTGCGATCACGGTTTGCTGAACCGGTTCCGTTTCGTTGGTTGCTACAGATCCGGCTCAATCTCTCGATCGACAATTTGCCGCAGGACGCCATCGACTTGTGGTATCAGCACATGAACAGGCGAGACCGGGCACAGTTTGACGAGGCCAACTTTCCTTGGCTGCGGGTGCCGATCTACTACGTCCACGACGAAATCAAGAAACAACTTCGGGACAAGATCGCACGGCTCCAGCTGAAGGGTGGCATCCTGACCTACCAGCTCGGTCCCGACAGAAGCAGCGACGAACGGTTGGGGTTCAGTCACCGGCTGGGCCTTCTCGGCGAAATCACGTTCGAATCCCAAGCAGCTGAGGACGCGTACTTTGGAGGCATGTCACCTGACGAGGCCCAGTTGTACGTCTGCGGCCGGTGGCTGCGGGCTGAGTTCATCGCCGTACCGACAACCACTCCGCAAGCTTTGCGGTTCCTGTTAGCGGGCAGCTCAGTGAACTACCCGGTGGAGCGATTGGGGTACAAGTGCAATCTCGGCTCGACCGCCACGCCGGAACGCGGCGTCTTGCACGACGGTGTGCCCGGTGTGCTTGCCCTGCAGCCGCTCTACCTGCTGGACGACAACAGGCTGCACACTTACGCGGCTGCGATGACCGGTATCCATCTCTACGATCGTTTCGGCAGCTGGCGGGTTTCCAAGCCAGTCGAGCCACCCAGCCTCGCCAACCTTCGGCCCCGTCAGCATCGAGCATCCCGGCGTCGCAGACTACAGACGCACAACGATCAGCGACAACAACAGGCTGCAGACAAGCGAGCCGCACAGTTGGAAATTGCCAGAACACTGTGGCCGCAGGTCCAGCAGCAAGCCGCACGGCAGCAGCGTGGTCGACCACCGTACCGACAGGTGCTGACACAGTTGCTGCAGCAACAAGGCGTCCAGGCAAGTGACAGAGACGTGCGGTGGTTGTTGCAGATGCTCAACCCACCAGCGACGGAAACGGTCGACACAGTGGACACCGACACCACAGCCACCGACACCACAGCCACGGACACCACCGGCACCGCAGACCCCTCCAGCGACACCACCGACACCGACCATCCTACAGGTGCGTGACAGAATGTGTGGCAGCCAATCACGTCGGTACCAGTGTGTTTGTGTCCACCACTATCCAGGGCAGTAACAGTGACAGTGGCTGTCAGTCATTCAGTGTCGATCGTTGGTACCAGTCTGCCTCTCCACATCCACCTACCACCTTGGTCCAAACAGTGCTGTCGATTTTTGGTACAGGCCGAGAGATACGGCCTAGAAGTGACTCAAACCCAGTACCCCACAGGGTTTAGTGGCAGTCGAAGGTGGTTTTGAGATAATTCCTATAACTAAAGTACCATCCTCTTATTTAAAAGACAGGAAGGTACTTTAGTTATAGGAAACTTCTCTAGACGATAGAAACCCTTGTACGAAAAGGGTTTGCGTAAAACGCTCGGCCTGTACCAAAAATCAATGGGCCTGTTTCCTTGGGTTTTGGTGGTTTTCATGGTTCTTGGCTGCAACACCTGTCGTTGGGTGGCTGTCGAACCTGGTCGAACGGTAACGGTACTGGCACAACCTCGGCCACTGTTCCTCTGGGTGAGTGGAACGCAACTGATCATGCACACCAGACTGTCGCTGTCGATGTTCCTGGTGTGTGGTCCCGCACACCACGGAGACTGAACGGTCGGTGACTGAAGCGTGGCGGTGCCGGTGGAGCTGTGGTTGGTGGTTGCTGGTGCCGCTGCTGGAGTACCACCGGCTGACTGAGCGTCACGCTCGATCAGCCGTTACGTGCTGACGATGAACAACCGCCTTCCCACTGTCGACAACCGCCAACACCTGCCCACCGTACCAGTCCAAGGCCCCAAAACCAGCCTCCTGACGTCATTCCTCGCTAAACATCCAAGAAGGGCCCACCAGCGCGTCCCGTGCCCCTCGGGCTCTGTTGGTCGACCTTGGGCGTTCAGTCGCGGCTACAGCGATCCTAGATCCCGTAGCGGGGCGCCTGATCCACCGGAGGCGGTGGCGGTCGTTGCACCGCTTAGTTGACCGTCATCTTGGTGATTCGGTCCTGGTTCGCTGGCGGGCCTGACTTATCACGGATGAGCGTGGAAAGTCTGCACCACCGGCGACACACGAACCACCGACAACGACACTGACACGGGCCGGTCAGTCAACACCGTCACGGGTGCCGTAGCGAATCGACCCGGCCGCAGTCGTCGCAACAGCAGGTGTACAGTTGTGCATTCTTGGCACTCTGGTAGCTGGTGGGACTGCAGGTGTCGCCACCCGTCGTCAGCCTGGGAATATTCAGAATAAGTGGACTCGTGAAGACATCTTTTGAGCGTTGGCCGATCACCAGGCTCATCAGCCGTAAATTTTTCCATCACCTGTCGCTCAGTAGCGTGTATGGTTTCAGCAGGAATTGTGCTGATCACGCTGACGCAGAAGCGGCTTTCCGCTGTTGTCCGTCCCGGCCGCTGCCACACCACGTTTCCCGCCTTGTACTTACGGAGATTGCAACGATGGGTCCCCTCCAGAGCGATCTGCCATCGTTTCGTGGTCTGCACGTGTTGCTGGTGGATAACTGCCAACTATATCGGGCGATGACCTCCGTCGTGTTGCGAAACCTCGGCCTGCAAGTGACGCCCGCCAACGACGGTCACGAAGCGGTGGCCGCGTTACAGCAGCGTGATTTCGATTTGGTCCTGATGGACGTCGAGATGCCCGGCATGGACGGTCTAACAGCGACGACCGAAATTCGTGAACGCGAAGCAAGGCTGAGCAAGTACACGCCGATTGTCGCGTTGACGTCGACCACGGATCGCGACCAGTGTTTTGCTGTGGGCATGGACGCTAGATGACCTAGCCGGTCAATGAACTCAGTCGCTGTTGAGAGCGGACTCGACTGGCCGCAGTCGTCGTAACCGTAGGTGTACAGTTGTGCATTCTTGGGACTCTGGTCGCTGGTGGGGCTGCAACTGTCGCCTTGGCGTGGTGCGGACAGCAGGTGTCGCCGAACTGATTACGTGTGTCGCGAACCGGCTGACCCAGCTTCAAGCTGATCAGCCGTAAACGTGTTGAGCACTTGTCGGGCACCAGCGAGCAGGGCATCAGCCGCAAACTTGTTCGATCACGTGTTGTTCACCAGCGAGCAGCGTGCACCGTCACCACCGACCTGGCTGCAACTTGTTCGTGAACGTCTGCACGTGTCGCCGAAGTGTTTGCACATGTCGCGAACGGCAAGCACTTGGCTGGCACCATCCGGCTGGCCGAGCGTCACGCTCATCAGCCGTGAACCTGCACACCAGTTGTCGGTCACCAGCGACCAGGACATCAGCCGTAAACTTGTTCGATCACTTGTCGTTCACCATCGGGCACGACACACCCGCAGCCGGAGCACCCGATTTCAAATCAGGTAGGCTAGCGACTCTGGGATTGAAACCGACATTTGTTTGCGGCCGAGAACACCGTGCACACGTCGAGTCCTGTTTTGTCCGTCCTGAACTTGTTGGCTGCCAGCGTGTCATCTTCACGCCGGGACGACACTCCATCGACGAGTTGGTCGACATTAGGCCGGGTAATCTAGCGACTCTGGGATCAAAACCGACATTTGTTCGCGGCGACAAATTCCGGTGCACCTGTCACTGCACGGGCCGGATCGCCGCAGCAAAAGCAGATTGCGACTAACCTTGTCCAAGTTTGACGTTCAAAGCTGGCAATGTGCGAAGTGCTGGAAGAAAAACGACTGACGGAATGGGTAATGTGCACAGACTGGGATCGAAACCCACATTTGTGGAACGGCGAGACAGCTCTTGGCCACGACGCGGCACGAAGTTGTTCGAGCGACTCACGGCGTAGAGACAAGCGGTGAACATGTTCGCGGCTCCGGCGTCACACGAACTTTTTTGAAACTCGATGTGTCCACTTGCGAGTACATCTTGTTGCCTCGATCGCTCTAACTCTTACCCGCTGTCGAAACGGTCACCACACCGCCAGCGACATGCGGCTTGGGGCCAGAACAGAGAAGACGCCCTGGAATGGATCAGAGAAAAGGCACTCGATATCGTCCGTCTCCGCCCGCTGGACCGCAGGTTTTTCCCGCCTTGTACCCACGGAGGATGCACCGATGTGTCCCAACCAGAACGTCCCGCCTTTGTACAGTCAGCTTGGTCTTCGCATCTCGCTCGCAGAAGACCGTCCTAGCCAGCGTGTTGGTCTGCACGCCCTGGTGGTCGATGACGGTGCCGTGCACCGGCTTGTAGCGTCCGCATTACTGCAGAAGCACGGCTATCGCGTAACCTGTGTCAACGATGGACTTGAAGCGGTTGCCGTGTTGCTGAAGCAGCATTTCGATCTCGTGTTGATGGACGTTGAAATGCCGGGCATGGACGGAATCACCGCCACTGTCGAGATCCGCCAACGCGAAGTACTGGTGTACGTGTACACACCCATTGTCGCCTTGACGTCCACCAAGGACTACGAGAAGTGTTTCGAGGCGGGCATGGACGGTTTCACCGAGAAGCCGCTGAGCGTCGAGCACTTGGAACAGATCCTGGGCGTGGCGACGTTTGTCAGGCCGCAGCAGGAATTCTGCACGGTGTAGCTGTGCGGTTGCTGTCGCTGATGGTGTCGACGTGCCTGCTCACCAAAGCGTGTTTGACTTTCCACGGATCATCCGTGAAATCTTTTCGCTGCACGCAGCACACCAGCACGGCCAGGCGTGAACTGATTCGATCGCCGGAGCGGCGAACTGATCATCATCGCAGCTGCTGCGACACGTGCCGGGGTGGTTGTAAACAGCGGCAGTTCGGGTAATCTGGGACCGACGACGATGTTGGTGACTGCCAGAGCGGTGGGGTGGTGGCTGGCGTGGTGCGGTATGAACAGTGTCAACGACGCTGATGAACAGGCCCATGTGCAGGACGATGTGTATCGCTCCGCTGGCGTCACAGGACCCGACGTACTGCTGAGCGTTGGCAAAGACAGGAACGCACATGGACACAGGCAACCCCTACCAGTCACCCCAGTCACCAGTCGGAGTTTCGCCCGACCCCGCTCAGGCTTCGAAGCAGCTGCGGATCGCCCGTAACATTCGTGCGATCTGCGTGCTGTACGTTGTTTTCGGGAGTACCTATTCCCTAGGTGGATTCATAGTGCTTCTTACTGCAAAAGGACAGTACTCTTCAGTTATCGCTGCCTGCCTCATCCTTGCCTTCGGCCTGACTGTAGCTATTTCCGCGGTTGGCGTCCTGCAAAAGAACACGTTGGCGGTCCCGCTTTGTCAAATCGTGTCCGCCTTCTTCCTGCTGGCGTTTCCGGTTGGCACATTCCTCGGCGGATACTTCCTGCTGAACGTCCGCAAGGTGATCAAGAAACAAGGCCGAGCCACGCCGTGTCCGTTCTGTGGTTTCGTCAACTCCGCTGACACACGAATCTGCCCACGCTGCCAAACACGATTGTTGACTGGAGGCGGAACCACCACCTGCCCAGACGCTTGAAAGCGAAACTGGCCACCGGCGACCTTGCTTCGGCTAACAAGCCACGGCAAGATCCGCCGCAGCCGATTGACGGTTTGCTGCGGCCCGGCCAGAATCACAGGCGTCCGAACATCGTGCTGAGTCAACCGTCTTGGCCGAGCTGCAAAGGCGTGTCCCATGCAGAGCAGTCTGGTTCGCGTCTGGTTACCTGTCCTCCTTGTCACGGCCACTACGCTGGCCGGATGTGGTCTCGGCACGTCTATCCCGGCGGACTTGACCGCAGGGACTGTCATCGAACAGGAAGGCATGGCTGAACTGCACGAGACGTTGACTACCGCCGTGACGTCAGCCCCCGCGAAGGTCATGAGTCAACCCGGTCTCGTCGGAGCCGTGGGAGGTGCTCACGTCAAACTGCTGACCGCCGGTGCCCAGGAAGTTCTTCTCCCACTGCCACAGTTGGTCGATGGACAAGTACCGGTTTGCTACTACATTCGCACCACGCCTCCGGACGTTTCGACTGAGTTCCGCTTAAGGGAACGTGAACACGCCAACGTCATGGTCAGCGTGCGGTTGAGAGGCGACCGCAATCAGGAGGTGCAGATCGATTGGTCAGCGGTCGTGTTGGTCGCCGGGAAGACCGTCTTGCCGAACGGTGCCGGTCCAGACTCGTACCGCCCGGCGTCTGCCTGCGTGCAGTCCGAATCCAAGGAGATCAAGAAACTCGCTGACGAGTTGTGGCCACAGAACGGCCAAGTGAAGGATTACGCGGCGAACATCCAGCGGCACATCCGCGAGATCAAGCAGCGAAAGCAGCCGCGTTCCCTGGATGCCTTGGGGATTCTCGACAGTGGAGCCAACGGAATATGCACTGCCAACGCCAACTTGGCCCTGGCACTGCTGCGACAGAAGGGAATACCGTCTCGATCCTTGGCGGTGATTCCGTCGACATCCCAGCGACTGGAAATGCATCGCATTGTCGAATATGCGAGCGACAATCAGTGGTTCGCGTTTGATCCATCATCGCTGCACGCGGACGTGCCGATGATGCCGTGGCATTCTGTGATCATGGCCAAGACCACGATGGCGGATGAGAACGTCGCTATGAAGCCGCGGATGGGATCGATGGTGGGCTGTCCCTACGGGCAGGAGATCGAATTGTTGAGCAGTGGCGTGACCCTGTGGGGCCAGGACTTCTTCTGGACGATCGCGAAACCACTTGCGACGTTCGAGCCGGACGAAGAAGCCATCACCCTGGCAACGGAATCGTGGCAGCGATACCTGGAGGAGGGGCAGCTGAGCACCGGACAAATCAGTGCCCGGTCTGCGACAAGTTCCGCGGAACTTCTGAAGTGCCTGCAATCCAAGTGATGCGAACGGGGCGTCACACGCGAGCGGGCATCCGGAAATCTGTGTGCAGGATGATGGGTTGGTCCGGCTAACTGGTCGGGTTTGATCGCGATCAAGCACGGTGGCAATCTGCCTGCCGGAAAGACGAAGTACAAGAATGGACCGCACCCGCAAAGCAACTCGTGCAGGCAACGAAGTCACCCTCCAGCACCAAAGCCGAAACGAAAGCTCGCTGATCGAAGCGGTGGTCGAGGAGAAGCTGGCTGAACTGCAGGCGTCGATTGAACAGTTGAAGCAAACGCCGGAAGGACTGGCCGAACTTCAACGCCGGGCCAAAGCCTTTGGCGAGTGTCAGCGAATCGAAGGTGAAACGTCTGCCCAGTTCTACGACAAGCTGCGTCGTTGGATGGACAGAGAAGCACCGCCAACGAAGTCGCCACTGCATCCGCCGAGACAGGATGGCGGTTAGGCAAATGCCCATCACACCATTTCACTTCGGGCCCGGAGCAGCGGTCCACGCCATCGCCCCACGGCACATCAGCTTCCTGGCGTTCTGTGCCGCGAACGTCCTGATCGACGTCGAGACGCTGTACTACATGCTCACGCATCAGTATCCCTGGCATCGATTCTTCCACACGTACGTCGGTGCCACGATCATCGTCGTCGCGACCGTCCTGCTGTTTGCCGCACTGCTCAAGCTGGCGTCCGGCACGTCGCTGCCCAACCTGCTCGGCTGGAAACAACTCACGATTCGTCCGGTGGTGCTGGGTGCCGCTGTGGGCGGGTATTCGCACATCGTGCTGGACAGCTTGATGCACCCTGACATTCATCCGCTGTCGCCGTTCAGTGCGGCAAATGCGTTGGCGGGGGTCGTCTCTCTCGGCACCCTGCACTGGGCGTGTGTCGCACTTGGCGTTGTCGGGATCGTGATCATCGGAGTACGAACAGTGCTGCACAGCGAAGCCGGAACGTGACCCGCCTCGCCTGGCCACTGGCTAAGAAGCCAGCAGTCAGATGAACGTCGGAGCAGATCGCCACAAACGCAAAGGAAATCCCCAATGTCGCGTAGACTTCTCTTGCTGGCTGCATCGATCTGTTTGCTCCCGTGCTCAGCGATTTACGCCGAGCGGTTTCCACTGACCCAGGCCGCACTTCTCGCGGAGGCACAGGCTGTGGTTGTCGGGACTGTCCGCGAACTTGAAATCCAGGAAGAACCATCGCACGTCGAGCGAGGATCCGGCAACTACGACTGGGCGATCGATCTCGTGATTGACGTTTGTGATGTAGAAAAGGGCGACCTGGGTAACGCATCAATCGTCGTCGTCCGCTGCTTCCGCATCAAGTCCCGCAAGAGCTTTTGGGAGTTCGTATCGGTCAGCGGGAACCATCCCATTCCGGATGTGGGCACTGAAGTGCGTGCCTACCTTTACCGTGACCGGAATCGTTGGAGGGCGATCTACCCCAACGGCATTTCCAGCGTTGCCGATGCGGCATCGGCAACACCGCTGAAAGACGCGGACGCGGTCGTACGACTGCCTTCGCCTTGCTACACGTATCTGTTGTCCACCGAGGCGTGGCTCTTGTTTGCTGTGCTCGCCGTTCCCCTGGTCTGCATTGTCGGTGGTATTATGGCATGGCGATGGCTTGAACGTCATTGATGAAGGGGCATCGGAGCATTCAGCTCGGACGCGGCAACCGGCCTCGCCAGCCCACACCCCGTTACACGCACCAAGAAAGCGTCTGCAGCGTCTGGCTTCATCCGCGGATTCCACCGCCTTGCCCGCGTCGCAGAGGTCTACGGGGCTCACTACGCATCGTAGGGGATGATGCCAATAAGATGCACTTTATTGGGGTGGAAAGTGCCTTTCCCGACGAAATCGCCTCATCGATGCCCCGACCAAAGTGAATTCGTTGGGATTTTTGAATATACGGCCGTTCACTCAGGCAATTTACGTGCAAATCGGCACGCGAACCGCCTCGGTGCTGGTGAAATCGGTGGCGTTCTGCAGGTGTTGTGGTGGGTGTGGGGCAGGAATGACGGGAAATGTGCTGCTGGCTGACAGGAAAGTGAGTGGTTGTGGGCCTCCTGCGACTGGGAAAGAACCGGGTTGGCGAGGTGGTCTTTGCGGTGCTGGGCGGTTAGTTGGGGCGTACACAAGAATCGTTGTTGCTGGACGAGGATGCCGTGAAACGGTTCGAGCATGCGACCGGCCCTAGCTGGGAACGGACCTGGCACGTAACCCCGACTCTGCTCTGTTTCGCATTACGCGAAGTGAGCAGGCCGGGGTGGATGTCACAGCGGCTTCGACCGCCGAGACCGTCAGTGGGACGAGCAGCACGCGGTGGCTGACAGGCAGGCTTGAGCCACGAGGATGAACAACTGCACGCGAACCCTGTCGTCGTCGGTCAGATCCCACCTGGAGTCCATGGACTGATACGACAACTGCATCGTGTCTGCCGCTGACTGCAAGCCCCGACTCTGCCCGCACCGTCACCCGCCGCAGGCGATTTGCGGCAACGGCAGGCCGGGGGATCTGGGTGTTCTGGGATTGAGATCAACTTTATTGGGTGCCTGGCCGGTGCAGATCCGAACCGGTCACCTGCTCAGCACCGCCACGATCAAACCGCTGCGGCACCGGCAGAACGACCGGCGGGTGTATGGCGTTCGGAACGTGACGCGATAGAATGCGGAATCGAGAAATACTTCGTCGTCTGGATTCCTGACATGTCAACGCTAACGACTGCTGAGATCGATGGTATCGAACTGTGTCTCGGTTTCAGGCTACCGGGCCTCTACCTTCGGCTACTTCAAGAACGCGGCTTCGGCCGGTTCGGTGCCGCAGCAGAAATCTATCATCCGCTTGACGTGCGTGAGCTGTATGAAGCCTACTTCGATGATCCCACGAAATTGTTCAACCCCTACTTTCCGTTCGGCTGCCAGACGGTGAAGCAGGTGTTGTGGGTGATTGACGGTTCAATCGAGAAGGCAGCGACGATAGGGCACGAGATTGTCGCGGACGATTGGGGACAAGAGGAATGGCTTCCGTACGAAACGTGGGTAGAGCGCTATTTGGAGCCGGAGGCATGAGCTGCGGTGCTGAACCGGGCGTCTCACTTGACTCCCGGACAGACCAATTCATGACGAGCCGCGGGCCGGGCGGTTGCTGAAAACAATGTCGTTCGCCGCGGCCGGGTGAACGCAAGCGGAGGGCTACTCAGATGCGAACCACGTTGGCTGTCACACTGTGCATCTTGATGACGCCCGCTGCTAACGCGGAACAGCAACTTCGCACGATCACCGTAAGTGCCCAGAGCGAGATTCGCGTCACGCCCGATGAGGCGATAATCGCTTTTTCTGTCTTCACCCAAGCCAAGGTGTTGCTGACTGCCAAGGTAGACAATGATTCGCTGACGACCGAAATCGTGAAAACTGTCAGATCGCTCGCCGTGGCAGCCGAGGACTTCAAGGTCACCGATGTCGATGTCGGGCCGCGTCAAGAGCATGGAGTGTTTGAGGGTTATGGAGTCACTCGATCATTTGAAATCCGAACGGCGGATTTTTCGAAGATTGATCCGATCATTGGTGGACTCGTCGAGGCTGGGGGAGACACCATAAGCATTAGTCGACTCAAGCTTCAGGTCCGTGATCAGCGGAAGCATCAGGTCGAAGCACGACGTCTGGCCGTTGAATACGCAAAAGAGAAAGCAGCTCACCTTGCGGAATTGAACCAGATGAAGCTGGGAACCGCGGTCTCGATTACGGAGGACGTTGAGTGCAACGGCAACGCCACCGGATTCGGAGGCTTCGGCATGGGGGGTGGCATGACAGGCGTTGAACATCCGTCGCAGTCACCCGTCGCAGCACTACCACACTCACCCGTCGTTCGGCCTCGCCCTCAGATCTTGATGGTTAACGAGCCAACAAAACCAACGCTACCGTCGGTTCAGACAAAGGAAGAACAAGAAGCCGCGGCAAAGGTGCTGCTGTCGCCGGGACAAGTCAGCGTAAATGCGGTGGTGAAGATTGAATTTGAGCTGCTGCCGAAATAGCCACCGCCTACGTTTGTTGGTGGCCGGGGGTGCGTGCGGTGTTTCCGGCGTGCAGTCGGTGGTGCCGTGGACGAAGCTACAGGAGACGTAACCCCCGAGTCTGCTCACTTCGCGTCACGCGGTAGAGCAGGCCGGGGTAGTTGGCAGGCTGGCCTTGATCGCCGTGACCGCCAGACGAATCGCACCCGGCAGTACCAAGAAACATCCGGCCCCCGTCTGGCATCCGGAATTTGTCGCGATAGAATCCAGCGAGATCCGCCTGTGAGTGCTGGCAGGGAATGTCGCGACAACGCCAGGGAAATGCTGACCAGCACCAGCGAGAAGGAAAAGGCCGAGCCAGTGAGCACCGCTCGCGTTATCAGGTTCGTAATCGGCGTTGTCGTCTTCGGAGTACTGATGGGCATGCGGCCGGAGTTTGAGTCGCTCTGGACTCGGAGCCTTGTGGCCGCTATTGCTGCCGCGATCCTTGCAATTTGCATATTGCCGCTGCGGAGGGAGACGCAGTGAGCAGGAGCCCGCACCGGCCAGAAACGTACGGCAACTGTCTGGCACCCGGTGTTGGAGGCAGTAGAATGCAGCGGAATCGTGCTGGCGACTCCTGCCTGGGAGTGCCTCGAAAACGCCGTGGAGTGTTTTCCGGTCCCGGCTTCGCCGCTGGCCAACCGGAATCGCTGCGTCTGTGCTTGTACCGCTGAATTGGGTATTCCGCCATGAAACGTCACACGTTTCTGTTCCTCCTGCGTCTTGCCCTGGCTGCTGGCGTTTTGTACGCCCTGCCGTACTCCCACATGACGTGGGGTGAACCTTACCCCGGCGATGGCCAACAGGCGTTCGGAATGATCCTAGTGTTCACAGGCATCGGAGTGGTTTTCGCCATTGTCTACGTTTGCATCGGAACGGGAATTCAGTGGGGTCTACGCCGCAAGCCCGCATGGTGGGCAATGTGCAGCGACCTTGCCATTTCCATTCTCCTTGCCGGACTCCTGGCTTATGGAGGTGCCACCGCTCACTACTCCAACAGCGACGAACAAGACGGTGCAGTGAATGGGAGTCAACCGTGACAAAGTGGATCATTATCTGCCTCACGACACTCCTACTGGCAGGGGCTTCCGTTTTGGTCGTCTGCGGCGTCTTCTCGATTGGTTTCTGCAAACCCGACCTGTCGCATCACAGGCAGATCGACCTGCAGCTTGTCCAGCAGGCTGACTCAGGCGAGGTCGTTCACTACGAACAGAAATACGGAGAAGTGTTTGTGTCGCTGGTGGATCGAGTCGGGGACTGCCATATTTTCCTGCTAACGCATCCGGGCAAGTCCGTACCGGAGACACTGGAGATCCTCAATAGAACGCAGGAGGAGCAGCAAAACAGAAAACTGAACCAAGCGTCGGAAGCCACCTCTCTCCGCACGGAACCTCAACGCTGACGTGAATTGCCATGTCCACAAATCGCCCACGAAGTGTGATTCACGTGTCTTTACTGGTCGTGCTGCTTACCGGTGTGTTCACCATCGTTTACGGCCAGGTGTGGGTGGTTGCCCGCAATGCCATCAAGGTCGATGCTATTCTATCACGCGACGAGGTCCAAGATCCGACGCTTGTGGGTGTCGTCACTCGTGCCCTGGCGTACAAATCGCGGGGAGAGACCGACGCAGTCTACGCCGTGGCTGGTGTCGTCATCGCGTGTCCTGCGGTTCTTGGATTGCTTGCGTTTGGACGCTTTTGCAGGACTCTCGACGAAGCGAACTGATCGGCACGGCAGAACACATCGTCAGGGCACTTCTCGACTAAGGCATCCTGCAAGTTGGCTAAGGCATCCTGCAAGTTGACTAAGGCGGAACGCACCGACGTGGTTTCTCGGTTTAGTTGAGTCATCTACGGATCTCCGGCTGGCGATTGTACATTCAGGCCGCTGGGCCACCAAATTCCGGCAAGTGGTTCACCGATAGACATCGGACGAAATGTCGAAATCGCGATCGGTCGAGGTAGACTTCC
This sequence comes from Planctomycetota bacterium, assembly GCA_026692885.1. Next base: position 517 of record JAPLNJ010000689.1, on the reverse strand, counting down.
CACGCACGTCCGTGAAAAGTCCTCGTCACACCCGCCAGAAACAACGGCCGGGAGGGTAAGCAGCAAGGCTTTCCAGGTCAACGATCCGGCACCTCCCGGCCGCTGGTCATGGTACCGCACGTCGAGCGAGCAGGCCACCGCGTGCGGGCTGGTTGGCATGGTTGAGAACTATCGATTCTTCACGAACCATCCTCTGTGCGAACGGGAGGAAGGGCGAAGTCCCGGTATGAGAAGGTGTCCATCAACCATGCGGCCAACTCTTGCTGCGAGAACATGCGTCTGTCAGTGTCCGCGTCGTAGGCATGGTGGGTCGTTAGCACGAAGCAGCTTGTGGCCCTGTCGTAGGTCAGGACCTCGCGTGCATCTGCACTGTAACTCTCGAACGTGAAGTCTCGACCGCTCAACAGCGATTCGATGACCGCTTTGGCTTCGTAGTCCTTCATAGCTCGTCTCTGTCGAAGTTGGGTTCTCACGAAGCCGCATCCAGCCTGAACTGTCAGGACAACGGCCGGGAGGG
>JAPLNJ010000688.1 GCA_026692885.1 Planctomycetota bacterium | reverse complement strand
GGCTGAATTCGGTGAGCGGACAGGCGACTTGCGGTCCGTGGTGGCTGTGCCAATAACTGGCCAAAGGCACGGCTTTCCGGCGTTTTGATTTGTGCCATGAGTTTTTGGCACTGACGAACCAGGAGATCGGCCTTGTGGGCGGTATAGCGAGGGGCAGAGGCGGAAAAGGAACGATTTGTAGAATTGATCTTGCAGCGTTTCGACCCACCGGTCGATGTGACCGATGCGAGCAACAAGCCGAGTCCGAGATCCCGGGGGCGTCCTGGCTTGTGCTCCATGCGGCGGCCTCCAGACGAAACTCATTGCCTTTGACCTTCTAGTTCTCCCCGACGCCTGTCGGTCCGAGGACGGTACGTGCCCGCCGCGGGATCCATCCCAGCTTTGCCACCTGATCGGCCGGAAAGTCTCCTTCCGAAGCTGCCAAGAAGTCTCGCCCCCCCCCAAAAAAGTTGGCCGGGGGTGAGGTGGGAGTGGCCGTGCATGGAGGTCCACTCCCGCCTCACCCCCTTGTTTTACCAGGCGTCCCCGGTCCATACTCAGTCCTGTCGTCGGAAATCAAGTGTCCTATCACTCACTTCGAGAAGGCTGGTGGGACGGTTGCATCAAGATTGTCGGCGGGGGCAAGATTCCTATCAGTCAGTCGCGGCGTGGAGAGATCGCATGTCGCTCATCCGCACTTTGCCGGAGTTCGTTCATGGCGACCGGTATTCAGCGAATCATATCCGTCTGCGTGATCGCGACGGCGATTACTTCGCCGCTTTCGGCGCAGCAACTTCACGCAATAATCGTGGGCGAGACCAGTTCCGACGAGATCGGCATGCCGATCGGCCTGAGTGTCGACGCGCTAGTCACTACGGTGCTAGAGAACGTTCCGCAGGACGCGCTATCACTCAAGGTACTGACCGGCAAAGAATACAACCGTGCGAAGATCCTGGCGACCATTCAGGATCTACAGGTTGAGTCTGAAGACGCCATCCTGTACTTCTTCTGCGGACACGGTTACTACGATCAATCGCGGGGCTCGTTCTTCAAGCCGCCCGCGGACGATGGCGCCCTATACTTGTCGGAGATCTGCAAGCCGTTGCGGGATAAACAGCCGCGTCTCTTGGTGACCATTGTCGACATTGTCGACTGCTGCACGGGGATGCGCACGCATCCGCATGCTGCCACCGCTCAGGCGGCGACTGTGCCACCTCAGTCGGTGTCCCCCCTGTTTGCCCGATTGTTCTGGGAAACTTCTGGCAATCTTGTCGTCAATTCCTCCGCGCCAGGTCAATACGCGGTCGTCCGGTCAATCAAGGGGGAAGCGGGCGAGCCCGGCATCGGTGCCTTATTCACCAACATTTTCACGGGTTCGCTCCAACGACATCGTGACGAGCGGTTGTCGTGGGACGAGATCGTAGGCGAGTGTCGAAAAAGCGTTGATGAGGCGTTCCGAAAACTGCATCCCGATGGCACTATTCGTTTGGGTCAGGACCGTTCGATTCCACAAGAAACGCAGACGGTGTGGGGGTCGAAGAACGAACAGATTTGGTTTCCGCCCGAATATCCACCTAAAATCACCCTCGAAGGTAAAGGAACGAATCGGAATTTCGAGATTTCCGCCCAGGACAAGGAGTTATATGCCCATCTCGATGGATGGGGGGGCGCGGAGCGAACGGATGGATATGTCATCGCGGTATTGTGTTCCGTATGTGCGATGGTTGTTCTTGCGGCGACTCTGATGCTCCTAAAGAGGCGCAGAACACGATGCGGGCAGCGGCAGGAGCGCCCCTTGTCCAGGAAGGATGGCTGCGCATTGGGTGGGTTCGACATTTTTCTCAGCCACAGCAGCAAGGACAAACCGGCCGTCCGCCAACTTGGCGAGGAACTGAGGAGACGCGGGATGACGGTTTGGTTGGATGAGTGGGAACTCGTGCCCGGACGTCCCTGGCAAGAATCTCTAGAGGAAATAATAAAGACCGCAGAATCTGCCGCAGTGCTCGTCGGCAAGGACGGACTCGGCCCCTGGGAAAATCCGGAAATGCGCGCCTTGTTGAACCAGTTTGTAACACGCAAACTGGTGGTTATTCCAGTGCTGCTGCCAGGTGCACCTGAGCAACCTGAACTGCCGCTGTTCCTGCAAGCTTTCACGTGGGTCGATCTGCGAGATGGATTGACCAGAGACGGCCTCGACCGACTTCAGTGGGGGGTTACCGGCACGAAGCCTCACGCTGACCAATCCTCTACACCGCAAAACGACAAACGGGCAGTGGACGCGACGCGAGATCCCGACGGATTCACTGGCAAGACGCCAAGTCCTCGCATCTCTGTTCATCTGCATGGAGGCGTTTTCGCGGAAGGACTAGAGATCGTAGGTTTACTCTTTACAGTCACAAATACCGACACCAGGCCGATACCACCCTATCAACTAGCCGTGTTCCACTCCAACCCGCGCAGAACCTGGGCGATCTTTCCTTCAAACGTCAATGGTGAGCTGTTACCCGATCAAAGGCGAGAGCACCGCTGTTACGTCGTTCAACAGCTGGGGGCTCCTCCTCCCGTGAACTACTTCGCGGATGAACAATGCGGTGAGGACCAGTTCTCCATGCGGCTTATGTTGGAACACAGCGACAAGGTACTGTATGAAAACAAGAGACTTGGACGAGACTTCGTTCGAATCTACAGGAAGGTCTGGAAAGCCGGCACTTTCGCTGCGATGACCGGCGAGGACGCGGGGGACCTTATTAGCTCTGGTGATGATACGTGACAGAATCGTAGCTTCTTGGACAGGCGTCCGTTACAGGTGAGCTCAGTTGCTCGTCACCCAGAGTCGGAACCGGTGTATTCTCTCGATCCGTCCCGAAAAACCACCGATTACGGGGCGCGACAACCGGAGGAACCGAAGCCAGTCCGGCTCAATCCTTGACGGCTCGACCGGGCGCCTCGGCCCAGCGGTGGAGCCAAGGCCCGGTAACGGTCGTATCGAACGGGTCCGCCGGCTTCTGGTCCATGGCGTCGGCGATGCGGTTCTTCTTCGCCCAGCCCGTCCAATCGATCTGGTAGGTCGGATCCCGGGCGGTCCGCATTGGGATGCACTCCTTAACGGCTTCGAAACCGGACGGCTCACCCGGCCGCTGCCACCGCAAGTCGACGCTCCAGCGAATCTTCTCCGAGAAGTTCTCGGTGCTGCGGTGTGGAATGAGTTGATTGATCAACAGCAGCGAGCCCATCGGCATCTCGCAGGTGACGATCTCCCCGGGTGGCAGGTCTTCGTCGTCGATGACCAAGTACCACGACTTCTTCTGCCCGCTGCTGCGCTCCGGCCGGTGCCGAAACACTCGGCCGCGGCGATGACCTCCCCGGATCACTTGAAGCGTGCCGTTGACCCCGTCGGCGTCAACGAACGGGATCCAGGCGGTGGGCTGCAGCGTACGTTCGGCGCCGGGCGCAAGGTAGGCCGTGTCCTGGTGCCAGGGAACGGTCGCTAAGGGATTGAGCGGTGTCTTGGACCGCAGGTTCCAGACCGGGTGCCCGACGATTTCCGGCCCGATGATCTGCTCGATGATGTCCAGCAGCGGTTTGGACCCCCACAAGTCTGCCAGCGGCTGTCCGAGGAGACCGCGGATGTGGATCAGCACGGCGGCCCCGGGGAACTCCTGCTCCAACTTGGTCAGCCGCGTATAGAAACCTTCGCCGGCATGTAGGTCGCGGATCCTGCCGTCGGCGTGCAGCCGTTGGGCAAGGTCATCGACCAGTTCGTCGATCCACGCAATCACCGGCTCAATCTGCTCGCGGGTGAAGAAGTTGGGAACGACGACAAAGCCGTCGTCGTGAAACTGCTGCAACGGGGCTTCAGAGAGTCGCATAATGAGTCCTCTTGTTGACGGCCGATTCTAACTTCTGTACGTCGGAGCCCTTCCCGCCCCGCGGGGGCCAAACAAGGATTATCCACCAGATTGTAGGCTGAAACCAGCAATTGAAGAGATGCCCTGCCCCCGAAAGGCACCGATTCCGGCAAGGCCGGCCCGTGATGCCCTGGCCGAACCCTGGAGCTGTCCGCCGTGTCTTCAGAGTAACGAGCGCCACCTTGATCAGCAGCGAAGAACAGTACCGTGACCCCGTCTCCGCCAAGCGGGCGACGTGTTGGATACGCCCGCGTTAGCACGGATGACCAGAATCTCAGCCTCCAGCTTGACGCCCTCGCCCAGCTGGGCGTCAGCAAGGAGCTGATGTTCACCGACAAGCTGTCGGGCGCCAAGGCTGACTGTACGACACGCCCGACGGTCCGGCTCACTGGGGCTTCTTGGCAACCCCTGCAGCGCTCTCCCGTGGCAGAGCGGCGTCAGGCGACCCATTCGCCTTTTCCGCCTCATACTTCTTCAAAGTGGCGTTGATCGAAGGTTCGCCGAGATTGTGTTCGGCCGCCTTTCTCTGCCACTCGATCGCCTTGTCCAGTTCGCCCTGTTCGTAGAACACACGTGCCAACGTATCGAGGATAGCCGCGTCCTTGTGGTCGCGGAGTTCCGACGCCCTCTGGGCCGCTTTGTTGGCCAGCTCCAAGTCTCGCTTTCCGGTAGCCGTCGCGATGCCCCAAGCAATCTCGTTCAGCGCCATGGCGTCGTCCCATGATTGCTCGACCAGCTCCGCACGCAGCTTGGCCACTGCGTCCACGCGCCCCGCCCGCTCGAGAATGGATAGCTTGAGCGCGGACAATTGAGTCGTCCGGCTGGATTCTTCTTCCAGCCGATCGACGAGGGCGAGCGCCTGGTCCCACGATTCTGCACGCATCAGGTTGTTCAGCTCAGTCGACATCTCCTTCAACTTCATCCGCTGTTTGAACTGAGCCACGGCCGCTGCGCGATCCCAGGTATTCGTGACGATCTTGGCAAGGGGCTCGTCCATCGACATGGGATGTCCGATCCACTCCACCACGGCATCGCGTCCCACGATGAATGCCGTGGGAATGCCGGTCTGTCCAGCCGCTCGCATATACGCTGCGTCGGTCGCGTCCTGGCTGTCGATGGCCAAACGGTAGCTGATGACCTCGCTCCACTTCTTCCCGGCCGACTCTTCTTTCGCGAGGAAGCTCCGGACTGTGTCTTCCGTCTCCCGCGTAACGCCGACGAACCGCACTTGGTCCCCGTACTGTTGTTGCAGGTGACTGAGATGAGGCATACTCGTGCGGCAGGGAGGACACCATGTTGCCCAGAACTCGATCACGTAGACCTTGCCAGGGTCGAGGTTGTCGATCGGCTCCCCCGTCACCCAGCGATCGATTGACAACGATGGCGCGGGGTCCCCGATGCCAAGTGTAGCCGAAGACTCTGTCGCGTCAGCCGTTTCGAGAGGCACAGGGGGCGTGATCTTCGCAGCGCCCGACAGGAACTGATCCGCACTAGCCGGATTCGTCCTTGCCTGTTGGCCTACGTTCGGCTTGGCCACGCCCCCGCGACCATCGGTCCCGCCACTGCCCGGTTGTGTCCGAGAGGACGGCTGGCAGCCAAAGGCCGTAACGGCCACAATCGCCAGAGTGCAAATCGGGGATCGCAGTTTGAAGATTGACGACATGGTCGAACTCCTTCTTGAGGCAGCGAAATGGCCCGTAGGCCGTTGAAACTGACAACATGCCGGGGGTTACTCCAAGCTATCGTTCGTGTCTAGCGTCCGCAAGGACTTGCCAACAGTGGCATGACCGAAGGCTTCCACAACCACTCCGGCAGGGACAGGCTGTGACAGAACACGTTCGCGGAAGTTCAGGGCTTCTCGTTTCTGAAAAGTTGGAATTCCCAGATGGAGGGTCCTTCTGTGGTCATCAGCAGGTTCAGCGGACACCGCCCCCCTTCACCGCAGATCATGGGCGTTGTAGAGTCTGTACCTGCGTGACGTGTGGCTGCTACGCCGGATGACTTTTCCAGGAGATTAGGGAGATGACTATGAGTCTGCGAACGCTGTTGCCGGTCTGCGTGATGTCTGTTTCTGCCGCGATTCTGTTTCATTCGGCAGCGGTCTCGGCCGCGGAGGATGAGTTTGCCCGCACGACCGTCGACATCGGGGTCGTGGTGAGTGACATCAACAAGTCGGTCGCCTTCTACACCCAGGCTGTCGGTTTCAAAGAGGTGCCTGGTTTCCAGGTGACAGGAGACTTCACGGGCGCCGCGGGACTGACGGACAATCACCCGGTCAGCGTCCGCGTGTTGGTGTTGGGCGACGGCCCGACAGCCACGCGTCTTAAACTCATGGAGCTGCCTGCCGCTGCGCCGAAACGGGGCGACAACAAGTTCATTCATTCCGAATATGGTTTTCGGTACCTGACGATCAGCGTGAAGGACATGACCAGTGCCGTCGCGCGGTTGGAGAAGGCCGGCGTAAAGCCGGTAGGCAAGTGTCCGCTCGCGCTGCCGAAGTCGCTGTCGGCGGAAGCCTACCTGACCGTGTTCCGCGACCCCGACGGGAACTTCGTCGAATTCGTCGGCCCGCCGAAGAATTGAACGCTTTCCGCGCCATCACTTGCCGACCGCGAACGCTCAGCGACCACTCCGCCAGCGGGACCGCAGCCACGAGGAAGGTTGATGGCCGGTCGGTCCAGGGATCGTCGGCCGCGATTCGGCCCTCCTCTATCTGCGGCATCCGCTGCCACAGAGTGCTCCGCGGCTTGTCTTCCTGAAAACTGGTTGAAGTCGGTACTGCCAGAACAAACGACGCGTTGGCAGCCGTCTTCTGGCTGGTCCGAATTTTGCCCTCGGCACAGGGACGCGGCAACAGGTTGGTCGCAGACGTCGAATTCCGCAGATTGGACTTTCCACGGACGTCCGTGAAAAGTCAGACGCGGCAAGCAGCAGGACAAAATGTCCTGGACGAGAGTCTACCACGAGGTGAAACGACGGCGATCACCTGCGGCCACCAGGACACCCCGGCTACGGGCTCCAGGATCGCGGCGGGCGCGTCTGGACGCCAAGGTCGACAAAGGGGGCAGGATGAGGCTGGGCGCGTTGACGGTCCCTTCTTGGACGTCTAACGAGGGGTGCGGTCAGAAGGCGGTTCTTCAGGGTTTCGGGGCGGGTGAGACGGCACAGTGGGTTCCGACAGGTGCCGGCGGTTGTCGACGGTTGGCGGACGTCCACTGGCACGACGCAACGGCGGGCCGGGAGTCGACTTCCGATTTAGCCGTTCGAGATCAAATAGCAACACCGGCTCTTCGCCCCACCGGCCAACAGGCAACCAGGGGCGGTGAGCCGATAATTGGGGGAGGACGCCCAGCCTAACCTCGCGCCGTTTTTCCCGTGACTTCCAAACCTCGTCGGCTCCGGCAACGCAAACGTCGACATCGACGGTGTGGCGCCCCACTGGCCAGCTTCGCCGTTGCAGCGGTCACACACACGCCCACAGCAGCGAATTCAACACGACCACCAGTAAGAACGTGCCGGGTTGGGCCAGGCCGGAGTGGCAGAAGCTACACATGAAGTGGTGCACCATTCCACGGCGTAGACGTGAAGATCCGCCCACTGTTCCGTGACGGTTAGGCGTGCTCTCGTATTGTATGAGAAGGGCATGCCGTATCGGGACGAATGACGGCCAGTTGGATGTGCTGCGGGCCATCTCGGACCGGACTTTGAGGCAGCGGACCTCGTCCTTGGGTTCTCTTGCGGGGCGCGGGCGAGCAACAGCAGCAGTGACACGGAGAGGAAAGGGCAAATTCAGGCCGGGTTGTCCTTCACCACATTCTTGTTCCTTTGCGGTTCCACCCTCGTTCGCTTCTTCGGCAGCTTGAGAAACATGGCGATTTTCGGGCCGACGACGCTATGGTCGAAACCGCATTGGACGAAGAACTGGTCGCGGAGGCTGATGGCCATCGTTTCGGCAACGTGATGTTCGCGAGCCTTCTGCACGCAGCCCAGCACCAGACGGCGGCCGATCCCTTGTTGGCGACGGGCCTTGTCGACCGAGAGGCATTGGATCTCGGAGAGCTTTTCGGAATAGACTTCGAGTGCCGCGAAGCCCACGACTTGGTCGGCGGCGTCGGCCACCAAAGCGTGCCGCAACAGGTCGCCCAACTCCTCGGTGCTACGCGGCAGGACTTCGCCTCGCGCGACAAAGGGCGTGAGAAACTCCTCAACCGCGGCCAAGTCTGCGTGCACGGCGTCGCGCAAGACAACGCCCACTAGCGGAGGCTCGTCGGCCGGTGCGATCGCGTCGGCCGGGCAGATGAAAAGGGCCCGCTTCTGATTGGGCAGCGCGAAATCGAACCCGCAGCCGCGCAGCACGTCTTCCAGGGCTGGCGGCACTATGGCAAGGACCTCCAAGATCTCATACCACCGGGCGAGTTGGGCACAACGCAACACCAGTTGGCGGGCGATATCCTGCCGCAGGGGCGTCTCACGAAACGAAAGACACTGGATTTCGGCCAGCTTCCAGGAGTATATCTCGAGGGCCGCAAAGCCCACGACTTGCCCATCCGTCTCGGCGACGAAAGCCTGTTGGAGCACGAATCGCAGTTCCTTGGTGCTCCGCGGCAGCAGGTCGCCCAAGGGCACGAAGGGGGCCATCAGCATGCTCACGGGAAGCAAGTCGGCATCCCTTGCGTCGCGGACTGTGACGGGCGATGGGGCATGGCGCGTCATTCCAACGTGCTTCCGCTTGTGAGAGTCAGTGGTGGATATTCGTTCGTCGTGCAGGCTTCAGCCCGTTGGAATCGCAGTCGGCGAGGCAATGACCTGAGGCCCTTACTACGAACGGGGGTGTCGGCTTTGCGATCCGAGAAACTGCGTGCCGGCGATCCGTGGTTTTAACAGGCTCCGCCGAATGTGTCTATGTCCGCGGTTCTTCGCAGCAGAGGTTCGCGGCGCAGTGCAAACCAAAGTCATCGAATACCGGCACGGCGACACGATTTTGGAGGGCTACCTGGCCTGGGATGCGGCCGTCCAGGGCCACCGCCCCGTCACGGGAAACACGCCTGCCAGCGACCGGCATTTGGAGTATGCCACATCGCCTCATCTGCCCACATGCTTGAAGCGAACCGGCAGGCGAGGCATCCACCCAAGCCTCCCATCCAGTCCACCGTCGCCACGGCCGCCAGGACGTCGTTTACACCTGGCTTCGCATGAAGTGTGAACCGTGTCGCGGTCCGCTTGGCGTTGCTACTGGGCCCCAATAGCCTCAACGTCCTTTCGTTCTGGGCTGCGAAATGACTCCTGCGTGCCGAGGACCAGGTGTGTGCCTTGGCGAACCAGCTCGCGGTTGAGCTTGCCGTTGACGAAGTCGAGATAAACCGCACGGGCGTCGGTGGCGAGTCTGCCGACAGACTTAGTGTCCAGGTCCAGTTTCCTGCCGTCGGGGTTCAGGATCGCCAGTTCGGTGTGGGTTCCATCGGCGATCGTCACAGCGGCCAGACCCGGTTCGTCCACCAACGTCTCGATTGTCTTCGCCAACGAGCTCGCATCGAGTGTTGGCGCGTGGGGCCACAGGACTTGCACGAACTGGAGTCGCAGGCCGGGCTTCACTTCACCTTCCCACGTGTACCGCGTCGCAGTCACGCGGCTCTGGGCGGGCGTATCAACCGGCGACTCGGCTACGATCAGTTTCGCTCCCGTCTTCGGTCCGTGGTAGATCAACAAATCCCACGGCGGCACGTCATACAGACGCGCGATCTGGAAGTAGTGCGCGGTGAACCACGTGTTGAGCCAGTTCTCGCCGCGGGGCTGACCGACGTGCTGGGTGTTCCAGACGGGACCGACGGCGCCGTGAAAGGAATCGTCGAACTCGGTCTCGTCGCGGAGCAGAACAAACCGGTTCTTGACGAACAGGAGTTCCCGCTGCTGCGTGGCTTCGAAGCCCATGTACTTGCTGACCCGGACCAGCGCGTGGGTAGCCAAAGCATGATCCGAGAAGACCGGCACTGTCGTCTCCATCCCAGCCCAGCCTACCGGCAGGTTCTTCTCGCCTTTGAATGTCTTCTGGCCTAGAAACGTTGCGGTGCCGGACAGGTCGGTGATCTGCAGTGCATTTTCGCGGCTGACGAACTTTTCGGAGGTCATTTCGGCGAACGACGCTGAGTAGCGCTCCAGGCCAACAATCGCCGTGGGATTTAGGGGATCGTGACGCGGGTAGCATTCCAACAGCATGAACAGGTCGCCGGGGTTCCAGCCGGCGCGAAACACGAGTTTGTGCGGCATGATGGCCTGCGACATGAGCATATTACAGTCCACGCCACCTGCCTCCGGGAACATGTCCTTCGCCTGCTTGTCGGTCAGTCGCAGGATCTCCTTGCGCAGCAGCAATTGCGAATTGCTGGCCGGTTCGACGGGTGCCACGGAGTCGTCGCAGATCAGGCTGGTCAGAGCGATATCCTCCAACGCCACGGCCTGCAGATGGTGATGGGTACTGGAGAAACCGCGGGATTGGCCACAGTTCATCAGCCTGTGGGCGACCCAGCGATAGCGGCCGTCTCGCGTGTAGCGGGCAGCCAGTTCCAAGGCGAAGATGCGGGCACCTGCTCCGGAGTTGTACCCACCGCTGGCGCCGTACGGCACGGACGCACCGTCGGGCGTCACCTCCCACATGATCCGCTCGAACAACTGCCGCGACTGCGGGTCCGTAAACACCTCGGTGCGGCCCAGCAATTCTGAGGCGCGGAGGATGTTGCCGAAGCTGCTGTAGAAGTAGCCGGTGTCATTGATGCCCACGTCGCGGAAGTCCCACCAGTCGGTCCAGACCTGGTCCGCGTAGCTTTTCCATTTCGCAGCATCGGGTTCGTCCGGATAAAACCTTGCGGCAAGGGCGTGGTTGATCCCCTGGCACTGGCTGCGGTGATGCGAGCCACGCCACAGACCATCGCCCGACCGCCAGGCACACTGGTACTGCCGCAGCGTGAGCAATAGGTCGCGGGCGAAGCGTTCGTCCTCCGGTGTCATCAGACTCCGTTTGCGTAACTCGCGGAAGAAGAACGAGCACAGCGTCGCACCCTCCATCGAGAACACACCGTTGTCCTTGCGGACGGATTCGTGGACCCAGTCACCGTAGTGCCGCAGCGTTTTCTTGATCCCTTCGCCCAACTTCGCGTCGCCATCCAGGGCGAACACCGCCAGCGCCGGCAATGCGTGGCGTGGTCCGTACTGGCCGCGGTCCGGTCCGGCTTCAAAGCCCTGAGCCATTGGCCGGACCAGATCCACGTACACCTGACGTGTCACCGGCCGTCGTGGGACCGTCAGGGTGTTCGGGTCGCGCGGCTGACAACGCTCCGCAATATTTTCGGATTGCGCAAGTGCGTCGCCAGCAATTAGCGACACGAGTGCGCATACTCCGGCCAAGGTCGGTGATAGTCGTTGGGAAAACATGATTGAACCCTTTCGGAATATGGCTCTGCCTTCTTCACGTCACGTCGTTTCATGCTCTTGGGAGGAACAGATTGGCTGCTGTCGATCACGTCGATGTCGGCGTCCATGTCGAACTTTCCACGGACGTCCGTGGAATGTCAGACACGGCAAGAAAACAGGACAAATTGTCCTGGATGAGAGTCTACCACGTGGTGGAACGACATCAACCGCCTATGGCCCCCAGAGCACCCCTCTGCGCGCACCAGGATCGACGTAGGCGCACGTTCACGCCCAAGTCGACCAAAGGGGCAGGTAGGGCGGAGAGCGCGCTAGCGGCCCTCCTGGGGCGCCTAGCGAGGAATGCGGTCAGGAACCTGTTTTGGGGCCATTGAGGGGACAACACGTTACAGATGCAGTCGGCCTAGGCAGGTGCCGCGGTTTTCGATTGCAGGTGGTCAGTTGTCGACCGTAGCCACTTGGTTGTGGATTGCAGAGCACCGGAAGGGCACTGTCGGTCGGTCCAACGTAGGCCGTCGGTCGTTCAGTGCAGGCAGGCAACGGCTGACTCGGGATTAACTCCCCGCCAGCCGGCTCGTCTTCAACACGTCGACACGTACGCAACCAGCAACCCGCCAGCACTCACAGGTTTCGATCACCTCTACCAGCTTGCCAGTCTGAACGATGCGTAGGAACGATGTCCCACGAAGGTCAAGCTCGTTGATGTGGTTGGCCACCGTAGGCAGGCAACGGCTGAATCGAGCGTGACGCTCAGCCAGCCGGTCGTCTCCAACAACCACAGCAGGCGCCAGATACCAGGCACCAGCACCGACAAGTTTCGATCACCCACGGTTCAACGTCACAGGTGCAGTAGGCTCAGGCAGGGTGTTGGCGGTTGTCGACAGTTGGTAGTCGGTCGAGTAGGCAGCCAGTTGTCCACCGCCAGCACACATCGGCCGCCAGCACATAACGGCCGCCAGCACATATCGGCTGAATCAGGAGTCACTCCTGGCCAGCCGGCTACACCCAACCACCAACCACCAATCACCAATCACCAACCACCAAGCTACCATCGCCGACAACTTTCAATCACCAACTGCCCAGTGCGAGCGATGTGCAGCAACCATGTTCCCGGATGATCGACATCGACAGGGTGGTTGTGGATGACCAGTTATGTTCCACCCAGGTCCTGCCAACCGAGGTGGGACCAGCACGGTTCAGCCAAGCTTGTCTGTGTCTGAGTCACCAAACGACAGGTGTGGTAGTGGAAAACCTAGGAAACCCAAGGAAAACAGGGTTATTGATTTTTGGTACAGGCCGAGCGTTTTGCGTAACCCCTTTTCATACAAGGGTTTCGATGGTTTGGAGAAGTTTCCTATAACTAAAGTCCCTCTTTATTCATTCTAAGAAAGGAGGGACTTTAGTTATAGGAATTATTTCCCAACGACCTTGGGATGCACTTAACATGCTGTCCTGTAATGACTTATTGTTTCTGACGCACCAATCTCTCGGCCCGTACCAAAAATCGACACCACTGGTAGACCACGGTGGTTAGGTGGATGTCGACAGGCAGACTGTAACCAACCAACCAACGACACTGACTGGCAGCCACAGTCACTGTCCCGGACGATCGTGGACACCACTGGCACCGCCATGACTGGCTGCCACACATTCTGTCACGTACCTGTAGGATCGGTGTCCGTGGTGCCGGCTGTGTCTGTCGCCGGTGGGTTTAGCATCCGCAACAACCACCGCACGTCTCTGTCACTTGCCTGGACGCCGTGTTGCTGCAGCATCTCTGTCAGCGCCTGTCGGTACGGTGGTCGACCACGCTGCTTTTGTTGGGCTTGTTGCCGGACTTGGAGCCACAGTCCTTTGGCAACTTCGAACAGTGCTGCTCGCTTGTCTGCAGCCTCTTGCTGCCGCTGATTGTTGTGGCTTTGCAGTTGGCGATGCCTGGACGCTCGATGCTGGCGGGACTGAAGGTCGGCGAGGCTGGGTGGTTCGACTGGTTGAGGCTGAGTTGTTTCCATGGTGGGAACACGCCAGCTGCCGAAGCGAAGGCCCTCCCAAAACAAATGTCCAACTCCGTCGGCTCATAGCCCCTTTGTGCCAAATGGCCAGCGGGGCGATGAGCCGTTTGCACTGACGGATTGCCGCGTCGGAAATCGCGGACCTAACCTCCAAGCGGTGTCCGTAGGCGTCCTGTGGCCGGGTCTACGACAGGCACGCCGCCGCACATCGTATGGCACTCGACGATAGGATAGAAAAACCGCTCTTCGTTGATGAAGAACTGCGGCACTACACACTCAAGGCGGGTGTCAATAACGATGTTGTAGTACACTCCCTCCGAGGTATAGATGTCGAGGATGTCCTGGTAAGGCTGTTCCTCGCCGGAGATCGCCCCGTGACCGCGGCAGAATCCGTCGAGCGGCCCGACATCAAGATCGTCCCGGCCGTAAACGAAGAACGGAATCATCATCCTCTGGCCTGAATATGCGTCCCAATTCGGTGCGGTTCTTTCCTTCATATCCTTCTCCTTGGTTATCGTATGTTTCGCGGTTCCGCCAACCTGAGCGATTGGCGAAGTCACCGGGGCGCCGGCGTAGATCCCATGAGCGTCAACCAGGGTTTCAATCTGCAAACGCCAGAACTGCATATAGGCCGGATGGTCTTCCGGCGGCAGCCATGGAACCCAGCCTTGCGGACTGAGGCGAAACGCAATTCCACCGACAGGGCGGTACGGCCCTACCGGAGGTTCTCGCCAAGTGGCCATTCTAAGAAGGCCATCTAAATCATCTGTCCCAGTGACGATGAGGGCACATTGGTGCGGCATCATGGCGATGTGGTCCCCCTTGACGGGCAGCGATCGAATGTCGTCCGTGAGCAACAGGCGTGCTGCTCCGAAGTAGTGGTTCCACATCGAGACGTGGACACCTTCTGCTCGCCGGGCAAAGGGCGGCTTATTAACCTTCAAGAGATTCTTCTCAGCCAGGGCCAATGCGGTCCGGAATTCGATCCCCCACTGGCCGAGATTCAGCATCGAGAGGAAACGTACCGTTTCGTCCCGCTCGTAGGCCAACCCAATAGTCAAATGCTCCGCCAAATTCGCTCGCGCCAGCTTCGGGGATCCCAGGTGGCCGAGAATGCTACTCAGTTGCTCCACCTCAGCCTGCGAGCGTCGATGTACGACTGGGAATAGCTCCATCTGGACGTCCTCGAAACGCGCCGGCAGCGGTTCGTCCCCCTGCACAAAGTAGCGCGCGATATCCTCAAGGCACTGCCCGCGGTCGGGCGCAGACGCGATGAGGTAGTCTAAGTAGGCCGTGGAAAGCGAATCCTTGCATCCGTCCGGCGCCACCAGGCCGAATCCATCGGGATCGAACAACCATTCATCACTTTTGGCCAAACGACGAATCTCCCGCAGGAGTCGGAGGCCAAAACGATCCGCATCCGAGATGCTCGCGACCGTTCGGCTTTCGCTCGCTGTCGCCTCACGGCCGATCTGTCCGAGAGACGCACGCCTGCGCGCATCGGTTTCCCTTTTCTTTCTACTTTTCTTGTTCATAAAAGCAACCTTTCGAAAAACAGGGACAAAACACACCGGTTACCCGGCACACTTCTCACACAAGACGCATCTGACTTCGGTCCACTTTCCCATTTACAATCGTGGTCTAGGTGGCCTTCGATCTTTGCTCCAGTTGCTCTACAACTTGACGGCCACTGACGCCCCGCAAGCATTAGCCGAGCCAAGCGAAACAATCTTCGAACGTGAGCCTGGCGGCCTTCTTCCAGCCTTCGTTTGAGTTGGGACTAGCCGAGTGCTGTGGCCACTCTCGGTGTACGGTGTTCGATGACCTGGTCAGAGGAGCTGGCATGATTCGGCACGTGCCGGCGGAACCTGCTGGATCAGTTCGGTGCGAACGACCGGAATTTCGCGCGGTGCGGAGATCCCCAACTTGGTCTTTTCTCCCCGAATCTCCAGCACTGTGACGGTAATGCCGTCACCAATCCGAATCTCCTCACCGCGTTTCCGAGATAGCACGAGCATCAGACACCTCCTTCGTCAAAAAAAGATTGATTCTCAACCGCCGTCGCCTCCGCCTTCCGGATCGCCGCCCGGAAGCCAAAGCATCCTGCCGCCCTTCGATGGCTACTTCCATGTGCACCTCCTCAAATTGAAGAGCACGCTACTGCTAACCCTTGCGAGCCGCTCTATCACGGCGGCCGAAGATCCGACTTAGCTGCTCTTCGATGTGAACCTCTGATTGTTCGTGGATCTTGTGCGTCCTGCGCGTCGCCGGAGGATTGGAGGCAGCGGCGCCATTCCTGTCGGCAGTCGCTGTCAATCGCTCAAAGAAGCGTTGAACCGCTTCAACCGAAGTTGCTCGCGACCCACCGCAAAGCAGCGTTTCCAGGACTACGCCTCGGCAACCAACGCTGGCGTGCCGATGTATAGTGCTCAGATGGATCGTCTTCCCTCGCCGGGGCCGCGGGTAAAGCTCAACCGCCTCGGCCAGGGTGATGAGTCTCTCTGACGTCGAATCGATCATTTTCTCTTCCTGCTGATTCTCGCCTAGCCATCAAATCGTTCTGGCTTCGACCTAAAGCAGGTGGCGCGCCAACGCCTCTCGTAAAATCGCTGCTATGCAGCAACCAACGAAGGGCAATTGAGTTACGACGTCAGAATTCGTGCGAACGCGTACGCACGCCCGGTCAGCAGAAGGGATTTCCAGCTGAGGACTCAGCTTTGACCTCAGGTTCGCTCAGGTTGGCTCAGGTCGGATCAGCTTTTCGAAGGTTGTCTGCTCCCGCGACCTCCGAGCGAACGGCCTCGCAGGTCGCGGCGGACAACATGAGCTGTGGATAGACTGCCGACGGACAGAGAGCCGTCAGCGGGAGAGCCGGGAGTGCAGAGATGGCGACGGCGGCGGGAGACACTGGCACCGTCTTCGCCTCAGGCACGCGGTCCTTGCCGCGGCACTCTTGTAGAAACAATGACCCAGCGAACTAGACTCTCTCGCCCTTCTCGTGGCACCGTAGCACGGCGACGGAGGTCGCAAGATAGAGAACAGGAGTTAACAGGACTATTCTTTGCTCTTCGGTAGCAGGGCTTTCGCGACGAACGACTCCAAGTATTCCGTGTCCGGTGGCTCAACCTGTCCGCGAAGTCCGTCCAGCGTCAGTTCGCCTTCCCGGAGTTGATTCCTCGTCTTGCGCAGAAACTGTTCGATGGTATTGGGAATAACGTGAAGCATTTTCGCAAGATCCTGCTGCTTCTTTCCCTTCCGCCTATTTCGACCAACGGCAGCAATCATCAGTGCTGCTTTCCTGACGTCTGGCTCACATTTCACTTGATCCCAGCTAACCCCGCCTTTGAGAATCGATTCCACCGTGACTGAGGAAGGCGACTGCATCGTTGATTTCTGGCCATCCGGTTTGCGATCACTCGGACGTGCGGACTTTGTCCGAGCATTCAGGGCCTTCTGTATAACCGCTCCAGTCAATTGTGCGCGACGACAGTCGCCGGCCAACATTTGGACCGTGTCCCAGAGTTCCCGAACATTGCCTGGCCAGTGGTAACCCTC
This sequence comes from Planctomycetota bacterium, assembly GCA_026692885.1. The sequence goes on along the minus strand of JAPLNJ010000688.1, from coordinate 7,597 downwards.
CAGAACCGGCCTGGCGTCGCTAGCGAGCGTCAGTTCCGGCTCGTTGGTTTTTTGTATAGCGAGACGGGCGAGCGGAATGATATCCTCCTTGCGTTCACGTAGCGGCGGAATCTCCAAACGGTATGTCTTGATGCGTTCAAATAGATCTCTCCTAACTTGACCGTCTCCACCGCCACATCTAAGTCACAATTCGTAGCGCAAAGAAAGAAGGCTGGGAGGCTTGTAAGGAGTTCCTTTCCACCCACACGGCGGTATCCTCTGCCATCAAACAAATCCAAGAGCTTGCCCTGCGAAAGTAACGGCACATCTCCGATTTCATCGAAGAACAACGTGCCTTTAGCTGCCGAAAAGACATGCCCATTATGGGCCTCGTCTGCTCCAGTGAAGGCTCCCTTCTCGTGGCCAAAGAGTAGACTGTCGAATACGGTACACGGTAGGTTCGGGGCGGCCACACGTTCGATCTTGTCCGAAATGCCCAGTTGTTTCACCCTGAGTGAGTGTAGATGCTCAGCAAGACGCGATTTGCCGACGCCCGTCTCTCCGTTGAGCAGAATAACGCGTGCCCTCTTGCTCCCAGCCCAACCGCGAGCCTGGATCATGATCTCTTGCATCCTTGGGGCCATACAGAGAAACGGGGTCGAGTCCGGCACCGAGTGTTCCGAGTACAGCCCCAACCCCTGGGACGACTCCGCCCGACGAATCGCCTGAATCAACGCTTGAACAAAATGCTCTGAATCAATCTGAGGTCGTGATGGTTCTAGGATTGCGTCCTCCCACTGCGCCTTGTCGTAGTACTCCATGCTCGGACGACCTCGCGACAACAGGCTCAAAACGCGGTCTCGATCCTCGCCAAATAGACGATTTGACATCAGCACCAGTTGCGTCTTCTCATACGAAGGTCGGCTCTTGCGCACAGCAAGAAACGCTTCCGCGATCAGAAATCCGCCGTGTTTTGCGCTGACCTGGTCTTCATTCCAGGAGTAGTGATAAATGTGAGCCGACCACGATTTTCCGGCTGGCCCCCGAATCGGCTCGTGTGTCGCCTCGGCGCAAGGAGCAGCCTTGGGTTTGTCGCACGGACAAGGCATGAAGACATCCGAAAAGATGACATCCCAAGGCGGCGACTCCGGTTTGGCCTCCTTGAGTCGGCGTTCCACGAAATATGCGCTGTTGCTGATTTCAATGACCAGCTCTCGGCCACCTATTCGTGCCGGCGGAACATCTGAAAGCTCATGAGCAATTCTCGATGCTTCCTGAAGATCGTCGTCGACGATCAGAACGCGGCACTTGGTGTCGGTCTCGACCATTTGAATACCCCGTGTGTAAATACTACTCGCCTAGCCACGTCGGCAGGTAGATCTCCCACACGAACCACATCTGCTGTCCTCGCCGTTCGCGTCTGTAAATGGCGTAACCTTGCGATTCCCCGTTGGACAACGAACTGGCCCACCGACGAATATCACGGCAGCCACGGTTGCTCGAATGCAGGTCAGCGACGGCGTGTTCCGAACACGTGTTCGCGACCGTCAAGACGGCGAGGCTTTCGCCGTCGCTAGTCGGTTCGCTTAAGTTGACTTCGAATCGTCGATCATCGGCCGGCAAGTCGGCTAGTGCCCGTTCGGCGTTGGCCCGAAGCTCCTTAAACATCGGGATGAGCACTGCGTCCTCAGCGTCGTCCCGGGATGAGATCAAGACGCGTCGCGGTGTGCGGATGATCCATGCGTCGAGACGTGCTCTTGTTGTCGCCCTTGGCGCCAGGAACCAGCGAACCAGTCGGCCCAGTCCCACGGCTAGAGGACGCCCTGATCCGACTTGGAACAGGACGGCGCCGAAGGAAGACACGAAGGCTCTCGCTCTGGAGGCTAACGCGAGACGCTGGTTCCGATGACCTGCCCTTGTGATCGGCTCCTGAAACGACCGAATAAAATCGTGTTTTAGCGTGTGGATTTCGCCTTTGATGCCCTCCAGTTGCGTGTCCAGCGTGACACGAGCTAAATTGCTCACGTAGTAAGCGAGAACCACCTCCCAGGAGGATGCCGAAAGTTGTTCGGTATTGGCCGCCCGCAGTTGTTCAAGAGCCGCCATTTCGGGGCGAGACGGACCTTGGATGCGTTTGATGAAGGTCGTCACCTGCGTGTCGCACAGTTTGCCAACGATCGGCAATAGCGATTGCACCGCTGGCGAGCAAGGCAAATCCAAGCGAAGTCGTAGGCGGTCCACGGTGTCAACGAGTTGTTGTTGGAAGACCACAATGCGCGCGACCACGCCGGAGTCAGCACAAGAAATCTCGCTGGTGAGTTGATCGTCATCCAATTGCTCCAAATATCCGAATGCCTGTTGGAATAGTGCGCGAATGAGCCAACGCCAACAAGCTGCCGCCGTTTCGATACCGTAGCAAGAGAGAGCTTCTTCCAGATTGCGCGCGTCGGGACGCAATCCAAATAGTTGGTCTGCCACCGTCAGGCAACGGGCCAAAAATTGTTCCCTGGTGCACACGAACAGACTTGCCACGAGCCACCGCGTGACACAACCCATGGCGGCTTTCCGCTCCTCGAAATCCGTGCTGGGAACAGCTCCGCGAATAAAGCTGAAACATGCGGCGACATCGGTCCGGGTGCCAAGCAGGGTCTCGGTGATTTCCGCTCGGTGGTTCTCGTCGGCTAGTTGCGATGCCATCTTGGCCAAGCACTGGTCCACCTCGCCCCTGCGAAGCTGCCGCATAAACCCCAGGCAACTTTCGCGGTGGCGAAAAACCTCCATGAGCAAATCTTCGTCCGGGGATGCTGCGGATAGCATCGTCATCCAAAACGCGTCGTCGAACTTCGTCGAGATGGTGGCGGCTTGCTCGCACGACCCTCGCGCCAAGGCAGTGTTCTCCAGGCGTGTTTCACCTTGAGCAAAGCTGATCCGTGTTTGGGGACTAGATGCGGCTCGCTCACGGACCAAGGTCATGATTTCGGAAAACAGCTCCCGTTGCCCGGTCTTCCCGGCGGCCTCGGCAAAACTGGCCCAAGTCGGGGGATCAAAGCCGCGTTTGGCGGCGCGAAAATCGCCCCATAATTCGGTGACCAGGTCCCCCTGTCCGAGTTCGCCAGCGGCATAGACGAAATCGTCCCACGTCTCGAGATGGAACTCGACCCCCGCCGCGGAATAGACGGTCCAGATTTCCGCCAGCAATTTACCCTGTCCTGTTCTCCGGGCGGCGAGAGCAAAGCTGGAGCACATCTGGGAATCTAGGGCGACTTGCGAATCGCGGTATGCGGTCCAGATCTCGGAAAGCAGCATGCCCTGACTGGAGTTTATCGCCTGCACGAAACGGCTCCACTCGCGAGAAGTTAAGGCGGCCTTCGCGGCGCGACAGGCGCTCCAGATTTCGGCCAACAGCTTCCCCTGCCCGGTTCTGCTGGCGGCGTCCGCAAAGGTGGCCCACCACTGGGGATCTAACGCGACTTGCAAGTCGCGGCATGCGGCCCAGATCTCGGAAAGCAACTCTGCCAGCCCGATGCTTCCAGCGGCGTTAGCAAAAACGCGTCCGAGGCGAGAAGTGATAACCATCCCGCATCTGCGAAATGCCCTCCAGATTTTGGCCAACAGTGTCGCCTGTCCGGTCATCGCAGCAGCGTTCGAGAACCAAGTCCAGGTATATCCGTCAAACGCAATCTTCGCGGCGCAGCGGGCTGTCCAGATCGCAACGAGTAACTCTCCCTGCCCAGTGGCCACGGCAGCCTGGACAAACCGGATCCACTGACGAGAAGTCAGTTTGACCCTTGCGTCGCAATATGCGGTCCAAATCTCAGCGAACAGGTCTCCGTTCCTGGTACGATCTGTGGCGTAGGCAAAAGCGATACATTCGCGAGCGGTAAAGGGGACACGCGAGTTGCGACGCGCGGCCCAGATATCCGTCAGCAAGAGACTCTGCCGACTACGACCGGCGGCGTAGGCAAAACTAATCCACTCGTGAGAAGACAACTGACCGTCTGCTTTTTGACGTGCCGCCCAGACCTCGAAGAGCAGCTCTCCCTGTCCGGTCATACCGGCGACGTAGGCAAGACGGCTCCAATGGTGAGGAGTCAAGTCGGCCGAGGCGTCGCGATATGTCTTCCAGATTTCGGCCACCAGTGCCGCCTGTTGGTTTTCTCCGGCGGCGTAGACGAGACCGGTCCACTGTTCAGCAGTTAATTTGGCAGGGGCGATTTGACAACCGCTCCAGACCTCCATGACGGGGTGCCGCTGTCTGGTTCGGCCGGCCGCGTACGCGAGAGTGATCCACTGGCCCGCGGTCAATTCGACACGCGCGATTCGGCACGCGTTCCAAATCTCGGTGACCAATGGCCCCTGCCTGGTTCTCCCGGCGGCATAGGCAAGACAAATCCACAGGCGGAACACCAAGTAGCCCCTAGCGTCTCGACAGGCGTGCCAGATCTCGGTGATCAGTTCGGTTTGTCGAGTCTTTGCAGCAGCATGGGCAAGCCTGCTCCACAGTCGAAAGGCCAAGCGGCCCTTGGTGTCACGGCACGCGTTCCAGATTTCGGTGACGAGTTGCCCCTGCCGAGTTCTTCCAGCCGCGTAGGCAAAGGCATCAAGGGCAGCGATGTTTGACGGAAGGTTGGATTCCTGGAAACGTCGCCACATTTGGGTCAACAGATTCTTCAACCCGGTGGCTCCTGACGCTTCCGCAAAGGCGCTCCAGCCGACGGGATTCAGGGCAATGCCTGCCTTCGTGCATTCGATCCAGACCTCGATTAGTAGATGTCCTTGGCTCGTCCTCGACGCGGCCCGAGCGAAACTGGTCCAAACATCCGGATCTGCAGATCCCCCCGACTCGATGAAATCTGACCAAACGTTGGCCAGGGAATCTCCGTCTCTCGCTTCGCCTACAACATCTGCCATACGCTGCCAGTTGGGCGACTCCGATTCCACAACCACCAGTTGTGACTCCTGACGCACTCCATTTTCATCCGATTGATTGTTCAAGCGATGTTCGATCATTAAACGCACTACTCCCTTTTTCACCGGCGAGAAGCCGAGTCTGGCCAAATGTCGCGATGTTCGTTAGACAACTACCCGCTCTCCTTCACGATCACGATCACCTTCTGCCGGTGCTTCTCGGTGTAGACCCGAGTCACATCAGCCGCGGCGCGGCCCGTTACAACCCTGGCCGCTTCCGCGCTGCGTTGCTTCCGAATCTTGTAACGTATTCTTTACCGTCCGGCTCGGGAGTCAACCGGTGACTGCCGCAGCTTCGACCAGACCACGCCGCGCCGATCAACCCGTTTCCTTCGCAATCCGCATCGCCAACTCCTGGTTCTTCTCGGCGTACACCTGCGTCACGTCGGCCCGTGCGTGCCCCAGAATCACCTGAGCGGCCTCGACACCGTAGACCTTCCTGACCTCGGTACCGCGGTTGTGACGAAGCTGGTTGGGATGCCAGTGCGGGATGTTGACGCCGGCTTTTTCAGCTCGGTCGAAGCCGTACTCGACGGCCCTCTGGTAGGAGTGCGTGTCGTAGTGATCTCGCCGCGGTCGTACCGGCTTCCGTCGCTTGCGAGCCTGCTTGGCCTTCTCCTTGGACCGCAGTTCCGACGGGTACACCGGCGTCTTGCGATCAGTGCCAGCAGTCAAGCGACGCTGCTCGTTCCGCCAGGCGTCGACTTCCATCGGGCTGAACAAGTACGCGGCCGGCTCTCGATCCAGAAACGGCTTTAGGATCACTTGGGCCTTCGGTCCGACAGGAATCAGTCGGCGTTTGCCCCGCCAGCGGTTCTTGTGGTCCGGCGGCTCGTAGACCCAAACATCTCCGGACATGTCGATGTCGCAGGCCCGCATGATGACGACTTCGCAGGGCCGCATGCCGGTCAATCGTTCGACTTGAATCATGGCCGAGACGTGCGGCGAGACGAACGGTAGCACTGCATCGACGTGCTCGTCCGGCACGGGTTTGATCGGCTCTGTTTCGCGAGCAGTGGTCTTCCCGGCTCGCAATCCAGGAACCGCCTGCAGGCCGTGGTACACCGACGGATCAACCAGCTCTTCTCCAACCGCCCAACGGAAGAACCGTTTGATCCGGCTGAGGTTGTGGTTGACTACGTTCCGGCACATGTCTTCCTTGACCATCTGCTCCCGGACCGCCTTCAGCGACTTCGGGCCAAACTCGTTGGCAGACGTCGAGGCATAGATGTCTCGCAGCGGCCGGAGAGCGGCACGCATCGAAGCAAGTTCGCCAGCCGGTTCTCCGTCCTTGACGTAGTAGCTCTCGGCGAACGGCCAGTAGGCAACGATTAGTTCGCCGATGGACAGATTCTGGCTTTTGCCCACCGTCGATGCTGCCTGCGGCGGAGTCTGGTCGGAGACCGACATCTCGGCGATATAGCGGGCGTACTTTTCGCGACTCTCCGGCGAACAGTATGGCCCCAGGTAGATGTGCTCGCGGTTGATTATTACGCGGGCTTGGCCGGAGGGCTTGTGAAGACGGTAGGCGGGGACGTGACCTTTACGTTTGGGCATAGTGCGGCACCTTTCAGCCTGCAAAAGTGGTAGTCGTACCACTTTTCCAAGGACATCTAGGCCGCACTTCCCTACGTCGGGAAGGTACGCAAGTCAAGCGTTCGGCGATAGTTAAGAACAGTGGAGACGAGCGGGCTCGAACCGCCAACCCCTAGCTTGCAAAGGCATCCTTTGAAACCACTGTTTTGGCCCAAATCGCCGAAGAATTCCGGGATTTTAGCCCTTCGGATCGGTATTGCAAGCCCTTTCAAACCATCTTACGGAATCTCGGGGAAAAGCCGTATTCTGGAAGTCGCCGTGTTGCCAAAACGGTAGTTTACCGTTTTGGCTTATCGGGCCCTGCTGCCGGACTCGGATGTCCTTCACCACGGGCATCGCGGTGGCCATGATCGACGATAACCCGGCCGCATGGTCCAATGTTGATCGGCCGGGAGGTGCGGGGTCATCGGCCCTGAGGGCATTTCGGTGCTCACCCTCCCGACCGTTTTCCGGTATCGGCCACCGGCTTCAGTGTCATCGTCTTCGATCCGCCTGCGATCGATCACTGGCACCTGCCACCAGGGAACGCTACGCCACGCGGCAGCGGCTCCTCCACGTCATGTCGGCGTCCCGGCAGTGGCTTTTGCATAATGATCCGGCCGCCGCCCTTTTCCCTCGCCAGCAGCGATCGGAAGGGGCCACCGGCGACCAGCAATCGGTTGATCGCGGCCGGGATGAGTCTGCGACTACCTGCCATCTCAATCGCTTATGCAGGCAGACGTAGACCGGTCACGTCGTCGCCCTGGGACCTATGGGCGATGGTTGCCGACAACGTCGGCGGCCGGATGCCGGGCAAAGGGCGCGCGAGACCATCGGCGAGGGGGCAAAGAGTCAAATGATGCATGCCCCGCAATCCGAGCTTCGGACGTTCAGCGCCGGGAACCTCTCCTACCTGCCAGAAACCGGCCCAATCGTGGGACCGGTATAGAAAAGGGAGCCGGAGTCGATACGCGGGATGGTACCAGTTGACTGGGTGTAATTCCGCGTCTACTTCGCTGGTTTCCTTCGTTGGAAGGGTCTCCTTCGAAGGGAGAAAGAGATCCAATTCGTCTCC
>JAPLNJ010000687.1 GCA_026692885.1 Planctomycetota bacterium | reverse complement strand
TCAGTGACAACTCACCCCCCCTGTTCAAACCAGATGCTCTGGGGAGGGGGAAGGTTTGCGCTAGCGTCATCTCCCGCTCCTCTGTCTCGCTCTCGCTGCTTCCATGGCGGTGAAGAAATCAGAGTATGAATAATTCGGGTTACACGGCGTACTGTATGCTCGATTTTCAGTTCCGGGGCATGGGTCAGAGTATTCAATGCCTCTTGCAGTTTCTTCAGCGCTCTTGTGATCGTCGAATCGCTCGGAGACTTTCTCCAGCCGCAATCGTGATCGGCCAACGTGTTGTAGCTCACAAAATTACGTGAAACTTTCAGCCGTCGATACAGAAGCAAAGTCTGACGTTCTAGGGCGTCTTCAATCGGGTCGCTATCGTCTTCCGCCACGGGCGGCGGGTTGACCATTTCCACGGGCGCCGCTGGCAATTGATCGGCCAACGCTTCAAGCGTCTGGGCGAGTAATTCGCTTTCGCCGATGTGGACGCCGAATTGATCCTTACCGCGGACGTGTTTGCCGATCCGCTGCAACCACAAGTCGGCAAGCCGGAATAGCTCTCGGTCTCGTTCCGGCCTGTCTTCACGGACCGCCTGTTGTGTTTCCTGGTCTGCATCGGGGTTCCTTAGCATGTCGATCAATCCCTGCTCTAAGTCCAGTACGGCGGTCTGCATCTCCACGTCGAACGGCCACAGCGTTAGCGACTTGCGAATCAGTTCCCCTGCGCGAAACATGGCATAGCCGTGGATCTTATCCTTGGTTTTCCACGTACCAAGCGGGTCTTTCTGGCTTGGGGGCGGGGCGCGTTCTATCGCGGCGCGGAAATCACTGGCGAGTTTTCGGAATTGTTCCGCCGTGTCGGAATTGGTAATCGCGGCTGGCATGTGTCACTCCTTGCTGTGACCCTCGGAAGAAAAAGCAGCGCGGCAACCGTCCAAGGTGATCGGCTTTCGGGTGGCCACCCTAGCCGCGCTGCTGAATCATACCGCCTTCAGATACCTCCGCCCATCCCGTTGGCCGTATCGTCGTCCACGCTCGCAAATAACCACCCGTGCACCACGTCCACAACGGCTTGCAGCCGCTCATCGCTCACCCGCTGCCGGTAAATGCTCGCCATGTCCTGGCCGCTCGCGACGTGTCCCATAATCGCGGAGACTGCCGGGAAGTCTTTCGACGATTCCGCCTGCGTTTGGAACGATCGTCTCGCGTCGTAGAACGTATGCCCAGTGACACCCGCGGCCTTGCAGGTCTGCGCGAATTCGACCGCCACTTGTGCCGAACCGTTCCCGCGGTAGGTCGTCCCGTTCGACTTGGGACCACTGCGCAGAAAGACTAGAGTCTCGTTTCCAGGGCGGGGTATAGGGCGGCTGGCGAGAACCGCCTTGACCGCTTCGACCGTCCCCGCCCAGAGCGGGCAGCGTCTGCGGATCGCGGTTTTCGGGCGGGGGAATTCCGCCCAGCCTGCTTGCAGGTCCAAGGCGCTCAACGGCAAGCCGGCAATGTCGCCAGTCCCGTAGCCGCAGTTGAGCCCCAGCAACAGCGCGGCTTTCATGTTCGGGCTACCGACGCTCAGAATCGCGTGCACTTGCTCAGGCTGGAAAGTGCGGTCACCATTCGCATTCTTGACCGCCCGCATTGTCTTCGCATTTGGACGGGCAAACCCGCTGCCGAACCGCATGGGGGTGGCCAGATGCCCGTTTTCCCATCCCCACTTCCAGCAACCTTTGGTGTAGACGGTGGCGTTTGCCAAACGCCACGGGCCCCACTTGGACGCGAATACGGTGCGGAGCTTAGCCCAGTCGGCGGGCTGGATGTCAGCAGCCGCTCGGTTGCGCCCGAGGGTCTCGACAACGAGGACTAGCAGTTGCTGGTAATCCGCCCAGGTCCGTTGGGCAAGCTCTCCGCTGATGACACGGGCCTTCTTGGCGCCCAGGAAAGCGTTTGCCAGTTGTTCGACGCTCAGGGCATCCACCTTGCCCCGCGGCTTCCTGCCGGCAAGCAGGTCGTCTTTTTGGTCAAGCCAGCGCTCTAGGGCGGCTTCGCCTTTGGGGTCGATGTCCACTTTCCCGAAGTAGACAAACTGACCGCGGACCTTCTTGCACCAACGATTGGTGCGGTGCGGGAACAACGGGAAATCTGGACGGGGTTTTGTCGGGCGGGATTTTCGGCTAGACTTGCTCACGGGCTTACCTCCTGGGTCAAAGGAAAAGGTAGGTCTCGACACCCAGCGGTCACAACCCGTTGGGTGTCTTCATTTCGGCCCGTAGTCTAGTCCGGTGTCAATTGTGGTGTCAAGCAGTCGGTTGTGAAGTATTTTCACTCGGCAAAACACGGTGTTTAGCTGGTGTCCGGTTTGCCTTGAACTAAACCGCTTCGCGATGGTTTGCCGATGCCTAGTTGTCAGGGGTAACCGAGCCTGACGCGAAGCACGTCTGCGATGTCGCCTGGCAAGGGGACACAAGTATACTTATTCTGCCTCTGGCCCACCATCTCGCGGAGTTTTCCAACTGCGGCGGGAAGGGGCTGTCTCGGCTGTACGATCCAGGTCCGGTGGTAACGAATAAAGCGATTATCCGGCCTTGCTAGCTCCGCAGCTAGCAAGCATGCTGGACCAAGTCGCGGCTTCGATGTGAGGCCGCTGCTGGTGACCTCTTTCGGAGAATTCGCTGATGAGCCCGCTTCGTGAACGTCTGATTGCCGATCTGCAGATTCGCAATTACTCACCGTGTACGGTCGACTGCTACGTGTATCACGTGGCCTGCTTCGCCAAGCACTTCGGTCGCTCCCCCGATCAACTGGGCCCGGAAGAAGTGCGAGCCTACCAAGTGTTTCTGGTCCAAGAGAAGAAAGCCTCCTGGTCCAGCTTCAACCAGGCGGTCTGCGCCCTACGCTTCCTCTATCGTACGACGTTGCCGCAGGACTGGCCCGTGGCCATGATCCCCTTTGCCAAACTTCCCAAGAAGCTGCCCACGGTCTTGGGACCCGAGGAAGTGCAGAAGCTACTGGCATGTGCTCATCCTCCCGTAGACCAGATGGTGCTGACCACGCTGTATGCTGCGGGCCTGCGGGTGGGCGAGGCCTTGTACCTGAGGGTGCGAGACATCGACAGCGCTCGGATGCTGCTGCGAGTGGCCCACGGGAAGGGTGCGAAAGAGAGGCTGGTTCCGCTGTCGCCCCGGTTGCTGACCGAACTGCGGATGTACTGGCAGACGTATCGGCCGGGGGAGTGGTTGTTTGGGGGTGGCACAGCCGGGCAACCCCGTGTTGCGGCCACGGTCCAGAAGGCCTGTCAGCGGGCGGCGCTGGCGGCGGGGCTGAACAAGCACGTCACGCCACACACGTTGCGGCACAGCTACGCGACGAGTTTGCTGGAAGCGGGGGTGGACTTAGTGACGATCCAGCGGCTGTTGGGCCACAGTTCGTTCTCGACCACGCTGATTTACTTGCACGTGCGGCGGGTGCACTTGGAAGGGATCACCAGTCCCTTGGACCTGCTGCCCTTGGAGCAATGCCCGCGGTGGGGGGCGCCGGTGGCTTCGCCGAACCCGCCGACGACTCTGCCGCCTGGGGCGTCAGCCGTGCCGCCTTCCTCGCCGGCCGCCGCGGCACCCCCGTCGTCCGCGACGGCATCGGAGCCGGCGCGGCAGCTCGAGCCGCCGGAAACGCCCGCGCCGCCGGGGGCCTAACGGACGACCCGGCGCTGCCACCGCAACTGCGGGTGGCGGATCTGCTGCGGACCTATGGTCGGGCGTACTTGGCCGAGCGTGGCTCGCGGGCCTGTTTGATCGAGCGGCGCACGTTGGCCGAGTTGACGGCCTGCCGCACGCCGGCCTTGGGCAGTCACACTTGGCGCTGCGACCGCTGTGGCCACGAACACGAGGCGTACAACTCCTGCCGGAACCGACATTGCCCGACGTGTGGCGGTCCGGCGCGAGCGCGCTGGCTGGACCGGATGTTGTGCGACGTGTTACCTGTGCCCTACTTTCACTTGGTGTTCACACTGCCTGACACGTTGTCGACGTTGGTGCTGGCCAATCGCTCGGCCTTGTACGGCCTGCTGTTCCGCGCCGCGTGGCAGGCTTTGAAGGAACTGACCGCTGATCCCGAACACTTGGGCGCCAGCGTGGGGGCGGTGTTGGTGCTGCACACCTGGGGTCAGAACCTGCACCACCATCCGCACGTGCATGGCGTGGTGCCGGGCGGCGGGTTGTCGGCCGACGGGACACGCTGGGTGCCGACCCGATCGCCGAAGTATTTGCTGTGCGTGAAGACGTTGAGCCGGAAGTTTCGCGGCAAGTTTCTGGCGGGGTTGAAGCGTCTGTGGCGGGCGGGGAAATTGAAGCTGGGCGGGCCGCTGGCCGGGTTGGCCGACGAGTTGGCCTTCGAGCGTTGGTTGACCCCGCTGTATGAGCAGGACTGGGTGGTACACATCCAGCCGCCGCCGAAGTCCTGTCAGGGTCCGGAAGCCGTCCTAAAATACTTGGCCCGCTACGTGGCGGGGGCAGCCATCTCGGACCACCGGTTGTTGTCGCACGAGAACGGGGAAGTGAGGTTTTGGGGCAAGAACTACCGGAAAAGCGGCAAACGCCAGATCTTGCAGCTGTCGGGGGTGAAATTCGTGCAGCGGTGGATGGTGCACGTCTTGCCGCCCGGGTTCGTCCGCGTGCGGTACTATGGCCTGCTGGCCAACACCCAGCGCCGCGCTCAGGTGGCGCGCTGTCGGCAGCTGCTGTCGAGTCCGGGCGGCGACGAACGAGATCCCTGCCTGCCGTCACGGCCCGCGACACCGGCCGCGATCCCGGCAGCCGCCGTCGCGCCGGCCTGTCCTGTCTGCGAAATGGGTCGGCTGTGGCTGCTGCGGGGGCGTGGACGTGCACGTCCTTCCCGAGGCAAGATCTTGTCCGCCTCGCCATTCGCCTCGCCATTCGCCTCGCCCTTGCCTTGTCCCGCAGCCCTGGTCTCGTCTGTGGTCTCCGTCCCTGCCGGTCAGGACTCCTCATGATCGACCGTCCCCTGGGTGCCCCGCTGCGCAACCGCACAATTTCCCCGTCCGCAGTGACGAGCTTATCACCGGTCTGCGCCGGCGAGGCGACCCGCGCCGTGGGGCTCGTCATAACCGCCTTCCCCGGCAGCACCGCCGCCCCGCCTGTCGGGCGCATCGAGGCCACGGCCTACTGTTCGACGGTGCTGCCCCGCGGTAAAATGCCTCCCGGACGATCGCGGCACGAGCAAAACCCTTAGCGGTTCGTGCTCAGCGGTTCCGTTCAACTGGGTTTCTATCCCACCTGCTCCCGGCACGGTCCTACGCCACCGCGGTGTTTTTTGCCGGGAGCAGGTGGGATAGAAACCAATTCGTTATGGGATCAACGTCGAGGTCGATAGGCTATGGCATTAGTTCCACCTGCGCCCGAAAGTGTACGACACTGCGTTGTTTATCAGCGCGTTCTGAAGCATGACTTGCTGTCAGCTCACGTGGATATTGTCGCGGCAGCCGCAGGACCTATGCTTGATCTTGTCGTTGCAGGACCCTTTCAGCTTTATACTCTTCACAACCGCGACCATGCTAAGAAGCTGGTCCATTTAGCCGAAACCATCATTAGCCCCGCGACGCTCAACCGACTATCTCCACTCGAATGCGCGTTGATCGTGGACGCCGCGTACCTTCATGATCTCGGTATGTCACTTACCTCCGTCGAACGGAAACGGGTAATTCAAAGTTCAGACTTTCAGGATCACTTACGCGACTCTCTGGACCTATGGCACCGTCTCCAGACGGTCAGGTCGAAATTGGATGACGCACCAGAGTCTCATCGTCAGCTACTAGAGTTTGAAGTCTTTCAACTTCAGGAGGTCGCACTTTCATCATTTCTACGCGCAAGACATGCTACCCGTGCCCGATACCGCGAGATTTTTGATGGCTTTAAGAAACTTACTGGGCAGCGCGAGCTGTTCTCATATCGAGGCGTCTCGTTTGAGGATGTTCTCGTTGATATTTGTGAAAGTCACAACCTTGATGTCGGCACCCTAGCAGAGGTCCGCGGTCCTTACGACTCGCGTTTCCCGCGCGATCTCATAATTGCTGACCAAAGAGTCAATGTTCAGTTTTGTGCTAGTGTCCTTCGCTTAACAGATATTCTGGACTTCGACCGCGAACGCACGCCGCAAGTACTGTTTGATAGCTTGGGGATTCAGGATAACGACCTTCCCGGCGCAGAAACTACGCTCAGCGAATGGCAGAAGCACATGGCTGTCCATGGCACTGATATTTCCGAACACGAGTTAATATTTGCCGGTGACAGCCACCACCCGGCCATCGAGGCCGCCATCAACGAGTTTGCCGCTCTCATCGAGCGAGAGTTGCGTGACACTCTTTACATTCTGCGAAACAACAAGCCGGATATCGTCCGTGATTACGACCTTGTCGTGCCAACGACGGTCCGTACGCGAATTCGATCGGTGGGCTACGTCTTCTGCGATTTGCGATTCCGATTGAACCGCTCGTCGATTACGAACCTGCTCATGGGTGAACACCTCTACGCACACCCCGGTGCAGCAGTCCGTGAGCTAATCCAGAACGCGATCGATGCGTGCGCCGTCCGCCAGCGCGTTTCGCGTGACGCATACAAACCATTCATCTCTGTCTCACTCAGTGATGCAGACGACGAATTGTGGTTAGAGATTGAGGACAACGGCATCGGGATGGACGAACGAGTAATCTCCGAATACCTATTCCAAATTGGCAATAGCTACTATGACTCACCGGAATTCAACCGGTTCCTATCCGCAGCGTCAGACTCCCCGTTCCACGCCGTCTCTCGTTTCGGAATCGGAATTGCCTCAGTATTCATGATCGGTGACCTTCTTGAAGTCACCACATGTAATCGCTCATCTGTACGCGGTGACACAAAACAACGATTTATTCGGGTGGATGGGAGGGGCGGACTGGCGTACGTTCAGGAACACGACGAGGGAAGTCAAGGAACGAAGATTCGCGTCAGGTTGAGCGGTCGCTTCAAAGAGAGACAGGCAATTGCCCACCTCGACTCGTATGTTCGGGACGTCGTAGTACGGCCGCAGTTTCAGGTGGCCCTCAAACTTACGGAACCAGCGACCTTGGGCGCCTCGAATTACATGGGGCTGTCTGATGAGGCTCTTCGCATTGCGAGCGAGAAACGCGTTGAGTTCGTCGTGCTTGAGCTTGGCAAATTTTGTGACTCAATCGAGGGCGTGGTCGTGATTCCATTCAGCATCGCTGGTGCAAAGCTCGATATGCCAAGTCGTGCATTCTTGATTGATGAGAACAGGGGGTTCAATCCATACAGCATTCTTGAGGGATATCGGGGAAATCGTTTGACCGTGAATGGTTTTCGCATGGGCGTCAGGAAGGCGCACCGCGTATTTGGGCGTCGTTTGAGATTCGCGTATGACATCAATGTCATCGGCGACAAGGAGGTTGTATTCGATGTCGCACGTGATCGCATAGTTGGAACGGGCGTGTCTATAGTTCGGCAGCGATTGCGTGACGCCGTTGTACTTGGGCTCCACGAAACGGGTGTGTTTGCGCGCCTGACAGACTCTATGCAGAAACTAATGACATCTGGACTGATCCTACACGGTGATGATGCGTTGAACATTGACGAGGGATTGCTTCGCAGTGTTGAAAAAGCCGTTCCCACGGGGACGTGGCCGATTGGCATGCACATGAACATAGCCAAGCAACTGGGCATCTCGACCAAGGACGCCAGGGCGGCAATCTCCATCTTGCTTGAAACAGGGCGGATTCATGATGGACGATATCGAGAGGATAGAGATAGACCATAACTATCGCGTGCACCGGAGCCGCGATCCGGTCTTGGAAAATGGTAGGCGTCACTCGCGGCCCGGTGACGCGTATCGTTATACGCGAAACGCAAACATGTCCGACGTGACCGTTATCGAGCGAAGACAGCTTGAGAAGCTCTTTGAGATGGGCGGCGGGTACGTCTTGGACTTCTCCAACCGGACCCTCCAGGAGTTCATCGCTGATACCGTCGGCAAGGATATTGAGGACGAGCGCTACCACTACGCATCTGGCTCGAAAGCCAACCGGCTTCGGGCCTTTTGGCGACTGGAGTCAAATGAGGTCGTCGGCAAGCTCACGGCCGCGATGGTTCAGTACGCAGAGACCCTCGCTGGTCATCCGCGCGATCCTGGCTTGATTGCCGCTTGTCAGCGGATTGCCGAGCGACTGTTCCAAGATGCTCAATCGCCCGACCTCGGCGCAACAACAACCTGTAATAGCGGGGATTCCGCCGAGCTGCCCTCCGAGTCCCCCGACAGTTCAAACAAGGCAGCCCGCCCAGGATCCGGCCCAGCCTCGAAGCCGCCTAGTCCCGTCCGCGCGTTCATCTCGTATTCTTGGGACAGCGAAACACACAAGGCCTGGGCGCGTCGCTTCGCGGATCAACTGGTGACAAATGGAGTAGAAATCATTGTCGACCAGTACGACCTTACCCTTGGGGCGGACCGCTTCCAGTTTATGGAATCCTCGGTGCGCGAGGCTGATGTCGTTCTCTGTGTTTGTACACCCAATTACGTCGACAAGGCGAATCGTCGTGTTCACGGAGTTGGCGTGGAGACCGCGATCATGACTCCGCAGTTCTTCGACCGCATAAAGAGGGAAAAACAATTCATCCCCGTGATCCGAGAATCGACGCCGGACAAGGCGCTTACACCTGACTACATGTCGGCCCTCGTATTTGTGGATTTTCGGGACGATGATCAATTTGAGAATCGCATGGAAGAGCTGTTGAGACATCTCCACAACCAGCCAAAGCGTCGGAAGCCGCCACGTGGTCCCATTCCGGCCTTCGGATATCCATTCGGAACCGGTCACGCTTTGATAATCGAAGATGATATGAAATCGGCGGATGGTATCGGCCATTATTTGGAATCGGCAGGTTGGTCAACCGCAATTACATATTCCCTGCAACCCGCACTAGAGTTGGCTCGCCGTCACCCGCCTGATGTCATCCTCGCCGACATTTGGTACTTCAGCCCTGACAATGGTGATGACTATGAAGGGATGGTTTCTCGCCTTCGTAAGCTAAGTCCACGTGTTCGCATCATTGCCATGACAGGTAGGGATCTACCAATAGAGTGCGTGCATCTGTTTGATCGAGTCATGCGCAAACCAATTCGCTGGGAGGAACTATGCCACTCCATCAACGAGCTGTGCCAGTAGTGCAACTGGCGTATAACTACCGATTGCAACCGAGCGGCGGATCGGGTCGGTCCTGATGGCAAGCCTTTTTGGCCGCCGCCGGTTGAATCGTGTCGTTAGCCAGCACGAGCGATGGCTTTGCATCCGCTATGACAAATTCACAAGACACGACTCCGCATGCGCATGACACCATAGATCGCATCATGGATCAAATCCACGATGCCGGATACGGGCGATGTCGCTTGTACTCCGTTGGCGAAGATGTTTTTCGTGGCGTAGCTCAACGAGGCTTGCAATTCCACGATGGCCGATCGTTCGCGGACATAGAGATCGCGAAGGACACACCGACGATCGGAAGCCCAGAACCCAAGATTCACCGTGAAAGCGACTTCCCTCGCTTCTACGATGAATTCGGACTGGGGGACCTCCAATGGATCCACGTTCCTCTTCTCCATGATGGCAAGCCGATTGGCGTGCTCGCGGTCGATAACATGCGGCTAGGCGAAAGTCCCACGCCTTTTACGGATGACGACATTGCCGTGCTTCAAGGATTTGCTGCACCGTTAACAGAAGCACTAATCGGGAACAATCTCCAGCATTCGGCAAACGACGTGTTCTCTCTTCGTCAGTCGGATCACGAAGTTGTTTTCGTCCAAACAAAGATCGTATCCGCCACCGACGTTCTCATTCAACGATTGCGCGATCGCCCAGAAGATCTGTTTTCATTAACTTCACGCCAATTCGAGCAGTTGATCGCGGACATCCTTGATGATCTTGGCTGGGCTGTCACTCTGACCGGTGAAACCCGTGACGGCGGACGCGATATTCTCGCTTACTTGTCCACGGACGTTGGACCACTTCTCTGTCTTGTCGAGGCTAAACGGTATGCCACGCATCGACCTGTCGGCGTAGACCTGGTGCGAACGTTGTACGGCACACTCTGCCACGAGCAAGCGAACGCTGCAATGCTTGTTACGACATCATCGTTTTCTTCTGATGCCCGCAAATTTCAATCGTGTCACAACTATCAACTATCTTTGAAGGAATATAGTGACGTCGTGGACTGGATCAACGCTTTTGGATCGCGCAGATAGCTGGCTAACTTATGAACGATTAGATTGTGCGGTGACCGAAGCTAGCGGCAGGGCGCAGTGAGAGACCGGTTGACACGGTGAGCGTTGACCGATGAGAAAGCCAGCCACAATCTAATCCCTGGAACTTATGAACGATTAGATTGTGCGGTGACCGAAGCTAGCGGCAGGGCGCAGTGAGAGACCGGTTGACACGGTGAGCGTTGACCGATGAGAAAGCCAGCCACAATC
>JAPLNJ010000686.1 GCA_026692885.1 Planctomycetota bacterium | reverse complement strand
CATTGCCAAGTACGCTGGTTGGCAACTGCGTTTGCTCCAACGGCGAAAGGATTTAGAAGGCCGCGCCAAAGGACTGGGGCAGCTTGGGCCTGCGGTTGGTCCGTCCCCTGCTGTCGACCAGATGGCAGTAGGAAAAGCGTATTTTCGGGCCGCCGACTACGAACAAGCAATGGCGGCTTTTCAGAGGATTCCCCCGGAACAGCAAGAGGTGCAGGACGGTTTATTGGTCCAGTACATGATCGCCACGTGTCTACGGAATCAGGGGAAGCTTGACGAAGCCATGCGGCTTTATTCCGAAATCGTCAACGCGAAGTTGAAAGGGGACGAAACCGTCGCCAAGTATGCCAGTTGGCAGTTGCAGCTGATGCAATGGCAAAAGGATCTGCGAGTCCGGGCCGAAGAACTGAAAATGGAGCAGCCTACATCCACGCCCGGCTCGCCTGCACCACCGTAAGCGGCTGGAAAAGAACAAGTCCGTAGTTTGACCGTAGGACGGATTGGCACTTCGGCCCGATGTTTCGGGCCGAAGTGCCAATCCGCCTTACCACCTAGCCCTCAGCCTGAAGAGTACGCTCACGAGTGACTTGCGACGCGTGGCCGTTCAGGCCGCGTGGAGTTCTACCTTCCGCGCCGGCGTTGGGGTCTGGATCGCGACGTGGCGTACCGCCGCCAGCCACCAGGCCGGGCAGCCCAGACCGACGCGTCCGTTTGGAAGTTGCGTGTTTCGCGAGGGCGACTGACACGCCACAGAATCTCTGCGTCTGTCTCGCCACAAGGTGTAGGGTGGGCTGCGCCCACCAGGCACCGGCAGTTGTGGTGGGCACAGCCCACCCTACGATTCTTTCACAGCATCTCCGCGTGCGTTCCGTTTGTGAACATCTCCGCGTGTGTTTCGTTTGTGAACCGCCAGATCCTTCTGTACAATCAGACCGCGCGAGCTTCTAGCGAGACTTTCTAAAATCGAGGGATGGTTCCATGAAGTCGAAAGCCAGCGAACGTCTTTCGCCACCTCAGCGACGGTTTCGGGGATGTCGCTGGGCCGGGTGGCGAGTCGGCTGCCGCCAGACACTCGCGGTCCTCGTGTTCGTGACCTGGATGGTCTCTGGCGTCGCGGCGGCCGAGTCTGCCGTCGGCTTTCTCGCAGCCGCGGCGGCGTCCGACAAGCTCGGACCGGAGGCGCGGGCCGCGTGGGAATTGGCGGCCAAGCTCGGTGCGGCGAAACTGGTCCTGGTTCCGTCCGACGGGACGTTTGTCGACGCCCAAGGTCAAGACGTGCCGCTCGAGCGGTTCCAGGTACTCTGGTACCACGAAGGCGATACGAGCAGCCAGACGGCCGTTCACGGCGCTCGGTCGTTTCCCATGCTCCGCAAGTTCGTCACGGGCGGCGGTCGGTTGTTCTTGTCCGGAGCAGGGCTGGCCGTGGTGCACACCATGGGGCTTGAACCGGCTGCCCCGCGACGCGGCAACGGTGGGCAGGATGCCTACTTCGCGCAGCTAATTGCGATGGAGACCACGCACCCGATCTTCCGCGGGCTCTCCTCCAGCGGTGCCTTGGACGGCAGCCCGATCACGGACGCAGGTTTCCCCGCGTACGCGGATTTCGCTGGGTCCGGCGGCCCAACCACGGGAATGTTGTTGGCTCGCGCCAATTGCGGCGACGAAAACCCGCTGGTCGAGTACCAAATGGGTCCCGGGCGAGTGATCGTGCTCGGCTGGCGTTTGCCACATTACAGTCATGCGGGAAACGCTCACCGAGCGAATCTGGAACGGCTGACCCGCAACATCCTGGCCTATCTGGGCGATGCCAGCCAGTGGCAGAAAATCGTCGTGAAGCCGCGGCCCGGCGCACAACCTGCCAAACCGGGCGTACCGGAGCAGCAGTGGAAGTCGCTGGAGCTGGCGATCGGCGATTTGAGCGCCACGTTCGGGGCGCGTTACGCCCGAGGCGGCGCGTATCTGCAGCGACTTGAGTCGCTGAAGAAAATTCACTCTGAGCTGCTAGTCTCCCTCCGTGGCTCAGGCCTCCGTGGCTCAGGCCTCCGGGGCTCAGGCCTCCGTGGCTCAGGCCTCCGTGGCTCAGGCTTCCCAGCCAGACGTCAAGGCCCAGCAGGTCAGCTCGGATAGCTCGACCTCCGAACGACTCGCTAAGCTCACCGAGGAGTTCCAGCAACTGCGGTCCGACGCCCTCCTGGATAACCCGCTGGTGAAATTCGACCGTCTGCTGGTGATCGAACGCTCGACCGGGAACATCGGGCTGCCGGGTAACTGGGAGAGCAACTCGAGCCTTAGCACCAGCGGGATCGATAATCGGCTGTGCGTCTTGTCGCCGGTTCGCCCGGCTGCGCCGCTGACGACGCTCTACCAACCGCCGGCCGGACGGTTCGTGGGTGACGTCGACCTGCACTTTGCTGCCGACAGGCTGCTGTTTTCGATGCCGGGCGCCAACGGTCGCTGGCAGGTGCACGAGTTGTCGCTGGCCGGACGAGACTCCGCCGCGCCACCTGCGAAGCCGCGCGAACTGCCGCTGATTCATGAGCCGGACGTCGACAACTACGACGCCTGCTACCTGCCGGATGGTCGCCTGCTGTTCAGTTCGACGGCGCCTTATATCGGCGTGCCGTGCGTCTACGGCGGCTCGCACGTGACGAACCTCTACCTGGCGGATCAGGCCGGCTCGATCCGCCAGCTGACCGTGGATCAGGAACACAACTGGTGCCCCACGGTGCTGAACAATGGCCGCGTGCTGTACCTGCGCTGGGAATATACCGATCTGCCGCACGCGCATTCGCGCCGCCTGTTCCACATGAATCCGGACGGCACGGGGCAGATGGAGTACCTGAGCAGCAACTCGTACTTCCCCAACTCGTTCTTCTATGCCAAGCCGATTCCGGGCCATCCCACGCAGGTTGTGGGTGTCGCCACGGGGCATCATGGGAATGTCCGCAGCGGGCGCTTGCTGATCCTGGACCCGGCTCGCGGGCGGCTCGAGGCGGAGAGCGTGGTGCAGGAGATTCCCGGTCATGGCCGGCGGGTCGAGCCGCTCATCCGCGACCAACTGGCGGACGGCGTCTGGCCGCAGTTCCTGCATCCCTACCCGCTGAGTGGAAAGTATTTTCTGGTTTCGGCCAAGCTCTCGCCCAACTCGCTTTGGGGCATCTATCTGGTCGATGTGTTCGACAACCTGCTGCTGCTGAAAGAGTCGCCGGGATACGCGCTGCTCGAACCGATCCCCCTCCAGCCGACACCCACTCCGCCCAGCCTGACCGATCGTGTCGACCCGCAGCGAACGGATGCGGTGGTGTACATGGCCGACGTTTACCGGGGCGGCGGGTTGAAAAACATCCCGCGCGGCACGGTCAAGCGGCTCCGCCTGTTCACCTACCATTTCAGCTACCGCGGCATGGGCGGACTGTTGGGCGCGATCGGTATGGACGGGCCGTGGGACATCAAGCGGGTCCTGGGAACGGTGCCGGTCGAGGACGACGGTTCGGCCGCCTTCCGCGTCCCCGCCAACACGCCCATTTCCGTGCAGCCCTTGGACGCCAACGGCCAAGCCCTGCAGTTGATGCGCAGCTGGTTCACGGCCATGCCCGGCGAGATCCTCTCTTGCATCGGGTGCCACGACAAGCAGAACACTGGTCCGCCGAACCAACCGACACTGGCGGCTCGGCGCGCGCCGTCCGAGATCGAGCCTTGGCAGGGCCCGACGCGAGGCTTTGCCTTCCACCGTGAAGTGCAGCCCGTGCTGGACAAACACTGCGTAAGTTGCCACAACGACCAGCCGCGCCCGGACGGCTCACGCTTGGCCGACCTGCGCGGGAGCCAGAAGATCACGGATTGGAGCTCCGACATCGCCGGGCACGTCAGCCCGACCGTGGGCGGGAAATTCTCGGTGCCGTACGCTGAACTCCACCGGTTCGTCCGCCGACCGGGAATCGAGAGCGACATCCATCTACTGGCGCCGATGGAGTTCCACGCGGAAGCGACGGAGCTGGTGCAGATCCTGCGCAAAGGACACTACGGCGTCCAACTGGACGCCGTGGACTGGGAGCGGTTAGTCACGTGGATCGATTTGAACGCTCCCTACCACGGCACCTGGTCAGAGATTGTCGGAGCAGCGACGGTCAAGCCGCTGGCGGCGCGGAAACGGGAATTGCTGAAACGCTACGCTCGGATCGACGACGATCCCGAGGCGATCCCCGCGGCGACTAATTCCGCCTCACCGTCGGCAGCCACGCCGAATCGCGAGAGAACGCTGCCCACTCCATCAACTGCAGCTCAGCCTGTCACCTGCCCCGGTTGGCCGTTCGATGCCTCGGAGGCTCAGCGTCGGCAAGGGGCGCCGGATCAATCGCGACGCACGATCAAGCTGGACGAACAGGTCCAACTGGAACTGGTCCGGATTCCCGCCGGCGAATTCGTCCTGGGTCACGCGACCGGCCCCGCCGATGAGCAGCCGACTTGCCGCGTCAAGATCGACAAGCCGTTCTGGATGGGTCGCTGCGAAGTGACCAACGAACAATTCGCCCGGTTCGATCCGCAGCACGATAGCCATTTCGAGACGATGCATGGCTACCAGTTCGGCATGCATGGTTACCCGGTGAATCGGCCCCGCCAGCCAGTCGTACGGCTGACGTGGAACCAGGCGCTGGACTTCTGCCGGTGGCTCAGCCAGAAGACGGGCCGCAAGTTCAACCTGCCGACGGAGGCGCAATGGGAATGGGCCTGCCGCGCGGGCACGGCCACTCCGTTCTACTTCGGCGACGGGGGCACCGACTTCGCCAAGTTCGCGAACCTGGGTGACCTGAAGCTCCGTGAATTGGCTCTGGACACGTACATCACGGTCCGCGTGATTCCCAAGCCGAACAAGTACGACGACTGGGTCCCCAAGGACGAGCGTTTCAACGACGGCGGTCTGGTCTCGGTCGACGTGGGCGCCTATCAAGCGAACGCCTGGGGACTGCACGACATGCACGGCAACGTCTGGGAGTGGACGCGTTCCGTCGAGCGACCTTATCCGTACGCAGACGACAACCGTAATGACCTAGCGACCGCCGGCCGGCGCATCGTCCGCGGCGGCTCCTGGTACGATCGGCCGCAGCGTTGCACGTCCTCCTTCCGCCTCGCTTACGAACCCTACGCGCCGGTCTTCAACGTTGGCTTCCGGGTGATCTTGGAAGAGGAGTAGGTGCGAGACTGCGGCTACGATGTGTCACGGGAAGCAGGCTTTCCTCCCGTTTGGCATTAGGCAGTGGCAGCGGTACTGTCGCGGGGACACTTTTCGTTTTTTGTTGCGCCAACTGACCTGCGACTTCGGCTTATGGTGAGAGACAGGGACGTGTGGCGGACGCCTTCCGGGGATTTTGGTCTTAGGGGGTGGCCAACGGCTCCGCGGGGTGCTAGCATCGGCCATCCTCTGTTCCTTCCCAACCCGAGAGGTGCACGATGGGTACTGAACATTCCGGTCGGCCGGTTGCGCTCTGTGGAATTTTGCTCGTGGTCCTGGTGGCCGCTGGTTCCGGGTGTGGCACCAGCGCTCAATCGCCTTACGGCCAGGGGACGGGGTTGCTGAAGACCCAGCCTGAAATCGCCATCCTTTTTTTCACCGAAGCGCTCGTAGCGGATCCCAACTTCCGACCGGCGCTTCGCGACCGCGGGACGGCTTGGCTGAGAACCGGTCAGTACGACAAGGCGGTCGCCGACTTCTCGCAATTCCTGTACCTCACCTATCGCACCTATCACAAAGCCTCTCAGGAAGGGAATACCGTTGACGAGATCGTAGCTCCCGTCTACGTACAACGTGCGAGTGCCTACCTGGCCCTGCGCCGCTTCAAGGATACCATTCGTGATGCGGATTTTGCTATCGCACTTGATGGCTCGTCTGCTCCAGTGTACTTCTATCGGGGAAGTGCCTACACCAGGCTGGCCGACCGCAGCGGGGAGCTGGCTGATATCTCAGGACCAGGCGAGCCCGGCTCCGTCGGCACGCTTTCGGTCGAGGATCGCGACTGCTGCGACAAGGCTCTCGCCGACTTCGATAAGGCCATCCGCATCGACGCCAAGTACGCGAGGGCTTTCTTGGAACGGGGGCGAGTCCAGGCCTTGACCGGAGAGCTGAAGCTGGCGATCGCCGATTTTGCACAGGCCTATGGCCTGGACCCGCAAGACGCCGAGTCGCATTACCGCCGCAGTTTGGCCTTGCGCCGGCAGGGCCAAATCGACACCGCCGACCAGGAATTGCGCCAGGTGCAGAACCTCGATCCCAAGTTGTTTCGCCGCATCGCGAACAATCAGCCACCTCGTTCTAGGGATGACCTGAAGGAAGTAATGGTCCAGAGTGGCTCACGAGCCGATTCCGTCTCGCCGGTTCTGCCCGCGCCGCCTTCGGAGTCAGAACTGTCCCTACAACAGGGCATCGCGCACCTCTGGGCAAGCGATGAGGCCAGGGCGGCGGGAGAAATGGACACGGCAGAAGGACTTCTGGACGACGCCGTCCGCGATCTGGATGAGGCCCTGGCGAAGAACGGAAAGAATACTGAGGCCTACTTCCGGCGTGGGGTTGCGTATGCTCGCAAGATGCTTTTCGAGAAGGCCATCGAGGATCTGAAAATGGCAGTCTATCTCAATCCTCCGTCCTTCGATGCGAGACTTCTTTTGGCCCAACTGCTATTCGACAAGGGTTCCTATCTTCCCGCCGAGGATGTTTGCAGGCCGGCCTTGAGAAGCAAGCCGGGGTCCGTGGTGGCTTGGGTCTTGCTGGCCAAAGCATGTTTGGCCCAAAAGAAGTTTGACGAAGCCATTGCGGCCTATGAGACGGCCAGCCGGCTTGCACCGCAGCTGACGGCCGAGCTGAAACCGCAGCTGGCGGAGTCGTTTTACCGCAAGGGCGAGCAGCAGGCCAATCTCGGGGACTGGAAACTCGCGCTCCGATCTTTGGATCAGGCCCTGGAGTACGAACCGGACAATTCGCAAATGTATTTCTTGCGGGCCAAGTGCCACGAACGGCAAGGACACGCGGAAGATGCCGTCCACGACTACGAGAAATATCTCGAACTCGGTCCCTCGCAGCAAGAGGTTGGCCCCTTGCGCTCGTCGCTGGCTGAACTGTACGTGAAGAAGGCCCAGCAGCGAGAGAAGTACGGGGATTACCTTAGCAGCGTGGAAGATCTCGTGAAGGCGGCCAACTACCGTCCCGAGTGGAAACCGAATTTGGCACCGCAAGTCTCCCTCCGCTACACCTTTCTCGGCCGCTTCTTCGCGGGCAACCAAAAGCACGACGAGGCGATCAAGTTGTTCACTCTCGCCATCGCTTGGGATGGCCTGAATGCATCCGCCTACCGATGGCGAGGTAACTCCCGACAGAAGCAGGGCCAGCAGCTGGAAGCGAACAAAGATTTTGACAAGGCGAAACAGCTGGAGAAGCTCGCCGAACCGCCCCTGCTGCCAAGTGACTCCGCCAGGATTCCACACCGTGCCAAGGGCCTCTTGGCCGAGCAGTTCTAGCATGTCGAGGGACGAAAGATGGGGGATGAATCGGCTGACCAAGGGGGACAGCAGTCAGAATTGCGATCGGGCTTGATCGACGAAGCTTGCTCCCGATTCGAGACGGCATGGCAGACCGGCCAACAGCCGCGAATCGAGGATTTCTTACCGACCCAATCGTCGGACAAGAGCGACCGAGCGTTGCTTAACCTCTTGGTGCAACTGGTGGGCATCGACCTCGAATGGCGCTGGAAGACAGCCGCCAGGCCTACACGGGGGAAACCGATTGCTAACGCAACGACTGAAATCTTTGGGCACGCAGCTCTCCCCGATGAGTCTAACGGCAGCGATCCACTCCCCCGACGACCACGGTTGGCGGACTACGTTGCCCGCTATTCATCGCTCGACCCGGTCGAACAACTTCCCAACGACTTGATCGTCAACGAGTATTATGCCCGACATCGCTACGGTGATCGGCCAACACACGCAGAATACCTGGACGCCTTCGGGTCGCGTCATCCCGAACTGGCGAAGCAGCTTCAGGCGATCAACGCTGGAATGGCTTCCGCGGAACAGCTTCCGTCGGACCCTATTTCCGAAGACGGCCTGCCGCTGGGCAGCACGGTGCAATACTTTGGCGACTACGTGTTGCTGGAGCAACTTGGCAAGGGAGGCATGGGCGTCGTCTACAAGGCTCGGCAAGTCAGCCTGAACCGGCTGGTGGCCGTCAAAATGGTCCTGGCAGGCCGATTGGCCGACGCACAGGACATCGGCCGGTTTCGTGTAGAAGCGGAAGCGGCGGCCCATCTGGATCATCCGCGTATCGTGCGGATCATCGAGATCGGTGAGCACGAGGGCCAGCATTACTTTTCGATGGACTTCATCGATGGTGAGAGCTTGGAATCGCGGCTGAAGGACCATCCGCTTCCGCCCCGCGAGGCTGCCCGCCTGATGGAGCAAGTGGCGCGGGCGATTGCCTACGCCCACAGCCGGGGAGTGATCCATCGCGATCTGAAGCCGGCCAATATCCTGCTGGACAAGCAGGGCGAACCGCGTGTCACCGATTTCGGTCTCGCCAAGCGGGTTCAGGGCGACAGCAGCTTGACCGCCACGGGCATGGTGTTGGGAACGCCGAGTTACATGCCTCCGGAACAAGCGGCTGGCCGGTTGGACCAAATCTCAGAACAATCCGACGTGTATTCTCTGGGGGCCACGCTGTACGCGTTGCTGGCCGGTCGCCCGCCGTTCCAATCTGCCATGGTGTTGGAGGTGCTCTTACAGGTCCGCGAACAAGAGCCGTTACGGCTACGGCAGTTGAATCCCAATCTCCCCCGTGATCTGGAGACGATCTGCGCTAAGTGTCTGGAGAAAGTCCCCGCTCGCCGCTACTCGACCGCAACCGAGTTGGCCGACGAATTGCGTCGCTATCTGGATGGCAAGCCGATCCACGCCCGGTCCGTGAGTCGGCCCGAACGGTTCTGGCGATGGTGCAGGCGGGAACCGGTCGTGGCGGCTCTGATTACCACCATCTTCCTGGCCATCGCTTGCGGAACCTTGGGTGTGGCTTTCTATGCCTTGTACCAGGATCAGCAGGCGACAGCCCTGCGGCAGCAAATCGAGCGTCGGCGCCGGATCGATGACCAGTGGCTGCGTGGGCAGGAGGACGAGGTGGCGGGACGGCTGGCTGATGCCGAAAAATGCTGGGATAAGGCCCTGGCCGTGTTGGAGTCCGAGCCGGGCGCGGCTCTCGATGAACTTCAGGGGCAGATTCAACAGCGCCGCCAACGAGTTCAGCAGGAATTGCAGCAGGAAACCAGCCGACAACAGCAGTTGGCCGCGCAGCAGCTGTTGCTGGACAGGCTGGACCGCTTTGGCAAACACCGCGACGAGGCGCTCTTCCACGCAGTCAACTTGCGGGAACAGGACGCCGCCGCCAACGCCGCGAGCATTCGTCAAGAGGGACCGGCTACGCTAACCGCGTTGGGACTCTCCACCGAACAACGACCCGAGGAGCTTGCGACCTCGCTGGTCGCCTACCGGCAGTCGCTGCCGCCGAAGGATTTTGCCCAGCTTGCGGCGGGATGTTTCCAGGTGCTGATGATGTGGGCCGAGGCGGAGTCCGTCCCGGTGTCGGGACAGGCTGACCCCTCCAAGGCCCAGGTCCGGCAAGCGTTGAATTTACTGGATGCGGCTGCTGCAATCGCGGAGGCGTGTCAGTTCCCTGCCCCCGATACGCTGCATCTTCGCCGCAGTGACTGTTTGGCCCGATTGGGTGACGAGACAGGTGCCCACGCGGAACGGCAGCAGGCCACCTCGCAACATCCGCGCACGGCGCTGGAACATTTCTTGGCCGCGCTGGAGGATTACCGTCGGCAGGATTATCTTCGGGCCGGCATTGCCTGCGAGGATGTCCTGCAGCAGGAACCGGAGAATTTCTGGGCACAATACCTCCAGTCGCTGAGCTTCCTCAAACGCGGGAGCTGGGCCGAAGCCAAGATCGCGCTGACCAACTGCCTGAGCCGTCGGCCGGACTTTTACTGGGCGCGATTGCTCCGCGGCGCCGCACACGGCCAATTGGCCGCACATGGGCAATTGAGCGAGTTGAACGAGTTGGCTGCCGCCGAGCGCGACCGCGAGTTGACTGCCGCCGAGCGCGACTTTACGCAAGTCCTTGAGCAGTCCGGCGAACCGTTCGTGCGCTGGTCGGTGCTCACGACGCGGGGGGCGATGTGGGTTCGCAGGCATCAATGGAACCAAGCCGTCGCCGACCTGCAACTGGCGATCCATGAGCAGCCCGACGCGCCCGAGGGTTATTCGAACCTTGCCCTGGCTTACCAGGGGCTCAAGGACTGGGACGCGGCCTTGAACGCGATGGACCAGGCGATCGAGCGACGCCCCACCGACCCCGCCCTTTACCATACCCGCGCCCTACTGCACAAGACACGCAACGACCGCGCGGCGGCCAGCGAGGACTTCCAGCGGGCAATCGACCACGAGCCGAAGGGGAGCAAGGCGGAACGGCTGGCCAGCGATTACGTCGAACTCGGCTGTCTCCAGCAGCAGGCTGGTGACCACGAGGCCGCGCTGGCCACGCTGAAGGACGCCCTGGAAGCCCGGCCAGATTATCGCCCCGCCCTTTACCAGCGGGCGCAAACCCTACTGGCGATGAAGCAATACCAGAAGGCAGGGGAGGTCCTGGACGAATACTTTTGCCTTGCGCCGCCCACGCACGACAGCTGTCAGGCCCGTGGGCTGATTCACCTCGAGTTGCAACAATATCCCGAGGCGATCGAATCCTTCACCCGGAGCCTGATGCTGAGACGCGACGAGGACGCCCTGCGGTATCGTGGCTGGGCTTACCTTCGCGCCGATGCCCCTCGGCCAGCTAGTCTCGATTTCGAGGCGGCCCTGCGGCTGGATCCGAAGCTGGCCCACGCCCTGTGCGGCCGAGCTCATGCCCGCGTGCGGCTGGGCCAGATCGCCGAGGGGATCGAGGATGCCGAAAAGACCCTGCAATTGGATCCTGATCGCGGAACGCTCCTGTTCAGCATCGCCTGCCTGTATGCCCGGGCCGCAGAGCAAGTGAGAATGCGCGGCCCAGAGAACAGCAAGACGGTCCGCGCCTATCAAGCCCGGGCTATCGAGTTGCTGCGATCTGCAGTGGATCGTTTGCCGCCGGAAAATCGCAACAGTTTTTGGCTTGCTAACGTCCAAAACGAGCGCGAGCTGCACCCTCTGGCCCACTTGCCCCAGATGCTCGAACTAGGCCAGAAGTACGCGGATAATCACCCCTGAAGTTTGCCAGAGAACAACCTGTGCCCCCTCGCCCGAGACATCGCCGCCGGTCGTACATCTCCGAGACGCGACAAGCGGCGCGGCGCTGGCTGGCTTTCGAGCGGCTGGAAGACCGCTGCCTGCTCAGCGGCGAGACCTTGGCCACTGCCCCCGAACTGGCCTTGACGCCTGCAGGAACGGCTCACGTCGGCAGTTTTCTGTCTTCGCCCGACGAGGTTGATCTGTACCGGGTCCGTTTGGCCGCGGGTGACGAGGTCCAGGCGAACATTACCGCGCAAACCAGCGGCAACGGACTGCAAAGCGTGCTGCGGGTGTTCGATGCGGCCGGTGATTCCGTGGCCCTGAACGATCAGGAGGGCGGCGACCCGCGGCTGACCTTCCAGGCCGCGGCAGCCGCGGACTATTACTTCGGGATCTCCTCAGCCGGCGACGATGCCTACAACCCGACGCAGCCCAACAGTGGCCACGGCGGCACGACGACAGGGCTCTACTCGTTGGATCTGCGGCTGACGCCGCACCTCACACCGAAGGCGGACCTGGCGGGCAGTTCCTTCCGGCTAGGGACCGGAACAGCGGCCTGGGGCGAAGCGATGCCGGTCACGTTCACACTCGAGAACCGAGGGGGCGCAGCTGCCGGAGCCTTCGACGTTCAGGTCTTGCTGTCTCAGGACCAGTTGTTCGGATCTTCATCGCCAGTACTCAAAACCTTCTCGGTATCGGGGCTAGCGTCGGGCCAAGCGTTCTCGCCCGGCGCTTTTCAGGTCACACTACCCGATGCGGCCAGCGCCCAGGCGGCCGGATTGTCTGCCTCGGGACCGGTCTATCTCGGGTTGAAGATTGATCCGGCGGGAGTCGTGGCGGAATTGAACCCGTACGACCAGAGCGGCGTCCATCGCGGTGAAGACTTTGAGCTGTTGACGATCGTTACGCCCGCCCCCTCTGCTCGTGGAAATAACCATTCCGCAGCCACGGCCACCCCACTGTCGGATCCCAACAGTCAGGTTGTTGGCTCCTTGGCGGCCGGCCAGTCGGATTGGTATCAACTCACGGTTCGTCCAGAAGAGAGGCACGGGCAGTTGTCGATAAGGCTTGGGGCATCCGGTGGCACCCCGTTCGCTTCGCGGCTGACGCTGGCAGACCAAGCGGGAAAGGTGCTGATCCAGTCGGATTCTGGATCGATCGTGCAGTACCTGGAGGCGGGGACCTACGATCTTGCCGTTACCGCACTGTCGGGGACCGGCGATTACCAACTGATCTCGCAATTCGTTCAGGCTGAGCAACCTCTGGATCCGCTGCCCGTCGGCCTCTACTCCTATCCGTCCTCAGTCGCGGTGGCGGATGTCAACGGCGATGGCCGGTTTGACCTGATCGTCGCCAAGAGCACCACGGTCGGCGTGCTGCTGGGCAACGGCGACGGGACATTCCAGCCATGGCAGAAGTGCAATGTCGGCACGGACCCACAGTCAGTCGTGGCGGCGGATGTCAACGGCGATGGCCGGCCTGACCTCATCGTCACCAACTACAACGACCATTCCGTCAGCGTGGCGCTGGGCAACGGCAACGGAACGTTCCGGGAACAGCGGAGTTACGAGGTCGGCAAGTACCCGAGGTCGGTGGCGGTGGCGGATGTCGATGGCGATGGCCGGCCCGACCTAGTTGTCGCCAACGGTGGTGACGGCACGGTCAGCGTGCTGTTGGGCAACGGCGACGGGACATTCCAGTCATGGCAGAAGTGCAATGTCGGCATGGACCCGCGTTCAGTCGCGGTGGCGGATGTCGACGGCGATGGCCGGCCTGACGTAATCGTCGCTAACTATCATGACAACAACGTCAGCGTACTGTTGCGCAATGGCGACGGGACATTTCAGGCACAAGAGACGTACAACGTCGGCAAGGACCCAAATTCAGTCGCGGTGGCAGATGTCAATGGCGATGGCCGGCCTGACCTGATCGTGGCTAACCGCAACGCCGACGGCCCCGGCGGCGGCACGGTCAGTGTGCTGTTGGACAAAGGTGAGGGCAAGTTCCAAGCCCAGCCGCCGTACGAGGTCGGCATGGAACCGCTGTCAGTGGCGGTGGCGGATGTCAACGGTGATGGCCAGCCAGACATCGTCGCCGCGAACTCATCTGACGCTACTGTCAGCGTGCTGCTGGGCAACGGCGACGGGAAGTTCCAGACACAACAAACGTACGCGGTCGGCACGTACCCTGAGTCAGTCGCGGTGGGGGATGTTAATCGTGATGGCCGGCCAGACATCATCGTCGTCAACGGTCACGATGGCACGGTCAGCGTGCTGCCGGGCAACGGTGACGGGACATTCCAGGCACAGCCGACGTTCGCGGTCGGCGCCAACCCGTCCTCGGTCGCAGTGGTGGACATTGATCGTGATGGCCGGCCTGACCTCATCGTCGTCAACGGTCCCGATGGCACGGTCAGTGTGCTGCTGGGCAATGGCGACGGGACATTCCAGACGCAACAGACCTACAGGGTCGGCAAGGGGCCGGCCTCGGTCGCAGTGGCGGATGTCAACGGCGATAGCCGGCCAGACATCATTGTCACCAACGGTGCCGACAACACGGTGAGCGTGCTACTGGGTAACGGCGATGGGACGTTTCAGGGACAGGAGACTTTTCCGGCCGGTAAGGCACCGGACTCGGTCGCGGTGGCGGATGTCGACGGCGATCGCCGGCCAGATATCATCGTCGCCAGCTGGTACGACAAGAAGGTCAGCGTGCTGCGAGGCAACGGCGATGGGAAGTTCCTGCCGCCGAGGTTGTTGCGTGCCAACGTCGGCCCCACCTCGGTGGCGGACGTCAACGGCGATGGCCGGCCAGACCTAATCGTCGCCAACCAGGGCGACAAGAAGGTCAGCGTGCTGTTGGGCAACGGCGACGGGGACTTCACCGCGGTACAACCGCCGATCACGCTCGGCGCCGACCCGTCCACACTCGCGGTCGCGTATGTCAACGAGGATGACCGGCCAGACCTAATCGTCACCAACCAGGGCGACGAAACAGTCAGCGTGCTGCTGGGCAACGGCGACGGGGACTTCACCGCGGTACAACCACCGATCACCGTCGACACCACCCCTTTCTCCGTCGCGGTGGCGGATGTCAACGGCGATCGCCGGCCCGACCTGATTGTCGCCAAGTATGGCGACAACACAGTCAGCGTGCTGCTCGGCGACGGCAACGGGAGGTTCTTCCAAACGCAAGAACCGACCTTCATCGGCGATTATCCAGTCTCGGTCGCGGCGGCGGATGTCAGCGGCGATGGTCGGCCAGACCTAATCGTCGCCAACAATAACGCCAAGACGGTCAGCGTGCTGCTGGGCAACGGCGACAGCAAATTTGCTTTGGCCACCCCTGTGAACTCGGTCGGGTTGCGGAACACGCCCCACATGGCGGACCTCAACGGTGACCGCATACCCGACAGCGTGATCCTCGACAACTCCGGGAAGATCCTCTACCGTCAAGGAACCTCAGTGCCCAGCGATCCGTTCCAGTCCCCCGTGACATTGAACAAGGATGGGCCACAGGCCCGTGACCTGACCGTGCTGAACACGGGCACCAGTTGGGCCGTTGCCGCGGCCAACAAGAGCTTCGATCAGACATTGTCTACCGCTGCAGATCCCTTTGTGTATACCGTGTCGCTGTATGCGATGGCTGCCAACGACGTGGTCCAACTTCCGACCGCAATCACCTCCACGCTGGTCCCTACGAGTATCGCCGCTGGGGATCTGACGGGCGATGGGTTGGATGATCTGGTGGTCGCCAACGCCCTGGACGATAGCGTCACGATTGCCTTCCAGGTAACACAAGGCAGGTTCAGCGTCCCTATCACACTGCCGGTCGGTACGGCCCCTTCCGATATCGCGCTGGTCGACGTGGACGGGGATGGACGCCGGGATATCACGGTCACAGATCAGGCCAGTGGCGATGTGAGTGTGCTGTTGAACGACGCCTCCCACTCCTTTGCCCGAAAATATCGGTTCCGCGCTGCCACGGGATTGTACGGCCTGGACACTTCCTCGGCGACTCCCACGATCAGTTCCCTCGCGCAGTCGGTTAGCTTGGCGGTAGGCGACTTCACCGGAAACGATCGCAATGACCTGGTAGTTGTCAACCGCGGCAGCCACAGTCTCACCGTACTGCCCAATGACGGGAACGGCGGCTTCCTTGATCCTCAGCAGGCCCTCACCACGTCCACCACGGATGGCATGGCCATCAACAATCAGCCGGGCCCGATCGTAGCCGGCGATTTCAATGGTGATCGGCGATGTGATCTGGCGATCCTCATGGAGGATCGTGGCGAGGTGTGGATCTATACCGGCTCTGGCAACGGCACCTTCAAGCACACGCTTAGCATTCCCGTGGGCACTCTGCCCAGCGGGCTATCCTTGTACACCAATCCGAAGACCAGAATGTGGGATCTCTTGGTCGGGAATCAGTTCGGCGACATCCTGCACTTGCAAGGCAGGGGAGATGGCACGTTCCAACCGGCCGGCGACCGCACAACACTAAGTGTCCAACGTCTCGGCAATGGACAAATCTACGTTCTGGTTGCTAACCAGCAGGCCAGCCACGTGACGGTCCAGGCACCCGTGACCGACACCAAGCAGTTTGCCCCCGTGCAGACACTCGAAACCGGCAGCCCGGAAAAACAGCTTGCCCCCGGGGCGGTCCAGTGGGCGAAGTTGGAAGGGGACAATAGCCCTTTCTTCGACGCTATTGTGGTAGCCAGCGGCAGCAATAAGATTCTCGTCTACCGAGGCACGGGTTTCGATGCCGCCGGCTGTCCCACATTCGCAACGCCGCAGCCCTATTCCGTCGGCACCAATCCTGTCAGCATCAGCATCGAGGACATCACCGGCGACGGTGTGCCGGACATGTTGATCGCCGACAAGGGATCCAACGACGTCACAACCCTGTTTGGCGGTTACGATCCGGACGACGGCCACTGGAAAGGCACGCTGGGTCCGCGCCAGGCTGTCGGCGCCGGCCCGATTGACGCCCACGCGCGGATGCTCCAAGGCCAAACCACGGCGAGCATGATCGTAACCAACGCCCAAAGCGGCACCATCAGCGTGTCGCCCGGCGTCGGGCAAGGCTTGTTCGCCGAGGCCAAGACCCGAGTGTTGAACCTCCCCGGCAATCCCGTGTTGGCGCAGGCCCCGGAGTTCTACCCCAATTCAAATTCCGGCGTGGTGCTGACCGCCGACGGGGGGCTAATTCAGTTCAACCTGGATACTTTCACCGCCAACTACGTCCCTGCGATCTCGGACATTGTCATTGTGCAGAGCCTACCCAATCGTGACCTGGTCGTCGTCGAAAGGGGCGGAACCGTGGCGCTGTTGGGATTGCACAGCGGCTCCGACTCATACGACGTCTTGGCTTATCTGACGCCTTTGAGCGGGATCCCCGTCACACCCAGCTCGCTGGCGGTCATGCAAGGTGAGGCCGGGATCGAGGCCCTGGTGACCGACGAGGGGCGGGATCAGATTTTCGTCTATGCCTCAGGTCCGTTCGAGCCGCCTCCTTCCTTCGAGCCCGGGGGAAGTGTCGACCTGCCGCCGTTGGTGGTGGCCGACGTCGTTGTGGAAACCGCCACTCCCGAGGAGGCCTCGCTGATCTTGATCCTGTCGCTCAGCGGTGGCGTTTTGCAGGAGCCGACGGCCGATCCGATCATGGTCTATCTGGCTGCCGGTGGGGAAGCCCTGCCAGACGCGCCGTCTGAGGAGGGCCAAGGGTTGCAGGAGAGCAACTACGGGCTGGAGATCGAAGAGGCCCTGCGGCAGCTGGATCTGTTCCAGACGGGGAATGAGGCTCAACCGGACAACGCGTCCTCCGGGAGCACGCCGCAGGAATCCTCCAGTCTGGCCCTGTTCTGGCAAATGCTGGGAGAGGAGCAATTGTCCGAATCCGCTCTCCTGCGGCCGTCACTGGAAGTAGGTTTGGATCTGTTGGTGCAGGACCCGGTAATCCCGACCACCCTTCATCGGCAGGCGGTCGAAGAAAGGGAGAAGTGGGATACCAAGCCTGCCCCCGCCGAGATTGCTCCGAACATTGATCTTGACTCGCCGCAGGTCTCGTTTCGATGGACCGGCGCCTGGTTTGGGCCAATTCCTCTGTGGTTGTCGAATGCGGCGCTGCTGGCGATGCTAAGTATCGGTGCCTTGCGTGTATGGCGGATGGCGAAGAGACGCATCGAGAAACAACTCGGAATCCATGACAAGGACTCGAACGCGCGAACCAACGGTTTACGCGGGTGCCGTTGTGAGTCCGCTGGGCTTCGCCCAGTACCGCAAGGAACGGTTGGCCCCCCTCTGTTGCTTCTTAGGCATTTGAATTAGGATCCGCAACGGCCTTGCACTCCAATTGCCACAAACCCCTCCGGGGGAGGTGTAAAGTGACCGATTCCCAGCGTGGCGAGAACATCGCAGCCCGTCTGAAGGCTGACGCGGATTTGGCGGCACCTGAGCTGGACAAGCAGTATCGCGCCAAGCTTTGCCAACTGGTTGAAAATGAGATGAACCGCCGGTTTCGCCGTCGCGAGGATCCGGAAGACGTCGTGCAATCGGCCTTTCGGACGTTCTACCGCCGAAATGCCGAGGGCGAGTTTCATATCGACTCCTCGGTAGACCTATGGCGATTGTTGGTGACGATCACGCGGCATAAAATTCTCAAGCACGTCGAAAAGCTGGGGGCCGGGAAGCGGAATCCCAAACGCGAAGAAGATGCCGAGCGGGACGACTTGCAAGGGCGCGTTCCCACGCCCGAAGAGGCCGTGATCGCCGCCGATCTGATGGAAAAAACGCTGGCTGGCCTGGATGAGACCTACGTGAAGGTTTTCCACATGCGGCTGCAAAAGAGCACCGAGGAAGAGATCGCCGCCACGCTGGGCTGCACCCGGGCATTCGTTCGCACTAAGTTGAATCGCATTCGCGATCGGCTCCAGCGATTGTTGGACGACTGTGCCGGAAAATAGAGAACCGACGTTCTTCCGTCGCCAAGCAAGCCGGCAAGAGTGAACAGACTCCGTGCTCAGGCTCTGCCATCCGTGCAATTGGCGCACGAAAGGCTGCACTCAGGCCAGGTACGCTACCTGCCACCGCCAAGTTCTCAATGGGCCCGGGTGTGGCCCGCGTAAAACAGTGTCGCGAGGCAGGCCAGAGTTTGTTCCACTTCTGTTCCGCCCGCAGACCTGGGTCAGTCCTTCAAATTTCAGTTTTTGCGGCCGCGGGGCAACGAGGGTGGATAGTCTCGCCGCCGCAAAAGCTGAAATTTGAACGACTGACCCAGGCGACTGTTTCCGCCCAATTTTGCGCGGGCCAGCCCGGGTGGGTCTCGGCTACAAACCAGACGCAATCTCGCCTTTTCTTGCGCCAACTCGGCGGCGATTTCGGCTTGTGGGGATAGACGCGGACGATTCGTAGAGCGGAATTTATTCCGCCCGAGCGGACGGAAGTCCGCTCTACGCCGAAACTGCGGAGTCGTTTTTCTACAGCCGCCAACCGGCGAGCGTCCTTTTCAGGAACACTAACCCCAAGCTATGAGAGTTCATGCCATGACCAGTCGCTTGCTGACATTGTTCGGAAAGAAACGAGACACTCGGCGCGTCCGCAATCGACGCAAGTGCCTTACCTACCTTGGGCTGGAATCCCTGGAGTCGCGGCTGCTGATGGCCAACGCGGTAGGGGACGATGGAGGGACTGGAACGCCGTTGGCGAACTCGTGGAACTGGGTGAATGAAAGTCCCCAGGTGCAACACCTGACGCAAGGCAGCGGATTCGTCGGCCCGAATTCGATCATCACCACCGTGGCGGGCAATGGTGCTCAGGGCTACAGCGGTGACGGCGTCCCGGCTACCGCTGCTAGTTTCTCCAGACCCAGTTGCGTGGCGGTGGACTCCGCCGGGAACCTTTTTATCGCCGACGCCGGCAATAATCGCATCCGCCAGGTGGACCACGCCACTGGCTTGATCACCACCATCGCCGGCAATGGGACGTTCGGTTACAGCGGTGACGGCGGACCGGCCACGGCCGCCGGCCTCAATGGGCCTCAGAGCGTGGCGGTGGACTCCGTGGGAAACCTCTTCATCGCCGACGCCAACAATCAACGCATCCGCAAGGTGGACCACGCTACCGGCGTGATCACCACCATTGTCGGCAATGGGACTTGGGGCTACAGCGGTGACGGCGGACCGGCCACCGCCGCCACCCTGGGTATCCCCTTGGGCGTGGCGTTAGACTTTGCCGGGAACCTCTTCATCGCCGACACTGCGAATAACCGCGTCCGCGAGGTGAACCACGTCACCGGTGTGATCACCACCGTCGCCGGCGATGAGACTCAGGGCTACAGCGGTGATGGCGGACCGGCGACCGCCGCCAGCCTGAATTTCCCTGAGGCCGTGGCGTTGGACTCCGCCGGGAACCTCTTCATTGCCGACAGCAACAATGGCAGCATCCGCGAGGTCAAACGCGACACCGGAGTGATCACCACCGTCGCCTACCTCTGGAATGCCAGTAGCGTGACGGTGGACTCCGCCGGGAACCTGTTCATCCCCGACAGCGCCAATAACTGCATCCGCGAGGTGGACCACGCCACCGGCGCGATCACCATCGTCGCCGGCAATGGGTCTGGCGGCTACAGCGGTGACGGCGGATTGGCTGCCGCCGCTAGTTTCTCCGGACCCAGTGGCGTGACGTTGGACTCCATCGGCAACCTCTTCATCGCCGA
Organism: Planctomycetota bacterium; assembly: GCA_026692885.1. The sequence goes on along the minus strand of JAPLNJ010000686.1, from coordinate 18,613 downwards.
CTCCGGCAACAACCGCATCCGCGAAGTGGATCAGGCCACCGGCGTGATCACCACCGTGGCTGGCGACGGGACTGTCGGCGACGACAAACCGGCTACGGCTGCCAGCCTCAACGGGCCCAGCGGCGTGGCGGTGGACTCCGCCGAAAACCTGTTCATCGCCGACACGATGAATAGCAGCATCCGCGATGTGGACCACGCCACCGGCGTGATCACCACCGTCGCCGGTAATCGGACTTTCGGCTACAGCGGTGATGGCGGACCAGCCATCGCCGCGAGCCTGAATTGGCCCAAGGGCGTGGCGGTAGACTCGGCCGGGAACGTCTTCATCGCCGATACGACCAACGGGCGCATCCGCGAAGTGGATCATGACACCGGTATGATCATCACCGTCGCCGGCAGTGGGACCAGCGGCTACAGCGGTGACGGCGGACCGGCCACCGCCGCCAGCCTTGATATGCCCTGGGGCGTTGCGGTGGACTCGTCCGGGAACATCTTCATCGCTGAACAGGGCGCTAACCGCATCCGCAAGGTGGACCACACCACCGGCTTGATTACCACCGCTGCCGGCGACGGGACCAGCGGCTACAGCGGTGACGGCGGACCGGCCACTGCCGCCAGCCTGTTTTGTCCGACTGGCGTGGCGGTGGACTCCGTCGGGAACATTTTCATCGCTGACAACGGTAATAACCGCGTCCGTGAGGTGGACCACGCCACCGGCTTGATTACGACCGTTGCCGGCGCTGGGACGGATGGCTACAGCGGTGACGGCGGACCGGCTGCCGCCGCTAGTTTCCGCGGGCCCACTGGCGTGACAGTGGACTCGGCCGGGAACCTGTTCATCGTCGACTTCAACAATAACCGCATCCGCGAGGTGGACCACGCCACCGGCGCGATCACCACCGTCGCCGGCAATGGGACTTACGGCTACAGCGGTGACGGCGGCCAGGCCACCGCGGCTAGTCTCTATTGCCCCGAGGGCGTGGCGGTGGACCCCGCCGGGAATCTCTTCATCGCCGACTTCTACAATAACCGCATCCGCGAGGTCTTCATCGGCCCGCCGACGGTGATCAAGTACATCAAGGTTACAAGTGCGCCGCTCGTGGTGACGGCGATCAGCGCCACGCCGAACCCGGTGACGGGGACGACCACCAACCTCTCGGTACTGGCGAATGACGTGAACACGGGAGAAAGCAGCCTGACGTACACCTGGTCGGTAACGACGCCCAGCGGGGCCACGACGCCTGCCTTCAGCATCAACGGGTCCAACGCGGCGAAGAACACCACGGCCACCTTCAGCCAGGCGGGGACCTACGGCTTCACGGTGACAATCACCGACCCGGGTAGCCTGACGACGACCAACACCGTAGTCGTGCAGGTTCTATCGCCCTGGCACAACTACGCGAATCCGTGTGACGTCGATGGCAACGGGATGGTCACGCCGCTGGACGCGCTGCTCTTGATCAACTACCTCAACGCTCAACCGGGCAGACCCGCCCGGCCTGCGACAACGCTGTCTCCGACGCTGCACTACGACGTCACCGCCGGTCCGGATGGCGATGGAGACGGCCAAGTGACGGCCTTGGATCTTTTGACCGTGATCAATTTTCTCAACGCCCAATCGGCGAGAGCGGCGGAAGGCGAGGCCGCGGTTCCTCCGCCCGGCGCGGCTTCGCTCCCGGAGGTGCCGGTCCTGGGGACGAATGCGCGGTCGGTTTCCGCCGGCGCCAATCCGAGCCTGACGGCCAGGACACAGTCGACCTCAGCCTTGCCCTCGGACGGCGAGGCTGAGTCACGTGCAGCCGATCGTCTCTCGGCCCCGGTGGCGATTTCCGCGAGTGACGCACCCGTGAGCTTCGCCAGACTGCGGAACGCGGCGATGGAACCCGATCTGGGGGCGATCGATGCCCGTCTGACGCCGCTGGACGATATTTTCTCCACCCTCGCCAGCGACGTCGATCGAGCGTGGCGGCTTACTTGAACGACTGGTTCGAACGCGACGTGCGTCTACACGCTCCGTTACTCGACGGAGACCGAAAAGTGCGAGACCCGCGGAAGCGAATTCACCCGCCCGCCGGAGATGATCGGAGAAGCGACAGTTTCTTCCGTTTTTCTGAGCCAAACCTGCGGCGACTTCGGCTTGATGGGGTAGATTGCCAATGGAAAACGAGAGAACGTGGATTGGGAGGGCGACGCTCCCGCGGAGCCGTGGGCCGTTCCTGACGGCCCGCTCCGGCTCGGCGGGGTGCCCACTGGGCCCCTCGCCCTCCCAGGCCATTGGCAACCTAGGACTCAATAGGACGGATTGCCAATCCGTCCTGCGATAGGGCGTTAACTTGTTCTTACGTGATTCAGAGCGTTTGCGGAAGTCATGCGTGGATTCCGGCTTACGCAGCAACCCCAAGAAATGAGAGTCGATACCATGATCGGTCGCCAGAAAACTGCTTCCGGAAATCGCCGAGATAAGCGGGCGTCCCGTGGTCGCGGGTCCCGCCGGACTGGCTTGGGTTTGGAAGCCCTGGAGTCGCGGTTCCTGCTCTCGTCGGTCGCGTGGACCGGCGGAGACGGTGGGATCTGGAGCAATCCGGATAACTGGACCGTGGCAGGCACGAACGCTCATCAGGTGCCGGGCAGCGCGGATGACGCCATGATTGGCTCAGGTGCTAAGGTCTACGCCGACACCGCGGTAACCATCCTTAGCGTGCTCGTGCAGAGTGGCGGGGCCTTGCAGGTCGGGGATAACCTGACGGTCAGCGACGGCCTTACCAACGCTGGCACGATCGAGTGGGGCGGGCACCGCAACCAGACCCTGACCGTCAGCCATGGTACATTCCTCAACACGGGTAGCATCGCATACCACGGTGGCGACTATAACGGTTACCTCTTTGCCAAATTGGATAACCGGGGAACGATCAGCGACACTGCGGGCTACCTACACATCAACACGACAGGCGACGGTATAGAAGACCCGCAGCCGGTGGATCCTGTCTTTACCGTCACGAACACAGGCGCGATCGTGCTCAGCAACGGGGCGCACTGCTATGTTGGCGGGATCTTGAATCCAAGTGGCCTGGGGACCCTCCAGGGAACTGGCTACCTCGGTATCGAAACGGTTGCCTGGCATCTCGACACCGACTGGACGCTGCCAACGACGTCGGTCGTAATCGGGCTGAACAGATCTTCGGTCGCAGGTGTTGGTACGCTGACGATCCCGAAGGGCGACGCAGTCGCGCTCGCAGCCGGTAGCACGATCGACGTGAACGTGGTGAATCATGGCACGCTCGCCGGATTCACCGCGAGCACGATCAACGGCCAGTTGACATTGCCGGCCGACTCGATCTTGGCAGTGGGGTTTGATGCACTGCCATTTCCCAGTCAGTATCCCGACAACGAACACATCGATACACCTACCAACGCTGTGCTCACGGTCACCAGAGGTTTCACCAATTTCGGGACGATCAACCTGTTCAATGCCAGTCTGGGCAGCATCTTGAACGTGACCAACGGGATGCTGGTCAATGCGCCCGGCGGGGTAATAAGCAGTTCCCTCGGCTATGAAACCCAAGGGAAGGACAACATCCTGAACGCCCAATTGGACAACCTGGGAACGATCACGCTCAGCGGATGTGACCTGACCATCAGCAACGGCTTCACCAATCGTGGAACGATCGACATGAGTTCTACGGCTCCATGGAAGGAGTTGACCGTCACCAATGGCACCTTGGTCAATGCGGCGGGAGCCAGTATCACACTCCAAGGACAGGGGGTTGGCTCGGGGGCCGACATTGCTGCCCAAGTGGACAACCAAGGGACGATCAGCGTGAATGCGAGACAACTGTCCGTGAACCCCAATTGGGCAACGGGGTACAATCCGGCTTGGACCTTCACCAACACGGGCGCAATCCATACCGGCGACGCGGCGGTTTTCTCCGTCGGCGGGAAATTCAATCCCAACCAAGGAACAATCGACGGGAATGGAGCGCTGCTGTTTGAAGGAGCTGCCGTAGGTCTGAGCGCCGACTGGTCCCCAACGATTCCTGTGTTCATGGCGGACACGACCGTCGCGGGACCGGGCAAGCTGGTCATTCTAGCGGGGAACGGGGTGGGAATGGGGGGCGCAGCGATCAATGCATCCGTGGACAATCACGGAGTCCTCTGGGCATTTGGACTTACCAAGGTATCGGACTTCACTCCTGTTTCATCGACGATCAACGGCCCGCTGACAATGGCCGCTGGCTCGATTCTGCTGGCGGGGTATGATAGCCACGTCTGGAATAACACGTCGCACGCCTGGCTCAACGCCTTCATGGATTACTTATTGCAGACAGAAGGTAACCAACCCACCGACGCGAATCTCACCATCGGGCAGGGATTCATCAACCACGGACAAGTCGAATTCTCCAAGGTCCGTTCGGGCAGCACTTTGAACGTGCCCAGCGGGACGCTGGTCAATGCGTCCGACGGCACCATCACCTCGTCACTGGGCGAGTTCTCCGAAGGGAACAGCAACTTCCTCAATGCCCAGCTGGACAATCAGGGCACAATCACCGTCAGTGGAGCCAACCTGACGATCAATCAGCAACTGGCCGGTTCCTGGTTCAGCCTCACCAACGAGGCCAACGGCACGATCGACGTGGCGGCAGGACGGACGTTGACGGTCGGCGGAATGGCTGTGGTCAACCAGGGAGCCATCCGACTCGATGGCAATGCCACCGTGGACTTCGCAGTTTTCTCGGTCACGATGGATGGGCAAGGAAGTCTTCAGGGCGAACCCGAGGGGACGATGCACGTGCGCGGTTCGCTACGTGGGAACACACAAAATATAACGTCTTACACGCAGCCTGGGACCGTATGGCTGGATGGGCATGGCACCGCCGCGGTGCCGCAACTGCTGGAAGTAATGCAGCCGGATCAGGGCGACATCGCCGAGGGATACGCCAACCCTCTCGCCTACCATGCCCTGAAACTCGGCGCCGATACCTATGTCAAACTGATCGATCAGACACGCAACTCGCCGGGATTTGGCGCGGAGGCTGCGTATACCGATTCCTTGGTCGTGCCAGTAGGGACCACCTTAGATCTCAATCACCTGCATCTCTACGCTCACCACATGTCGATTGACGGCGACGTGGTGAACGGTCCTTCGCCTTGGCATAACTACGCGAACCCCTGTGATGTCGACGGCAATGGGCACGTCGCGCCGCTGGACGTGCTGATCGTGATCAACTATATCAACGCTCATCCGGGCAGCACCGCATTGCCTCCAGCGCCGCTGTCTCCTCCGCTGTACTACGACGTCGCCGACGGTCCGGATGGAGATGGCCAAGTGACGGCCTTGGATGTTTTGACCGTGATCAAGTTTCTTGACGTCCAATCGGCTGGAGCGGCGGAAGGCGAGGCCGCTGCCCAACCGGTCGGCGAGGATTCGCTCTCGAATGTGCCGGCGCTGGGGACGGACGCATGGCCGCTTGCCGCTGGCGCCGAGCAGAGCCTGACGACTAGGACAGCGCAGACATCTGCTTCGTCCCTGGACGGCGATGTTGAGTTACGGGCAGCTGATTATTTCCGGGTCCCAGTGACGATTTCCGCGAGTGACGCACAGGTGAGCTTCGCCAGATCGTTGCTTCGCCCGGCGTTGGAGCCTGATCTGGAGGCAATCGATGCTCATTTGACGCCGCTGGACGACATCATCGCCTGCTTCGCCAGCGACATCGACCAAGCGTGGCGAGCCTGACGATTCGTTCGCACGCGATGTGCGTCTGCACGTTCCGAGGCGCTGATAATTTCCTCGCTAAGGCCTTGATCATAAGGTTACGATGATCCGCTGCTAGCGTTCTGCGCCACCTTATGATCAAGGCCGTCGCTAACGCTTCGCGCGTACGAGGATCCGCTGCTAGCGTGTTGCGCAACATTCCGATCAAGGCCCAACCCAGCACGGGCCAAGGTTGCACGCTGCGAATCGTCGCTGGCCGCTGGCGACGATGCACTACGGTACGTAGAGCGGAATTCATTCCGCTTTTCACTGAACGGATTTCAATCCGTTCAGTGAAAAGCGGGATAAGTTCGGCTTTACGAAGGGACAAACCTGGCCGCAGGCAGCGTAACTTGTCGCTAACTTTCTTGGTTCAGCGTCCGGTAGCGTGCGGAAACAGCGGAAAGTCAGGGCGAGGCTTCTCAATTTTTTGCTTGATATAACTTTTTGCTTGACCGCTTTTCCCTTGTCTGCCAATACGTTAGACTTCTTACTCACGACCTCACGCCTTCGCTCAAGGAACAAGCTGGCGTCAGCGACGTCTGCCGTTGTGAGCGGCGGGTGTCTTGTTTGTGACAAACCGGGTAGCAGGTGACCAGAAAAGGTGTCAACGAGTAATTGCAGGTGGCCGCCAGGCACCTGAAAAGCACAAGAAAGCCAGAAGAGAACGACATTCTGCCCCTATAGCTCAATCGGTAGAGCATCTGACTCTTAATCAGAGGGTTGTTGGTTCAAGTCCAACTGGGGGCACTACAGAAGCCGTGAACAGGTAATGGTTTACGGCTTTCTTGTTGCGCTGCAGGCATTTCCATAAATCCTAGAAAAAGCACGATTCTGTACCGATATCGATGAATTCTGTACCGGATTCCGTACCGAGTGGACGCGCAAGGCGAGAAACTGGAATGGGCGGAGATGCGTCGCGATCTGGCGGGGATGCAGTGCACCGAGGTAGGCATTGATCATAACATTGTGAATTCTGCTAGCTGGGCGGCGCGGGAAGGGAAGCTCGAACCGGCGCAGGGAGTCGGGGCGGGACGGCCGAGGCCGGGAGATCGAGGACCGGTCGTTCATGCTGCGCGGCGGGATGTCCGGGGACGCTCCGGCAGTGGAAGGCGGGCGAGTAACCAGGGGAACAAGGGCTGGGGACGCGCTCCGAAGAATCGCTCCGCCGCCGTGGTGCGGTCCGGTCGCTCGGCCAGAAAGTTATGCAGCACTCGCAAGGCTTTCAGTTTTCGCGCCGTGAGCCGATGAAGTCCGTGATGCCTCAACGACAACTGTCCGTTCCGCCCCTCCACGCAGGAACTGCTCCGCTGAAAAAGGTTGGCGCACTGGCGGGCCCTGGATTCTAAGTCCGCCCGCTCGGTCTCGCTCAGAGTGCCCCACACGCTGTCGGGCGAGCGGGCGCGGGCCAGAATCTCCGCCGCCCGTGTACGCCACCGCTGACGTGCTCACTTTCTCCGCCGCTCGTTCCAGATACAGGCCCGGGATGAGTTCCTCGCGGAGCCATGTCGTCACTGTCGCTGACAATTGCCACGCGGCCAGTCAGGCCGCCACGGTCGCCCAAGAAAAAGGCGATCGTGCTGCGCATCTCCGGCAACACGCGGCGTGCCTTGGCCAGTCTCTTGTGGACCTGGGTCGACAGACCGGCCTCGCGGGCAATTTGTTCCAAGCGGTCGAAGTGGCCGCTCAGCCAGCCAGCGACTTCGTCCGCAGAGACAGCCTGGACCGTCTCGACATTGATCGGATGATAATCATGCGACAGCCCGTGGCGCGCCTCGGTGGCTTCTCGCATCGTCATCCCCGCGTTCGCGAGTGTGTGGATGGAGTTGGATGGGTGTGAAGGCTTGCCGATCCACCACTTAAATGCCGGTCGCTCTGCCACCTTCAATCGGTTAGCCCCCAAGGCGCTGATAACCCGATTAACTCAAACTTCGCCTCCAACTCAGATCGTTCACGATTCGCCTTTAGCTGATCGCCTTCTTTAGGCAACAGGCCAGCGGCCCGAGCAATACTGATTGCCTCATCCGTCCGGCCCAGGTTCAACGCCCGAATTATCCGCGATTCAGTGATCGAAAGTGATATGCCGCTCAGTTGATACTCCACGAATGCCTCCCACGTCAAAGGACACCATCGACCAACGATACTGGATCCGATCACATCAGCGTACGATCGAATCTCGGCCTGGGAATGGGTGTCCAATCTCAATGAAAGGAAGTGAAGTAGATTGTGCAAGTCAATCTTCCAGTAAGCTTCGGTGTAAGTAGAAAGCGGCAGATCCTTCCTCGCCTGCTCTCGAGCAATTCCCAAACTAAGGCGTTCCTGATATATCGCCCTCGCTTGCTCGTGAAGTTGCGTCTCCTCTGCAGAAAGGTGTTCGCCCTCCTCTACATCTAGCCGGCCTTCACTACCCTGACGATTTGTCTTCGACTGCAAACGCCATCCATTTGGGGCCGTCCTTTGTGCGGCGTCTATTGCTACAGAGTATCGTGTGGAGTATTCATTAACATTAGCTGTTCGGTGGCGTATCCATTGCCGCCAACAATCCATTGGCACCCGCACATGAAGCTTGATTTCGCACATCTCGAAGGGCGTAGTATGCCTGTGTCGCAGCAGGTATCGTATTAGCTGTCGATCCTCGCCTAAATGTTTTGTGCCGCTTCCGTATGATATGCGCGCGGCCTGTACGACGGACTGATCAGATCCCATGTAGTCCACGACCCGCACAAAGCCATCATCCAGGAGGCGCATACGAACACCCAATATCTCGTCCAACGCAGGAACGCAAACACGCTCCAATCGCTCTTGCATAGACAGGACTCCAAGTTTGGCAGACCCCAGTTACTGACAAAAGCCCGCGAAGCCGTAAACCAGAACATACTTAGCATCCACCATGGACGCGACCAACGTACGCAGGTGAACCCCGGGAAGTCGAACCATCAATTTGGCGCTGAATCCGGCTATTGCTAAACCGCTCCCTCAGTACAGGTTGCGTCCGCCAAGACGTAGGCAGTACGCCAAGACTTTCGGCACGCCCCCTTCCTTCTTGATTCCAATCGAATAATCGGGATTATAGACACGAGGTTGCGTGTAGTACACGGCGGGCGGACTCAGACTTGCTCTATCGGACACCGCGTACAAGCACATAGCAAGCGAGGTGGTCTTAGGCCCGTATGGGGCGACGACCGCGTACCGTCTGCCAAAGTCCGTCATAGCGGCAATCCGCTCGTAGGTTTCAGAAACATCATAGATGTAGACACGCTGTGGTTCGTGCCGAAGCAACGGGATAAGCTCTCGAACAAATTCCCAATTACGGCGAATGCCCGGCGAGAGCGATGGAAACGGAAACAGAAGATTGAAATCCTTGCCTTGCAGCACCTGCCGAAGCCCAAGGGGCTCGTACCCCAAGCCGACGATTAGCACCTTCTCTTCCGGCTCCGGGTCCGGAGGAAGAAACGTTGGAAGATACATCCAGGGCCCTGGGTCCTCAGCCAGTTGTCCGTCGGCGTAACGATCAGGAACCGAATACGTCGCAATCAGGTTTTCGATTGAACCAGCAGATAGAAGCCGCCTAATCATTGGAAAGAAGAATCTCTTCGGTAATGCAGAAATATCAATGATGACGTTGCTGCCCGCGCCAGCCGCGAAGGAATCGGTCGCGTCCACGATCCTCCCGTGAAAGTCCGACAGGTAAAACTTAGCAATCTGGTCCTTGTTTCCGCCCGCCGTCACGAAGTCCCGCATTCTATTCTTCAGCTTCGCCTCGGTCTTTTCATAGAACCGAGAGTGACGCCCGCCGTCCGGATGTTCATCGTGGATTTCCATCATCAGCGCGTGGGTAAGTACGCGTTGGGATGCAAGGATTTCCCACGCCGCCAGACAACGCTCCCCGGTCGCTATGCACCCAAGGAGACTCCACTTCTTAGCGCGGAGATGCGCTAGCACCCAGGAAAGCGATCCCCACGGACGGAATTCACCCCGCAACATCGTACTATTCCTCGTCCATATCAAACAGGGTTGGCTGACGGTCGTCGACTTCGGGGCGGAACACGTCGGCTCGCACAAGCCATTCGCGCACGTGACGCACGTGTACCTCCTTTGGCTCCTTAGTTTGCACAGACGGTATATCAAAATATGGGCACAGAATTGGGTGTAGTTGCCACTTCCTACACTCGCCGCGTCCCTTCGTCCGTGAAGTATGGTGTCTCTCTATCAGTACGCCGAACGCGGTCGCCTCGGCGAGATACTGGGCTATCTCTGGGTCGTCCTCAAGCTCCCGGACCGGTAAGGAGAAGCCGTTAAAGCCGGGCGACGACATCTTCTTATCGTCCCGGAGCCAGTTTCGGAACTGGCTGCCTAGGTGCGTTATGAAACGTCGCCGGCTGTCACCGCTTGTTTCACTGCGGATCTTGGCGTACCATTGTCTACTTGCCTGCTGAATTCCCTCGTTCTGGAGGTAATGGTCATGGATTCTGGGCGGCTCCCCTTCGGCCGGACGACGCAAGTCCTTCTCAGGGAAAGATCGTAACCACGCCGCCCAGATATACTGGCACAAATCCACAAACGCAAGGATGTTGCCGGCGGACAGTTCGAGGATCTGGTCCGGATCGGACCAGATCATCCGCTGTTTTCGTCTCGCGGCGATCTGGAGTAATGCTTGATCAAGGCGTTCCTTCTTCCAGTACTTCTTCTCTGAAACCTCCCAGGGAAGAAGATTACCTTGGGGCATCGTCGCGCCCTTTCGCCCAAGATTCTGCCTCACCCATGCCTCGCCAAGCTTAGCGGACAACGGATTGTCTTCGGCGATCCGGAGGAGACTCTCCCTCACCTCCGTGGGCCATGCGTCTTCCACGTCAATGGCACCCGAAGGCTTTCTCCCCGCAAGAAGCTTTGCTCTTTCCTCATTGCTCAGTCGTGGCCCGAAAATGTCCTTGAGCGACTCTACATCGTAACCCGCGTGGCGTAGCCTGCGTCCAAACACATCTTCAGCGAACGCAGGAAATAGCCACGGCCGGTTTTCAAGGCGGCACAATATCTGATCCAGATCTACAGTTTTCAGATTCCTCATTTCTTCGATAGTCGCCTTTGTACCGAACATCTGCGGGGCACTCGTCCACGCATAGCGACGGGTGCCGATTCTGTAGGAAACGCGAGGATCCCGGAGGCCCAGCAGTTTGTGGATCACGTCCCTATAGTTCCGGTACATTCCCTTTTCGCTGCTCCAATCTTCCAAGTGCATGAGTTCTTCATATTGATCGATTCTGATGAAGAACTGGACGCGATCTGGCACCACGCATGCATCGCGCAGGGAATCCACGGCAGCGGAAATCGGCTCGCCGATGCTCGTCTTTGTTGACGCCACATTTTCAGGTATGTCGGAATTGTAGTTGAGAAAGCCCCGATATGCGGTAATCCTTTGCGTGATAGACTCCTCCAGCGATGCAAGATCTCTAACTTCGCGGAGGTATCCAAACCAGCAGTCCTTAGCAGATAGTCCAATCGCAAACTTATCTAGTGCCTCCGCGGTTGCGTTTAGTCCAATTGAGTCGCCTACGCCCGCCGCGTCAGCCACCAGTAGTTTCTTTATTGAGCGAATAATGTCCCGGACAATCCAATAGTTGAGGAAGTCACCGAAATAGATCGGCAATTGAGCCTCTTCGGCAGAAAGCGGGGGCGATATGCTTCGTTGCCCAAAGTCGAGAATCCCGCTTCGCGTTAGATTGATGCCGGCACCGATATAATGTGAGAACTGCTCGGGGACGGGAAATGGCGTTGCTCGTTTCTGAGCATAGGCTATCCGGGTCTCCGGCTTTAGGAGAGAAAGCAACATGCTCTTACCCGTTCCCTGGATGCCGACAACAACGACGTTTCCCGGTTGAAAGACAGCCAGGGTGTCGAGTGTTTCTGAAAGGAGAAGCGGGCTAAAGACCTCGACGAAGTCTGCCGGAGTCGTCGTCTCGGTGATGTAATTCTCGTGGAATGGGTTTATAGGTGCGTGCATTGCTAAGTCCTTTCAGAACGCCGAAACAACGGTGTCCAGGGATCACCACCCGATGACAAGTGGTGGATTATTGGGAGCGTGTTGTTCGGACAGTTGGTATGAAGGACGACCAATGCTCCAGTGCGTCTGAAACCGAACGGTCCGTATTTGCATTTAGGATTGATCAACCGGGGCTGCAGCCGAATAACCGCTTCCCGCAGTTCCTTCATAAAGCCAGTCTCCTGCTCGACCGGCAAACTTGAAAGAAAGGCACTCTCTGGCAGCTCGAAGACGGGAGAGAAGGTAAGATGCCCAATCTCGCGTTGTAAGTCTCGGGCCTTCTCCGCGCCCTTGGGGCAGATGACAAGTGGGCAGAGCAGAATTGGAAATCGCCCAGGCAGGGCCGCCGCGAACCTAACGGCCCCTTCCATTTGAGTTCCGGTACCAACAAAGTCCTCCAACAAGACTATCCGGCGAAAGCCTTGCGTTCGCATGTGTGCGTCGAGCTTTTGTACAGCATCCTCCGTAAGAAATTTACGGAGAGTATGCCACACGGGCCTGACGTCGACCCCTTCGATATGGTTGAGATGGTAGAATTCGGCAATCTGCATGCTGTCAGTGATCGCGCAGAACCAAGTCGTTTGCTCTGCTTTTCGCAGACGCTTCGGCGTACGCGAAGCATCGAGTTGTAATCCCTCCTGATCGAGAAGCCAGCGAGCGATGGGGCCGTTGAATGCGGCTTGGTACAGACAGTCAAACTCTTGGCTCCCAACGAAGAGAAGCTCAGGCACTAGTCTAAACAGCGTCTTTTGGTCACACTCAAGCTCGGCGCAGTTTAACCAATCGGTAAGCCGATCCAGAATTGGCTTTTCCCCTGCGGCCTTGCTTGGCTTGTACTCGTGAAATAGTATATGCGCGAGGTACTCGATTTGTTCGAGGATCCCAGCGTAGTCTGCCGTGTTGTCTGCTTCCCGTGCCCACTCTCGCGCTTTCTCAACATAAGACGATCCCACTACTACGCTCCTCGGTGCCTTGGTCGTAGGATGCTTTCGCGAATGTGCTCGGCTAGTAACCGTGCGAGGGGAGGGGGTACGGCATTCCCTATCATCCGGAACTGTGCTCTATCGGGGCCACAGAACACGAAGCTGTCTGGGAAGCCCTGAATGCGAGCGGCCTCTCGGACCGTGAATGCGCGGTGCTCTTCGGGGTGAAGGAAGTAGTTCGGATCACCGTACCGCGTATCCACTGTGGGCGCCGCAGTGTCCCAGGAGAGTCGCCTAAACTTGCCGTTGAACGTGTGAGCTAAGTCATAATGCGGTCCCGATCGACGCACATAGCCCTTCTGCACCAATCTCTGGAGAACGGCGGCGACCGGCCTATTCATAAAGTGTCGTAGTGCACTCGCAGTTACAGGGTCAGCATCGCCGAAATCGCGAACGCGGTTCCGCCGGCGGCGAGACAGTAGTGACGCCAGCACCAATCGCTCTTCTCGATTCGTCCGTCCGAATACTTCCGGAATATCCCAGGTGTGCACGGACCGTTCACCAGACCTCACGTTGGAAAGTTTTTGATTTGGGCCGATGTGGCGAGCGATGATCCCCGCCCTGTTATGTTCAGGAAGGATTCTGGGCTTGTGATTCGGGGCATCCGTCAGCCGCGCAAGTGCGGACCGAACGGTTCCCCCGGGCGTCTCTGGCAGGATAAGAGGCAACTCTTTTCCGGTATTCCAGGCGATGGCGACTACACGCTTGCGTTGCTGCGCAACGCCCATCCGCCAAGCATCGCACCAGACTTCCTCGGAACGATAGCCAGCCGAACGCAGAATGTGGAACATTCTATCCCAATAACGCCGATGGTGTCCGGATACCACCCCTGCCACATTCTCGATGATGATAGCTTTTGGCCTAAGCGCGACGGCAATTTGCGCCGCGCGAACCAGGAGACCGTTTCTGGGATCCGCGAGGTCGCGTTTCCCAATGACGGAGAAGCCCTGACATGGTGGTCCGGCAATAACTAGATCGAGGTTTCTAAACTGTTCGCAAGAAGGGGTGTAGGTGATTAAGTCGGAAACCATCGCTTTGGACCGAAGGTTCATTCTGTGTGTCGCGATGGAATCCTCATCGATGTCAAATGCGCCAACACATCGGAAGCCAGCTTGCACGAAGCCAAGGTCAAATCCTCCGCAGCCTGAGAAGAGACTAGCAAATCTGGTTTGGCCGTTCGACATGGCGTATATCACCTGCCACAGATAACTTGGCATGAGGCAACTGACATGTGGAGAAAACGTCGGGCGGGTTTTCTTACCACGTTTCGCTCCTATATCGTCTCCTACTCCGAGGCTGACTCAGTATATCACTTTGGCGACGCCGGCTGTAGCCCATGTGTCTCATGCTTCCCAGACACCCCAGATCCCAAAGTCTGACTGAAATCTGCAAGACTAGCGACGTCCATCAGGTATCATGTGAGCGTTCTAAACCGCGTGTCCGGCGGCATGCATCGCAAAGCTGACTCGCCGGCATTCCGCACCCGCATCCCGAATTCCGCCGCAACGCCAGATGGTTTCTTCGAAGAACTCGCGGGCGATCCGAACGGCGGGGCCCGACGGGGAATGCGCGGTAATTGCCTCAAGAGGGAGCTGGCAATGTCGACGCCTTCGGGAGGCGTGAGTAGGCCCAACTCCAGTCGGCGAAGGTTGTCCGCCAACCGGGCAAGGCAGGCGTTGGCCGCCCGCTCGTCGTGAGTCGTAAGGGAGCGGGTAATTTTCTGGCCGCCGTGGCGGAAGACGATGCGGTACGCGTTGCCGCGTTGTTCGAGAGATGCACATGTCGCGATTCTCCCCATGGGCAAGGGAAAGAACCAGCGACACAAGTCGAACGCAAAGGCAAACCTGTCCCCACTTTGTCCCCATTCAGCACTGGACAACGAAAAAGGGACCGACAGATGATTGCCGTAAGTCCCTTGTCTTTAACGTCTTACTTCAGCGAGGCGCACGGGACTCGAACCCGCAACCACTGGATAACAGTCTACTTAAGGGGGTTGTGTTTGGATTGCCTTTGCGTCGGCAATGTGCTGCAAGTTCCTTCCAAGGTGCTGGATACGAAAAGCCGCCGTGTGCTTTGAATTGTAACCAAGTTGGGGGCCTTGATCGGAACGTTGCGCAAAACGCTAGCAGCGGATCATGGTAACCCGACGCGTCAGCGAGGAAACGCCGCTCTTCCTCGCTGACGCGTCGGGTTACAATGCGCCATGTTCCGATCAAGGCCCAAGTTGGGATTGTCTTGCCAACCCTGTCCCCAGTTTGTCCCCAGTTTGTCCCCAGTACATCAGTAAACGTGCCGCCGGATGAAGAGACCAGCTTCACCCGCTTGCGTACGCCCTAGGGCAGCGCCGCTTGCACCCAAGCAGGGCCAGCGTACGCCGCAAACCCCACGCCGGAAACGCCTTCCGATAACTTCGGTCATTCTATAGAACGTACAGATTTGATGCAATACATTGGAGAAGAACCATGTTGGTGCAACGGGTGATGCAAGTTGATGCAACGCCCGTGGGTCACCGCCAGGTCCCGGCTAGCCTCCCACTTCTAGCGGCACATCCATTCGACATCCCCCAGGCACGCATCCCCACTGAATTGCATCCACATCTTGGCTTCGCAAGCGGTTTTCGGCCGGAGTTTCCCCGGGAAACTCGAGTGGTCAACAGCGTGGCCTTCAATGGTTCTGCCGTTCAACCCGCCAGCCGTTTCATGGCGGGGCAGTCCAGCATGATCTTAAGTAAAGCTGACAAACTTGCTGCAGCGTTCGGGTCCGACGTTGGTTCCTGACCCTGACGCCAAGCCGCTGGAGCCCACCCCCGAAAATCTGGCTCGTCCCAAGTTGTCCAAGGGAACCTCGTGCTAGCCATTGGTGCCAACGTGAGCGGCAGCGACATCGTTCGCGAGAAGATCGATCAAATCGTCAAGTTCACCGAAGCGGGGTGCACTCACGAGGTCGTCGAGCATCGTGTCTTGCTGGAGTCGAGGAAGATCCATCGCCGCAAAAACGTGCCGACGATCATTTTGACTGCAGGCTCCCGCTGACATGGGTTGGCCATCTGCCAGGATCGTCTCGTACTTCAACTGACCCACGATTTCAGCTGGGATCGCCGGAACGATGCCTTGAATTCGGCGTGATTGCTCTGGCTTGGAGAAACTGGGCTTGGCGTAAAACAGCTCCTTGGGCAGAAAAGGGGTCGCGGGACCAGACGCAGCCCATGCGAACTGAGACGGAATGTCGACAACCGGCGGCGACGCGGATTCCCCCTCGCCAGCGTTCGCCTCGGAGGCACGTTGATTGAGGAGGTTAATGACCATTAGGACGTCGATCGCAGTTGCCGAGTCGTCGCCATTGACATCCAAGTACAGTGGAGGACCTTTGAGGTTTGGGGGCGGCATGGGCAAAGGCCCCGCCCCGACCGCGTTGATATGGTTAATAATGATCAGAACGTCCAGAGGCGAGACGCGGCCGTCGCCGTTCACGTCCTCGGCTTGCATTGGGTTGCACCAGGCGCGTAGGGGCAGCTGACGAAGCGTTGTCGGTGAGCCGTTGAAGTGGATTAGACTCCAATCGATACTCCCGGCACCAACCTCCGCGAAGTTCGGATTGCTGGCACCCAGCGACGAATCATGATCAAGCAGGAACGTCACGTCACCAGCTGCTGTGGACGTGAACATCATGGTCGCTAGGCGAACCCACTGCGCGGTACCCTCCCCGCCGCTGAACGTGCCCCCGCCCAAGTTGTCCACCAGCCCGTTTATGTCGTCGATCGTTCCCGAAGTTAGGACATTGAAGACGCTGCTGTGGTCGATTGCGGCGGCGTCCGCCTCGGCCGTCGTATAGGCCAAGTCTAGGCTCCCGCCCGCAATACCACGGATCGTTCCGGTATCTCGCAGCCACACCTCGCCATAGTAGGTGCTGTTCACGGGTACCGCGCTGATCGAAGCGTACGAAGCGAAGCTCGCGTCGCTCAGGTGATCGGCGGTAGCCGGGGTGGTGACAAGCCGCAGTTCGGCTTGGATTTCGGGCACTACGGTGGTGGACAACGGGGCGGTGACCAGGCCCTCGGCTTCCCCGCTCGCCGCATCGTTCGCTGCCAACAAACCCTGCCCGCCGCTTGGGAACTTGATGCCCAGGTCGTTGAAAGCCTTGCCAAAGGCGGTCACGAAGTAGCTGAAGTCGCCAAAATCGACCGTCCCACTGGCATCAAAATCAGCCCACCACTTGTAGGGCGGCTCGGTGCCGCCCACCGGTTTGCCGAACGCTGGCACGAAGTAGGAGAAGTCCCCAAAGTCGACCGCGCCACTGTCGTCGATGTCGTAAATCACCGCCTTGACGTTCGTCGTTGGAATCGGCTTAAACGTGGCGTCCACATTCCCCAGGCCGACCTCGGCAAAACTCTTGGGGCCCGCAGCGGAGGCCAAAGCAACGCTAAAGGGGCCGGCCTGATGCGCCACTTCGTCCACAGGGGCATTCCCTTGGAATTCAACCCGTCCCAGGAGGACATATCCGTCCCGGCCCTTGTCCGCGGCCAACGTTCCGCCCCCCAGGCTCACTACCCCGGTCGTGTTGTTGATGCTCTCGACCGGGAGCAAGGTGTAGATGCTACCGTGATCGATGGCGGCCGCGCGGGCGTAGCGCGGATCGAAGCTGATGTTCACGCTTCCGCCGCTGATGCCCGCCGCATTCGCCGGATCGCTGCGCACCCAGACTTCGACGTAGAAATCGTTCACGCCCGGTGTCATGCTGCCTTCCAGGGCCCAGAACGGCGAACGCTCCGACGCGGGCAAGCTGGTCGACGTGTCCACCGCGGACTTCACTAGCCGCGGTACCAGGTACACCTCGACGTTCCCCTGCACTTGTTGAAGAGTGAGCGACGCGGCGGGGAACTGCACTAGGCTCCAGTCCAAGTTGCCCGCGCCCACTTCCGCAAAATTTGAATTGGCGGCGCCAGGCGACAAGTCATGCCCCAGCGTGAAGGTCACGGCACCGGCGGCCGTGCCCTGGAACGTCGTCGTTCCCAGGCGGACCCACTGCGTTGTCCCCTCGCCCGCGTTGAAGGTACCACCGCCGAGGTTGTCCACGAGGCCGTTGGCGTCGTCGGTCGTGCCGGAGGGCAGCACGGTGTAAACGCCGCCATGGTCGATCGCGGTGGTGGTTGCCGGGGCTGTCGTGTAGCTCAGATCGACGGCGCCGCCCGCAATCCCGCGGAGCGTGCCCGTGTCCCGCAGCCACACCTCGGCATAGTAGGGGCTGCTCACGGGCACGGAACTGAGCGACGTGTACGCTGCGAAAGTCGCATCGCCCATCCGGTCCGCAGCCGCCGGAACGCTGACGATTCGCAACTCTGCGCGGATCTCTCCAGGGATACTGCTCGTCGTGAAGTTCCAGGCCGTGGCACCGGTGATGCCGGCGAAATCGTTGCCGCTGAGGTCCTCCAACGCTCCCGCCGCCACTTCGACGTAGTAGCCCGTACTGGCGGCCAGCGTCGTCGCCGGGTCGATCGTCGCCGTGACACCGGAAATGGTCACGGCGGCGCTGCTCACGGCGATCGTCTCCACAGTCGAATTGTCGCTGGTCTTCTTGACCACGATATTGCCATCGCCCTTCTGGACGTTCTCGTTGAACGTGATTACGAGATTCGTCCCCACGACCACGCCGGTGGCATTATCCGCGGGTAAGAGGCTAGTGATGGTCGGCGGGATCACATCCCCATCGTTGTCCGTCACCTGCAGCGTGTCGCTGCCGTTGGTGAAGCCCGTGGCCGAGGCCGTGATCGTGACCGTTTGCGTGCCGTCCACGATCGAATCATCCACCGCAGCCAGGTTCACCGTCACCGAAGACTGGCCCACCGCA
>JAPLNJ010000685.1 GCA_026692885.1 Planctomycetota bacterium | reverse complement strand
ACGAGGTTAAGCATAAGTCGTTGTCATTCCGCCACTTTCCCCACTGGGCTTGCCCCAGTGGAAAAAGGGTTTCGTCACTAACAGCGGCCCCCACCACATCTAGTCCCCTACGCCGCATTCACCGCCGCCGCAGGCGGCGGTGAATGCGGCGAAGGAGACGGGATGTGGTTGCGATACGCGGCCTTGGTTTTCAAACCTCTTGTCCACTGGGGCAAGCCCAGTGGGGATCGGAGATTACGCTTAACCTCGTGCCATTCGAGCTTGCTCGGTGGAAGCAGTGATTGAAGCGTCGAGCGCCCAGTGACCGAATCATTCGCTCCACCGCACCCGGAGGGTACCCGGCTCGGCGGGGGCGGGTTTTCCGGGGTTTCGCCGACGTAGTGCAGAATCGTCGTCCCACCGAGCAAGCTCGGCGGAGACGTTGCACAACTTCAAAGCCGCGGGTCGGACGGAGAGCTTGACGGCGGAAGCCGCCCGCCGAGGCCAACCCTGGTTGCACGGGCTGTCCCGCAGCCGCGCCGCCTTTGCCTGACGCCGGCCCGCTCCCCGCCGCTGCCAGTCTTCCTTCGTTCCTCCTGCTCGGCTGCCTGGCGCGGGTTGGGGCGCACCTGGTCGCCACGCGGAGAGGTCGCGTGTACCGGCTGCAATTCCCTGCCGGATTATTTTTCTCTCCCTTCGCACACAGTCGAGTCCAATACTTACCTGACGGTCTCCCGGCCCCGTTGTCGGACTTGCGGGGAGTCTCAATTGCTGGGTGTCACCAAACGCTCCCCATTCGCCAGGCGGCGAACACACCGGGCCGCTGCCTGCAGGATAACGCGCACAGGCTGGCGAGCGTTATCCTGCAGGCTCGCTGCTGGATAGCATGCCAGGGACTGCCGCCTTCTCGCTTGGCAAGTCCTTGACGGGACAGGAGTTGACCGCTATCATGCTCCTCAAAAGCGGGCGAGTTATCCGGCAGGCATCCTGTCAGTTAGGGCACTCACCTGAACAAATGGTAAAGCATCGCACTGCGACCGTCGACTTTGAAGCATTTGCAAGCCGTTTTGCACGCGAAACGGATCGCGCTTGCGGTATTCTCGGCCCCGCTTTCCTGGATGGGATTCTCGAGGAGCTGTTCCGAGAACGGTTAGCGGCACTGCAGCGCGAGTTGCTCAGCCATTCAGGTCCGTTGGGTAGTTTCAGCTCGCGCATTAACATCGCTTACTCATTGTCCTGGATCGACAGCAACACACACGCGGACCTGCACACGATCCGCGATATTCGAAACGACTTTGCCCACAGTTTCGACCATGAATTGCACTTCGACGATCAATCGATCGCAGACCGTTGTCGCAACCTTCGCTCCTCGTCAGCATTCCTTGACGGCTTCGCGGATCGCGCGAAACACGACCGTGTTCTCTCCCAAGCGGGAATTGACGCCGTACGAAATGTGTTCGCAGCCCCGAGATGGAGATTTCAGATCGCAGTTGAAACGATTGCGCAATTGCTTCGCGGCTTGCCACCCATCCTTTGCGCTACATATACGGGACCGGACCTCGTGAAGGAGGCTCACGCAATGAGCGCAAATAGCCGAGCCAGCGTGCATGGATCCTTTACTGTGACATCAATGGCATCGCCGCCCGTCGGTAAATCGGACGAGCAGGTGCCCTAACCAACGCATGCACCCGAGTGGCGGCATCGGGGCGAAATCACATGGATGGTCACTCGGCCGCCACCGGGTGATGCGTGTTCGCCGAGCCAATCACGCCGAATGGAGAGGCCCAGCGCATGCCACCCAACATGACAAATCCGGCCTCAAACAAGCGAGAACGCAGATCCATGTATGCACATGACCTGTTCCAAGACGCGGACGTTCAACAAACTCGGTCCCAACGCGAAGCGGTTTTATCAGCGACAGATGACCGGGTAGTCATCGCAGCACACAGGCTGGCCGTTCGCTTCACAGAAGACGCCGACCTGCCGGCACGCTGTCGGCGGCGGACAGACCCGTCCGTCAAGATCCCCAAGTTCAAGGAAGACTCAGAGATCGAGAAGCGATTCAAAGCGAACGTGGAGTCGTGGAGGACCGTAATCGAAACCATGATCGCCAAGTTGGACGAGGGCCAAGCGTGGAGATTCATCAACTTGCGCCCGGAGTCCATTGGTAGGATAGGCAAGGTCATAGAGAGTCAGGACTTTTGCGATTTCATCGATTACATGATACTGCGAAGGGACAAAGAGTGGTGTGGCCCAGATGAACTCGGCGGACTCGCCCTTTTGTCCGTCGCGCTTCAACGGGAGGTCGAGAAGCAGATCCAAGGATAGCGCGGAAGAACAGGGACAACGTACATGGATCACATTGCTGTCATCGACGTCGAGACCACGGGGCTCTCACCATGGCGACACGACCGAGTGGTCGAAATTGCAATTGTGGTCATGTCGCCGGATGGAATGATCGAGACCGAATACGAAACGCTCGTCAATCCAAATCGCGACATCGGTCCGTCGTCGATTCACCAAATCTGCGCCGCAGACGTGTTGCGGGCGCCCACCTTTGCCGATGTTGCGGGCGATGTCCTGGAACTCCTGGCCTCTGCCAGCGCGTTGGCCGGACACAACGTTAGCTTCGACAAGAATTTCTTGGTCAAAGAATTCGAACGACTTGGCGTCTCAATACCGACAATCCCCCTGCTTTGCACTTGCCAGTTGTTTGGGCGAAACAATCTTCTGGCGTGCTGCGACGAATTGGGGATATGCTTCCCTGGAATGCCTCATCGCGCCCTGTCGGACGCCCGCGCAACTGCGAGCATTGTCGCATTCCTTTGCTCCGATGATCCGTCGTTGCTGGATACTTTTCGCCTCGGAAATGTGCAATGGCCGTTGGTTCCCGCATTGAAAACGCCGTGTTATCGACGTGAACACGCGCGCGAGGCACGCGAGCAACCGCCGCGTTTTCTTCAGCGCATCGCAAGCCAGATTCATCACGACGTTGAGGCGGAGACGCCAAACGTCCTGGCGTACTTAACGCTCCTGGATCGCGTGCTCGAAGATCGGACTATTGACGAGAGTGAAGAAGATGCACTTGTTGATGCAGCGTTGAATTGGCAATTGTCGCCATCGCAATTGTCGGCGGCCCATACTCAGTACGTTCAGAATCTTGCCCTAACCGCGCTGGCCGATGGTGTTGTCACGGAGTCAGAGCGCCGTGATCTACACCTCGTTACAAGACTGCTGGGGCAAGATGATTCGATGCTGGACACCGTACTCGAATCGGCCGCTGCCCAATTGGCGACCACACACCGTGCGTCCGTCTCGCATCAAGATACAAGCGAGCTTCACGGGCAGCGGGTGTGCTTCACCGGCGAACTTCAATCGACGATTGGCGGGCAGCCCATAACGAGAGAGCTTGCCGAGAAACTTGCAGCGCAGGCGGGGCTGACCGTTGCTACCGGCGTCACGAAAAAGCTCGATATTCTGGTGGTTGCCGATCCAGACACGCAGTCCGGCAAAGCGAAAAAGGCGAGGACCTACGGAATTCGTATTCTCTCTGACGCAGTATTTTGGAGGTTGGCTAGCGTCACCGTAGACTAACGGCGAACAAGGCCACGCATTCGAGCAGCCGATCTGGCGTGTGAAATATGAAAGGTCATTTGGCGGCGGCCGGGTGACGGCTGTCGTTCGCCTCGCCCGACCTGGAGGGGGGAGTCGATGGCGTCCCTGCTATGGCACTCTTGCATGGCCAACCCTTTAAGGGGCGTTATGGAAGTCAGCACTGTTTGTCGAAACTTCATCGACGGGGCCAACAGGCGGGACTGGCGGACCGCGAGCTGCTCTTGGACTACAGCCAGCGCGGTGCCCGCATCTCGCTCGTCGAACGCTGCGTGGGCAGTTGGGCTGGCTCTGCCCGTCTTCCGACGTTCCTCCTGCTCGACTGCCTGACTCGGGTTGGGGGTAGGGCGAGGCAAAGTTGGGGTTGACATGGGAAATTGGCACGGGCGAGAGCCTGTTTCGCTGCTTGCCCCGAAAGGGCACATGACAGATCAAGACAACGTCCTGATCCCGATCCACAGGTTTTCGCTCCGCGTTGGGGGCGCGCTGAGTGAGCGGCAAGGCGCTAGCCGCCGGTTCCGAACGCCACCGGCGGCTAGCGCCTTGCCGCTCACAGTCCAACCGGTCCGTTTTCCGCGACGGACTGGGAAGTCCATCCTACGAGCTCGTTGGGGGCGGGTTTTCCGGGGTTTCCCCGACGTAGTGCAGAATCGTCGTCCCACCGAGTAAGCTCGGCGGAGACGCTGCGCAACTTCAATGTCACCGGGTTGCATGGGCTGTCCCACAGCCGCACCGCCTTTGCCTGACGCCGGCCCGCTCCCCGCCGCTGCCCATCTTCCTGCGTTCCTCCTGCTTGGCTGCCTGCCGCGGGTTGGGGCGTACCTGGCCGCAACCCCGAGATGTCGCGTGCAGCGGTTGCCATTCCCTGCCGACCTATTTTCCTCTCCCGTCACACGCCGTCGAGTCCAATACTTACCTGACCGTCTCCCTGCCGCGTTACCAGACATGCGGGGAGTCTCAATTGATGGGTGTCACCAAGAGGCTTCACCAAACGCTCAATCCCACGCATACCTTTCATCAAGGACAATTCCGTGTTTTCGGCAAATGGCTCGGAATTCGTCCTGAAACGACATCTTCTTGTGATGTTCCGCCTGATTGGCAATGTATGTTCTCACCTGCTCCACGTTCGATTCGCTCACGGAGAAGATACCATATCCCAATTGCCAATGAAAATCCGCGTAATGGCGTCCCTGCTTCTTGAGCCATTTGGTCGTCTCCGTTTTGGCTTCTTCGATGACGTCCTTGATGGCGAACTTGCGAGACAACAGACACAGGGCATGAATGTGTTCTGCGTCCCCGCCGATGATCAACGCGGGAGAATCGACATTGTCCCGGAGAATCGTTGCTTTGTAGGCGTAGAGCTGCTGGCGAATCCCTTCGTCTGTCAGCCAAGGACGACGCCCTTTTGTGCTGTACACGATATGGACGAGGACTCTTGCGAGCGATTGTGACATGGTCTTCCACCCTCCCTTTCTTCCGAACAATTCATTGATTCGCCACCAGACGCTCCGATAGCTTTTCCGTCCCTATTTTCAGCCGCCAGAATTTGCAAAGACGTTTTCTTGGTGACCGTGTGTGATTCGTTCCTGGTCTTTGATTTCTTTCGCCACAACGTGGCATCCCTATGCCAGCCCAGGCCATCGGCCTGGGTGACGGTCACGCCGCAGCACACGAAGCCCCAACGGGGCGGACCTAATTCGCGTTCGCAAGGGTCGTTCAAGCGATTCGCGGCCACCAATTTAGTGCCGGCCCTTCGGGCCTGAATGTCGAGGCTTGTTGGCTCCCCCCCCCAGGCCGTTGGCCTTGGCTGGCATAGGGTCGTCCCGTTGGGACTGGAATGCCATCGGGCTCCGCTGAGCCGATACGTTTCACCGACGGCAACCGCGTGGGCCAACTTGTTGGCCGTGCGGTGAACGGTGCATCAATCCAAGGAACGCGTCACGGCAAAGCTAACGTCCGTCGGCGGTTTCACTGCTTGCGAGTAAGCAGAACCACTCCTGTCTATCCGTTTCGCAAATCGAGCGCCGCGCGCCACTCCTCAAGCAGCCCAAGTTGAATGGAACGATCGGGAATCCCGCTCCTGATGAATCCCACATGAGCGTCATCGAGTTTCAGCACGAACTGGCAATCCCACTCCCTTGACAGACCGCACAACTCCTCGACGATCAACGCAACTTCCTCATAGTGGAGTCCGTCCAGCTCCTTCGGCAATCGCTGACCCCACGGAGGCAACGCACTGTACATTTGCAGGACGCCGCCAAAAGTGTGGATGACCTGTTCTTCCGGCGCTCGCCCCGGATACTCATCTATGCGATCGATGAGTTGCGGGGCATCAACGACCCATCGACGTCGCTCGGCAATCGAGCCCAACAGTCGCTCGAACGCTTCCGCGACCTCGTGCCGTAACGGCCCGTAGATGAAGAAGTACAGGGAACATTTTGGATGTTCTGGGCTTATATGTCTTTCCATTGTCGTCACCCTGACATGCCCGGGCCGCCCGGGTTGTAGCGATATCCGCCCGGCATGTGTGCGTCCAAGTGCCTTGAAGCGGGAAGCGGCACAGAAATAGACGTCCCTTGAATGTGATGCATCGGAATTGGCTCGCCGATGAGACCACTATCACCGGGGAACCAACGAATCCAATGGGAATCCACCTCCGGCACAATACCATCCGCAATACGCTGACGATTCGCCGGACTCAGTATATCGCCTGCCCCAGAGTTATCCCAGACGTTCCGCAACGAACGCCAATCACTGGTGTTGCTCCGTACAACTCCAAGCCTCGTGGCGTTTTGTGACGTTGTCGAAGGATTCATCCGAACCCAGCGACGCGGGCCAGTCCCCGCAGTTGACTCAACTAAGGCATAAACCCGATTGCCCTCGATTCGAACCGGTGTATGAGGGCTGCTTCCCTCACCGATCGGCACCGAACCACGTTCATCGCCGAGAAACTCCCAAATTCCACGACCGAGGGATCGGAGGCCGCCGGGGCGCAGGGAAGCTCGAAGGCCGCCGGGGCGTTGGGCGACGCCGACTAATATGCCGGCGACCAGACAACCGACCCGGATGCCGGCTACGCTCAGGTCCGCCGGGATCGTGCCTAAGTATAACCCGCCAAAGGCGCCGCCGGCAGAGGTGGCGACTAGCTTCGAGAGGGCCGACGCCGATCCGGCGGCGTAGCCCAGACTCGCGCCTAATGCGGCGCCTTGCAGCATGCCGAGGTTTCCGCTCGCCGTCGCTCGCGTGGCGTCCCCGGATTGACACCACTCTTCGAGATAACTGCACACGTAGCCCATCACGGCGCCAACCGCAGCCCCGCCAACCGCCATGTCCTGCTGCAATATCACGCTGTAGCCGATCGGCTCCAGGCCCAAGGGATCGCGCAAGATTACCGGAGCGTTGCCTACGTAGCGATAGAGGTTGACGTCGCCGGCCGCAAAACCTAATGGATCGGCACTCACGAAGCGGCCCTGACGCGGATCAAAGTAGCGGGCGCGATAGTAGTACAGGCCCGTCTCTACGTCCCATTCGCGACCGGTGATCTTGAACCGGTCGCCTTGCGCGGGATTCGTCTCCAAGACGATCTGGCCGAAACTGTCGTAATCGATGTGATCGATCACCACGCCCGCGGTATCGACGATGTCCCGAACCGTGCCTAAATGATCCGCCAGGTACCAGGCCGTACCAACACCCGGCTGATAACGAGCCAAGATCTGGTCGAGGCCGTCGCCATACAAATAGCGGGCAGTGACTTGACCAGCTTGATCGAAGTCGGCCCAGACGTGCAGGCCGTCGTAGACGAACCGGGTCGTCTCGGCAGGCTGTGATCCCACGCCGTCGATGTCTACCGTCTTGACGATCCGCCGATCGAAGACGTCGTAAACGAACTGCACATCCTTGATCACCACACCCGTGACGTTCCGCTCCACCACGCTCGTCAGCCGGTTACGGAAGTCGTAGGTGTACTCGGTCACCGCGCCGGTGGCCCGTTCGGCCTGGCGGACCCGATTGCCTTCCGCATCGTAACGGTAGTCGTAGGTGTCGTCGGCCAGAATCTGATTGTTCGGTCCGACCGTGTAACCGGCGCCGACACGGTTGCCGTTGGCATCGTAGGTGTACGCTTCGTCCGCCTGCGTCGGATGCTCGGCGCCAATCAATTGACCGACTCGGTCGTAGGTGTAGTCCGATGTCTGGCCGTTGATCACCTGCCGCACCAACTGATCGGCCAGATCGAAGGCGTAATCGTAGTCGGCCAACACCGCATCCACGGCGTTGCGGTGCGTCAGGTCCGTGAGCCGCCCGAGGGCGTCGTAGGCCAGCGTCGTCTGACCGACCGCCGTCGTTCCGGCGATATCAGCAAACTGCTGGATCTCCGTCTGCTGGCCGCGGACGCTGTAGCCAAAGTCGACGCGGGCCTCGCTGAGTCCTCCGCTTTGCCACGTGCGGCTCGCCAACAGATTCCGCGGATCGTACTGTGAGTTCACTCGGACGCCCCGGTCGTCGCTGGTCGAGATCACGTTGCCCATTCGATCGTAGGCGTACGACAAGACCATCTGCGGCGCACCGGGTGTGCCGCCGTTGTCCACGGAAATCGGTCGGTCGAGCGCATCGTAGCCGTAGGCGTAGACGCTGTCCGGATCGCTGGCCGACAGTAGATTGCCCACGGCGTCGTAGGCGTACTGCAGGTTGCGAACCGAGGTGGTGCCGTCGAGCCACGTTTCGGCGGTCAGACGGTCGAGAGGGTCGTAGGTGAAGGTCCGTTGCCGCCCGTTGCGATCGGTCGTCGCCACCAAGTTACTGACGGCGTCGTAGGTGAATGTCGCCGCCTGTCCCAACGGATCCACGCGTTGCGTGACCCGGTCCAGATTGTCGTAGAAGAATTGAGTCACGTTCCCCAGTGGGTCGGTGACCGAGGTTTGATTGCCCACAAGGTCGTACGTGAACCGGGTAACGCTGGCGACCGGATCGGTCACAGCCACGAGCTGCTGAAACAGGTCGTAGTCGTAGCGGGTGTTTCTGCCGATCGCATCCGTGCTGCGGACCACGTTGCCCACGGCATTGAAAGCGAGGGTGGTTTCGCCACCCAACGGATCGCGGACCGCCGTCACGCGATTCAATGCGTCGTACGTGGTCTGAGTAATATTGCCCAGTTCGTCGGTGAAGGCCGTTTGGTTGCCGAATAGGTCGTACTGGTACTCCAGGACGCCACCCTGGGGATTCGTACGCTGCACCAGCCGGTTCCGCGAATCGTAGGCGTAGGCGGTCGAGTAACCGCGCGCGTCGGTGTATGCAATCGTGTTACCGCGTCCGTCGTACGCCCAGGTTTCCGTTCCGCCCAACGCATCCGTGCGGCCGGTAA
>JAPLNJ010000684.1 GCA_026692885.1 Planctomycetota bacterium | reverse complement strand
CTATTGGGTCTGCGTCACTGGCTCCCCCCCGGCTGCCGACGTCATTTGTGGCCGCATTAGTGGCTACAGAGGTCAATCCAGCTAGTTTAGATAGCTTTCGGTCTGATTACGATCAGCAGGAAGCAGCCATCGCAGAAGGGGATATCGGGGGATCTGAATTAGATGCCATCCTACCGGACATCGCGGGGGACATCGGCAGTGTCTGGCAACGGCTTGCTGCCGGGGCGGGACGTGTTTGACGCAGATTACTGGTTTCGGCTAGTCGCCAGAGCGATGTTTTGAGCGCGTCGAAATCGCGGCGGAAGCAGCGATGATGGAGCCACGCTAATGTTGAGGGAAAGTTCCGCTGATCCCTGTTGTGGACCGCGGATTGGCCGCCAGTTAGCGGCATGAACTGCCAATGCTCGTGACGAATTCACCCATGGAAAAGGAACATTGTCATGTTGACTCCACAAACCCCCGGAAGTATTCATCGATCCATCCGCCGGTCGACTAGATCAACAGCCAGGTGTTCTCGGCGTGAGATTCGCCGCAGAAGGCTCATGCCAGAACAACTTGAGTCGCGCATGCTGTTGTCGAACCTGGTCTCGTACAATTTCTCGCGACAGCCCGGTACCGAGGAAGGCGACAATGTGCCTGTGACGATTGCTTCGCACATTACAGCTAGCATCAGGCGCGTAGGCGTTAACCCCGCGGCCCGCCCCAATTCGATTTGCTCATCGGGTTGGTCTCCCTACTCCTCCGTCTTCCCGGGCAAGGACTTTTACTATGAGATATTGGTGACGCCCGATGCAGGCTACACCGTGAGCATCACGGCTCTCAGCTACCATATTGGTTCAGCGAACTACGGCCCAAGGGGCTATGAGCTCCGAGACAGCGTGGACGGCTACAGCAGTAGTTATACGCAAGTCCCAGGTTATGACGTCAGCATGACTTTCCAAATGGGCTTCTCGCATCTTCCGTACTTCCGTACTACGGTATTCGCTTCTATGGGTTCGATGCGCCTTTCTCGACTGGGCTTTTCTTTCTGTCGAACCACAGCGCGGCCGGAGGGCTGGTCATTCAGGGTACCGTCGACCCGCCGAACAGATCGCCGGTGGGCACCAGCAACACGGTCACGACCTTGGAGGATACGGCCCATGTGTTCACTGGGTCCGACTTCGGCTTTAGCGACCCCAACGACACGCCGCCCAACGACTTTCTGGCGGTGAAGATCACGAGCACTCCCGGTACTGGCAGCCTGACCAACAATGGAGCGGTCGTCACAACGGGACAATTCATCAGCGTGTCCGACATCCATGGCGGCAAGTTGGTGTTCACCCCGGCGGCCGACGCCACGGGCAACCTATACGCCAGCTTTACGTTCCAGGTGCAGGACGACGGCGGTACAACGAACGGCGGAGCAGACCTCGATTCCACGCCGAAAACGATGACCGTCAACGTTAGTTCGGTCAACGACACGCCATCCTTCACCAACAAGGGGGCAAATCAGACGGTCAACGCAAACGCGGGTGCGCAGACAGTGCCTGACTGGGCGACGGCGGTTTCTCCCGGTCCAACCGATGAATCCAGCCAGACGCTCACCTTCTGGGTGAGCAACGACAACAATGGACTGTTCTCCGTGCAACCGGCGATTCTTGCCAATGGCACGCTGAGCTACACGCCAGCAGCCAATGCCAGCGGTTCGGCGACGGTGACCGTACGCCTGCACGACGACGGCGGCATTGCCAACGGCGGCGTGGACACCTCAGCGCCGCAGACGTTCACCATCAACGTCCAGTGCCACGGTTTTTGGCAGAACTCGGTGAACCCGGATGATGTTACTGGCGACGGGTTGATCCAGCCTCTGGATGTCTTGACGGTCATTGTCTACATCAACGAGTACGGTTCCGGGTTCGTGCCGCGGCCTCGTGCCCCCTCTGTCCCTCCGCCCCACGTCGACGTGAACGGGGACGACCAGGTCACGGCGTTGGATGTGCTGATGTTAATCAGCGACCTCAACAACCAAGAACCGAGGGCAAGTGAGGGCGAGGCCGAGGGAGTTGTCAACGCGATTCCTCGCGTTGGGGCCTTCGCATGCTTCGGCTCCTTCGGCGGCGCACCGCTCCTCGCCGCTTTCCCCGTGGGGCCTGCGTCATTGGCTGGGTACCGGTTCCAGACGCCGTTCCTAGCCTCCCGGGCGGGCATGGAAGGTAAGCCAAATGATGCAGGCAGATTCCTAGCTGAAAGTGATCCCCGTCAGGCCGCGGTCGCCGAACGTGATATCTGGATTTCGCACTTGGACACAATTCTGCCGGACATCGCATGGGATATCAACAGCGTCTGGCAAGCATCGAGGACCACGCAACGAGTGGTCGCGTGAGCGATTGCGAGTCCACCGACTTCTGTTGGTGACCAGCGACCAGAGTACCGTTTGATCATTTGAGGCATACCGTACGGGGAAGACCTCCGGCCACTCGAAACTCTATCTCGGACCGAAGGGCAAAACGATGAATCGGTGGTTTGTTCAGCAGAGTGGGCAGCTGCTTGGACCGTTCTCCGTTTCGCAGCTGCGTTTGAAAGCAGCTGCTGGCGAGATCGACGCCAACAGCCTGGTTCAAGAAGCCGAGACTGGCGAGTGGGTGGCGGCGTGCCGAGTCCCCGAAATCTTCAAGACAGGCCCTCAGACTGGGCATGGCTCGATGATGACAAACCAAGTTGACTGTGCTCGCGACTCTCGACGGCTGCCAATCGCTGGAACAAAAGATTCGGCCGCAGCCACGGGAATCTGGTCAACTGCCTATCCAACTGAAACCAGCACCAACGACTTCCAGCGTTGCTCCACAAGCTTCGGCTGAACAAACCCTTTCGGCGAACAGTTTGGCCGGGGAAGAAGAGCGTAGGGTTTTGTCGAACGGGGGGAATCCGCGTGGTTGTTGCTTCGCTGGGCGACAACTGCTCATCCAGATCGGTTCGGCCCTAATTTGCCGGAGCTGCCCTTGGCTTCAAGCCTGGGGCGGACAAGGCGTCAGTTGCCTGCAAGGGCAACGTCTGGCACCGACGCCAACGATGTCGACAGGAAGGCGGTGGTCCGGCCGCCGGATCCAGCCGCATCACGCGTGTACCCAGTCGACTGAAAATCAACGCAAAGGCTTGCCAGCCCATTGCCTGCGCGGTAAGCTGCGCACCGACGTGAAGCGGGGTATGCCGCTGGCTGACGGGAAAGCAGATGGACGCGGCGCCCACAAAGGAACCAATGTTGGAACAGGCCGGGAAAGAAGCCCCCGATCTGTCGGGCAGCCCGGTATTTTGTGCGTTATCACCGGCATCCAAAGGCTCCCGCTACCGGGTTGCGACTCCGGTGGTAAATTTACCAAATCCCCCGATAACCACGCTGATACTCTGGCTACCGGGGGGGGTGCCGGTGATAATTAGTATCGTTGGCACGAGAAAGGAGGAGGCGACAGTGACAGCCAACATGGTCGAAGCCAAGGGACAGACACTGACAGCCGCCCGTAGCACGGCGTGGAATCAGATTCCTGACGCCTGCTTCCCCGTTGCGGAAGAGGTACTGGAGGAGGGATCACACCGACCGCAGACAATCCAAGAACGTGCTGAGACTCTAACAGACGCTTGGACGAACGCGGAAGCCAAAGTCCCACCAGGGGTCGACGTCGTCGAGAGGAGGGAGCTTTCGGACTCACTCTCCCGTACCGTTCATGTGCGTGCCCCTTCCGAGGACGAAGCGAAATCGGTAGCCCAGACTGGGATGACTGCGAGCGAGAGCGTGTCCCGAATCCATCTCGTAGAGCCGGCCCGAAAAGGATTTCTCGGGCTCGGAGCGAAATCACCGCTTTTTGAAGTTGAAGTTCGCAGGCAAGCTGAGGTGAAAATCGCCTATAGCAAACCCGCCCACCTTCGTCTTCGAGTGGTACGTCCAGACTTCAGCCAAACACCAAAGGAATACAACAACGAACGGTACAACGTCTCGTTGAAATACCCGACCGATTGGGAGATCGTTTTCGAGAACCAAGACGCTCCGCCTTGGTGGAAGGTTGTCGGATTGGGCGGACCGCGAGGAACTGGCGGACGGCCAGGTTTCCTCGTTCATCTCTCCGCAGTCTCCGAGGCCGGCAGTCTTCCGTCGTATATGGCAAAGGCCGTCTCCGACCTCCGCCAAATGTTTCGAGGCTTGCAAGTGAGAACCGCAGAGCAAACTCGGTTCTTAGGCCGTCCGGCCGCATGGATCCGTTACACCTACCAGGGGCAAGCTGGCACCATGGAGGAATTGAACTTGAACATGCTGTTCGGAAGGCGACGGACTATCTTTCTTCAGATGATCTGCGAGGCCCCCGCCGACAGGTTCACCGAAACGCTTCCGATCTTTGCTTCTATGGCCCTTAGCCTTAGCGTTGGGACAGGTGGCATATGGTTGCCTGGGGTGAGAACGGTTGGAAATAATCGCTGTCCTCGATGCTTACGTGATCTGCAAGAGTCCGTGGCCCCAAGTGCGGTCTTTGATGTAGATGAGGGCGACCTGATGACGGTGTGCGGCGACTGTAAGCGTAAAGTAACGCCGGAGCCGGAGAGAAGATGTCGGAAATGCGGTCGTGCCATGGAGCCCGGTCAACGATCGGGAGTAGTAATCGACGCAGAGTCGGGGCAACAAAGTGGACCACTCTGTACTGATTGCTTTCTCAAGGGTACGTTTGGATGAATTGGCGGAGATGGGGCGTGCTAACAAAGCGATGAACCCAAGCGGAAACGGCGGCTGGTCTCCGCCGTTTCCCAGGCGCTGCTAATGTCCTCCGCGATGTCCGGCAGCATAGTGTCCAGTTGTTGGACCTGTATGCTGCAATGACGTAGTGGTTGCGTGGCAGACCGCCGCGACGATAACCGCAGACGGCAACAATCTTCCCGAAACGACGACTCACCAAGCGACTGTCTACGAAGGGCAAAATCATCGCGGGCAATCAACCTCTAGAGATTTCGCTTGCCGCGGGTATACAGCCCGGTAAGATGATGACGGCGAAACTCTCTCCGGTGTTGGGACCATCCATCGGGGGACTGCCGAAATAAGGCGGCCCTCAAGATGCTTCGTTTGTTGTCCCACTCTCTTACCGGTTTTTTGTCGCGTTGGCTTCCTCGGCCAACAACTAACCGTCCAGTCCGACCGGGACGGCTTCAGCCGGCCACGCCGCCGCAGCCTCTCAACACCGCTCAGTACCGCAAGCGAGCGCAACCTTCCGCGGAGAATTGAACCAATGAAACACACCATAAGCAGGCCGCCATGGTACTTCGTGTGCAATTTTTGCGGAGCGAAATGGTTTGCGCCCCGCAAACACGGTATATGCCCTCGGTGCCAAGTTCCCTCCACTTCCACCGAACGCATTGCCCCACCGTGGTGGAGGCAGCAATCGGCCGAAATCGATCCTGCCTCGACATTGCAGGAGCGACCCCAATGAAGACGCGGCAAATCTCGGTCAACGCAGACGCCCCTGCGCCAATCCCACGGCCTACGGAACACCAGAGTTTGCGAGACAGTTCGGCCCGAGACCTCCATAACAACCAATGCGAGTCATTCATTCGACACAAGAAGGTATGAATACACCACACCACACTCCCTCGGTCGCCGCCACGGCGACTCCCGGCGAGTGTAGTGGTGCTTGCGTAGCACGTGATGCTTGGGCCAGCCCATAACGGACTGGCCCCTGACGTGTTTTCAACTCAAGAAGAGGATCTCTATGGATACCCCTGACAGCACACAGCACGAGGCCTTGCAAGCCGATATTCCGTTCGAGGAACTGAGTCTCGAAGTGGGCCGTCTGCGTACGGAACTTCAGCAAGCCCGTGGCGTGCCGCACCGCAGGCGACTGCCCGATACCCGGCGGTCGATCACGCACAAATTCTCTATCTCTGGCCACGAAGGCTACGTCACCGTCGGATTGCACGAAGACGGAACGCCTGGGGAGGTGTTCATCAAGATGGCGAAGCAAGGCTCCACGATCAGCGGACTCGTCGACACGATTGCTGTTCTGACCTCGCTTGCCTTGCAGTACGGTGTCCCGGTGGAAGCACTCGCCCGAAAGTTCGAGCACACGCGGTTCGAGCCGAACGGCCATACGAACAACCCGGAGATTCCGCTGGCGTCTTCGATATCGGACTACATCTTCACCTGGCTGGGAATGACATTCTCGGACAGCTTCCGTCAAGAACATGCAGCGGGCAATCGAGACGACCACAAGTCGTAGAGACGTACCATCGTCAGCTCGTGGGAATTCACCGAGCCAAAAACCTACGCAGTATCGCTCCGGCTAGGCACACAGAATTATTACGAACGCACGGATGGCCCGCGTTGATTCAGTACGAAGTGACAAGAAATCCCGCCGCAAATCGGCAAGGCAAAACTTTTTTTCGGTTTTTCAGTTTCGAACTCGCCTCGCTTCCAATGCGAATTGCTTTCGACGCACTCTTCAGCCGGACGCGGTATTTGTATTGATCCTATGTTTCGCTTGCATGGCAACCGCGTGGCAGGATCGGTGGGAGCTCCCTCGCGACTCAAATCTCAAACCGTTCTTGCACCAGGAACGGGGTGACAATCTGCAGTCGCATGCCGCAACTGCAGCTTGCCCGATCTGCGATACGCTGCTAACATAATCATGGCGAAACTATCCGGTGTTGGGACTATCCATCGGGGGACTGTCTATCGAAGGCGGCCCTCACGATGCAGCTTCATTCTGTCTCTCATTCTTGCCGACACTCACGTCGCTGTTGCTGGCGGTTGCTTGAATCGCGACGGCTTTCGATCTTCTTGGTGAGGGTCCATTTCTCGTTCGGCGTGGTGGACCTTTTCTGCAGGCTGGCAAGTAAAGACATCGAGCCAGATCGACCTCACGTCCCTTCCCACTGCGACGTGGCACCCTGCAGGGTAGTCCCCGATAACGTCCGCCTTGCCACCATCTCGTCGCCGGGACCGGGATTCTCTTTGAATCCACCAGTTGCTGGAATTCCTCCCTTGAGTCTCCCGGCATCCCGCCCCCACAGCATCTTGGCCCGTGAATTCGAGTCGTCGCAGACGCGGTTCATCCCGTCTTGCTCGTCACCCCCAGAATCTGGCCTATCCAAAGGAGAGTACACATGGCCGACCGCGAAAACCAAAAGCATGCACCAAAATCCCCGCCGCGCAGAATTACTGCAAAGCCGGAGCAGGGAGAACTGACGCTCCCCGCCGCCCAGAGTATTCAAGCCCCAAGAGCAACTGTCCAACGGAACGTAGGGGGAAAGGCGATCGCCGAGCTGCGTTCCGAAATCGAGCGTGCCCACCTTGCCTGCCGCGAATCGGCGGCCAGCGCAGTCCTGCACGCTATCGAAGCCGGCAAGTACTTGAACGCGGCAAAGAGCTTAGTCGCACCGGGTCAATTCGGAGCTTGGCTAAGGGAAAACTTCACCGAAGCCACCGGCCTCACGGAGCGCACCGCACAACGCTATATGCTGCTGGATCGCTCCAGCCGCCCCCTTCTGGAGGAGGCTCGACGCGAACTCGCCTCCACGGATCCGACACGCGTGTCGGATCTAAGCGACCATGACCTGCTCAATACGTACACAATGACACGAGCCCTCAAGGTGATTGCGGCCGCTGAGACGCAGGTTAAGCCGGACATCACAAGAGACTCGGCCCGAGTCACAGTCGCTCGGCATAACGAGTGGCTGACCCCGCCGGAGATCGTTGCTGCCGCCAGCCAGTTCCTCGACACCATCGATATCGACCCCTGCGCGGCGAACAACCACACGGATATACCGGCTGCCGTTCGATTTACCGCCGAAGATGATGGTCTCGCGGACGGCCGAGTCTGGAAGGGCAAAGCCTTCATCAACCCAGGGCAGCACGGCGATCTGCGCAGCCTCATCAGTGTCCGCTCCTGCCGGGCCAATGAACCGGAAGTCGTGCTATTGCCGCATCCGGTGATGATAGTCGCCCTGGCACCATCCGATCGGAATTCTGACTTCGCGGCAGCGTTTGCCGCATTCGGTGATGTGTTTGTTCCGTATGTCCCGACGTAGCGTTTCAACCAACCTCAGGCACCCCTCGACAGGAGACCGAACTATGTCAAGAAAAGCGAACATCAACACCAGATTCCACAATGGCTCATCCAATTCGGCACTTGTATTGTTGAGCCTGGGCGGAAGCAAGGCAGTCGTTTTGCATCACGTTGGGATGTGGTATCCGGACTACTGCTTGGGCATCGACGTTCCTCACGAGCTCCCGGATGAAGATGTCATCCGACGACAGTGCAGAAAGGTCAAGTTATTCGCCCTCGGTGCGGGACAGACCGCTGATACGCTATTTGCCACCGCCGACCCTGAACAGCGAGCCTTGGTCCAATCGTTGGCCGGAATGGACGCAGCTAACGGCCTCGGGCAAGTCCGTGGCATCGGAGCGCAGGCCATGCGCGACCTACTCCAGACGGTCGAGTGGGAGCGAACCAAACGAGAAATGATCGACGAGCTGCTAATCGCGTGCAATGGCACCGTTCAGCAGGTTGTCGTGAGGCTCATTGGCGGGGCCTGCGGAGGGACGGCCTCCGCGGCCCTGAATCTCATCGGGGACGACTTAGCCAACACCCTCGCTACTACGTTGGGGGCGAATGTGCATGTCAACTTCGACGTGACCGGAATGATCAGCTATTTGTCGCTCGGCGACAGAATCGGCAAGAACGCCGCTGCCGCGATTGTAGAAATCGCCGACAACGTCGTTCACAAGGCCCCGGACACTCGGATCACAAAGTCGCTCGCGCTCGTCGAGTACCCGCCGTTCCGCCGCGACAAGGGGAAACGCGATGATCACGTCCTCCTCGATGAACAAGCTCTGGCTTCCCGGCAGGTGCAGGAGGCTCTGAATCGGATTGCGCCAAATCGCTCGCTCAACGGGCCCTTCGGAAACATCACGTGGCGCACAGTCGATTACTTCACCCCGTTGGATCCTCACACCGTGATTGCCAAGACCGTTGCCGACGCGTACTCAGCCGCCCTTCAGACGCTGCTGAATCACGCAGTCCCGGACCCACAAAGGGTGCAGGGGATCCGGCTCATCGAGCGGGTTCACCAACTCCCCCGCCAGGAGATTGCGACGATCGCCGACAACGCTATGGAGGAAAGTTTTGAAAACCTAGTGAACGCCATCACGCAATCAGGCGGGGAGATCCAGGCTGCCCCCGTCGCCCAAATGGCCACCGGCGAGTCTCTGCCGCTCTCGGCGGCAGAGAGCCACTGGGCATTGTCGCCGCAGTCGCCGGAGGAAGCCGTCGACCGCCTGATTACCCAGGGTGCGATCTGCGACGCTCTCAGCCGTCGTACGGCCGAATTCGAGCAGGATCTCATCGAGGTCGAACGCAAGATGGCACGCGCAGAACTGAAACTCGCCCGCGTCCATGACTTGCTCCAGGGCAAGAGGTTCTTTGACCGTGTACGGGGCCTCACCGCCTCGGCAGACTCCCTCCTTGCGGACTTCGAGGATCGTGCCACAGACCTCCGCGCGGCGGCCGACCAACACCAAGGTATCGAGGCCAGGCTGTCTGCGATACGTGAAGCTCTCGGGCTCATAGCAGCGGAGCAGAACCACCTCCGCCAGTACATCCGATGGATTATCGAGACCATTCGACAGCACTGCCCGCCCGTGGCAAGTGAAGGTACCGAGCCACATGTCATGGTCAAGCCGCTAGAGATGGTCTGGCCGAGTCTGTGGAACCTTCCAACTTTGCCTCACACAGAACAGCTCCGCGTGATCAAGGCGTCCGTCGCATCGGTGACCGTCGCCGGGCTGGCACGCATTACCCGCGCAGATCCCCCACGATTAGACGCAATTGCTGAACGAATTGCGGAGGGCAAAGTCGCGACCCAGGGTCCGCCCTGGGGCGGCAGGTCCCGATCTGATGAAGGCGTGGTAATCATCGTGCTCCCACCCTGTGCCCCGCATGTTGCCACCTCGCTTCGCCGCCTAATCACGGACCGCAGTCCGAGCACGATCGTCGCGTCTGCAGACACCGCGGAGGTCGGCGTCAACATTCTGCGAGTCACCATTCACGGCATCCGCAATGTGGAAGAACTTCTCCCCGCACCGCTGGCACACGGACTCTCCGAGGCGCTGCGGGACCCGCTGAAGAAACTGTTCCTTCCGAGCGGCGAGGGGGCTCTCGATCGTCTCGGAATCGATGGCCGGAACGGACAGCTCGTTTTTCACGTCCACCAGTAGCAATGAGGTCCCTACCATGCCCAGAACCATTCGTCTATTGTCGGCTTGTGTCGTACTTGCGTTTTGCCTCCACGTGTTGCAGTGGTTGAATAGCTTGCACGTCTTGGGCGCAGTGTTCCTCCTTGTCGCCATCGAGTCGATGGCAGGAAGGCTGGCACGCAAGCCTCGTTTGCTTCGGCGTAGCAGAATCGAAACCGATCCTGACGCTCCGATCGCTATCCGCCGTCCTGCCGTCCAAGGCGTGGCCGTCGGCTTTGCCACTCTCCTTCCTCTGGCCATTGCGCACTCAGCGGCACTGAGCGTGCCATCACTGAAGGCAGCCTATCTGGACCGCGATCGCCGCACGGTCGAGAACCAAGCCGACGACTTGGAATCGAGCGGCCGTTGGATATCCGCCGCGGACCTGCTGGCCGATCGCAGTACTAGGCCCGCATCCGCTACTTGGACCGATGCAATCAAACGCCGTGAGTGCCTCGACTTGGTGCAGGCAGCGGCCGAAGCCTCGGACACAGACAAGGCCCGCAGCATCCTGGTTCGCGCCCGGCAGGTTGCCGCGTCAGCCAACATCACACTTCCTCTGATTGACGCTCTTTTTCGCCGGCTCCACGCTGAATCTCAGCTGGCTGACACCAGCCAGCGCGAGCGGCGTGTGACGGCCGACCTTCAAGGCACGCGGAGCCATAGCCGACTGCTCGCGGAAACCCTGCACTCCGTCCTGCTGTCGTGCGGCGACAACCCTCAGTTGTCGCCCATGGACCGCAAGGGTTACTACGAGCAGGCCCTTCAAGTGGCGCAGAAGCACGCCTTGGATTCGACCGGTGCCGAGGCCAAACTTCGCGAGATTGGGGAACTCCTGACGAACCTGACGCCGATGGCGGTGCCGGCCGGTAGTCGCGCTGCCTTCGTGGCGTTTCACGTCTGCTCCGAACCGCGAGTCATGAGCGTTGACTTCACCTTGGCGAGCGGCCGCGGAGAACATCTGCCTGGCCTCCAGACCAAGGATCTGACAGCTCACTTCGCCGAACGCGAAGGCCGAGTCTTGGCCCTTTCGACGACATCGACGCCGACGAAACCGTTGTCGGTCGTTCTTTTGCACGACTGTTCGACGTCT
Source organism: Planctomycetota bacterium (assembly GCA_026692885.1). The sequence continues at coordinate 4,164 of JAPLNJ010000684.1, read as the reverse complement.
ACCAAGGGGCCACCGGAGTTGGCGGGGCACCAAGGAATGAAGCAAATGTTGGGGCAGCTGCCGCCGGGGACTCAGGCCAGGCTATACAGCTTCGCCACCGACGTGACTGTCCACGGCGAGTGGACTAACAACCTGACGGCACTTGCTTCGCGTGTGGACACATTCGTTGTCGGAGGGAACACCGCCTTACACCACGCGCTCGATGCCGCCGTCCGAGATCTGGCCCAACGAGAGAACCCCAGAGCTATCGTCGTTTTCACTGATGGCAGAGACAATCGTGGCGGCCCCACTCTGGACCAGATTCTGGATCGATGCAGGGAGCATCAGATCACCGTTTGGACCATTGGTCTCATTACGCCCGATCTCGACGGGGAATCACTCAAGCGGGCTGCCGACCGCACCGGCGGAAAGTTTCTTTACACCGATAGAGTAGGCGACCTCGCGGCGCGGTTCAGCGAGATTGCCACCCAACTAATCCAACCGGCCTATCGAGCTACGGTCCTGGCTCCAACCGCGAAGCCAGTTCCCTTCACATTGACCATCGGTGGTGCGAACCAACTTCAGCTTGAGGTCGCGCCACCATCGTCACCGTAATGATTTGTCGCCCCAGCACACCGTGGCATCATCCTGATGCAAACGGAACCAGGGCGGGTGAACAACAGAGTCTTAACAAAGAAAGGAAAGAGAGCAATGAACAACAAAGAAAACGGCACGCACCCGGCGTACGTGAAGCGGGTCGGAGCGGTTCGTCTGGCCGTGTGGGAAAAGGAGGCTGCCGAAGGCCGAATCTTCCACAACGTGTCCATCCTCCGCCGCTACAAAGACGGCGAGGAATGGAAGGACAGCTCGACATTCAACGGCTTGTCCGACTTGGCCAGCCTCAAGGAGGCATTGGCCCACGTGACAGCCTGGATCAGTCATCGAGAGGACTCGATCGCTCAAGAAGGTGAAGAGTAGCAACGGCAGGAGCCGGGCCGCCGGGCCCGGTTCCTCTTCTTGATGACAGAGGGAAAGCATGGAAGTGATTTTCGCCTACACGCGGGCGGATGCCATTCGCGCAGGTGTGCTCGTGGATGCATCCGCCTTCGCCTGGGAACATGGAATCTGTTACCCGGTGGCCTTGACGCGAGCCGTTTGGGAACAGTGCGTCACCATCCCCAAATCATCCGCCTGCCAAAACGAATTCGGGCGTTTGTGGGACGTACTGACAATGCTAGGACGTGCCATGCTCATGCACTTAGATGAGTCTGAGGCGTCGTTCTCGGTCCTCGTCCAGAATGACGAGCGGCCGGCTCGGCCGCAGCGGCTAAGAGCCGTTTGCGGCCCCGGTGATAATGGCGAGCCAGTCATCACCGTGATGCTGCCTGAGGAGGATTGATGCGAACCCATCGCCCCCAACCGTCCAGGCCCAGACGCGGTGCCATCTATGCCCCTGACCGAGTGGTCCAGGCGGTGGCGGCGTTCTTGGCCTACTGCTGGGAAGATGAGGCGCACGACTACCAGGCCCGGACACCACAGGCACGGAATGGGCACGTCTTCCGTGACCTCCTGGTGATTCGTCGCTGGCTCAGACGAAACGACGTGTCGGAGGAAAACTAGACTCTTGTTTTTTAATGCCACACCCAGGCACGAAAGTGCTACCGATCCACCGCCGATCCAACGGAAGCTCATACGACGTAATTTGTTACCGCTGTAAACATCTTGTAAACATCCAAGACCATGCGCCGCAAAACAACACCCATCTGTTTCCGTGCCCCCGAAGACCTATTGAGCCGAGTCGACGAGGAGCGTAAGCCCTTCGGCATCTCCCGCGGCGATTGGGTCCGGGGGGCGATCTCCGCTCGACTATTTGTCGCTAAGCCGGGTCCCGATGCTGCCCAAATGGAGGAACTCGCACAGTCGGTTCACCGTCTGGAAGACGAAATTGCGACCCTCAAGACCAACCAAGCCCGTGTTCTTTACATCCTCCTCACCAGTATTGGCGCCCTCGATCCAGAAACAGCCGAAGAAATCGTCCGCAACAGACTGCTCAAATAGGAATGTCAATCATGGTCGCATCGATTAAGGTGATGGGCCGCCAGATTGGGCCGGCAAGTGTCTCCGCAATCGCTGAGTACTTCACAGCACTGGCCGGCGGAGACTACTACACCGGATCCGGAGAACCCCCCGGCCTTTGGTTCGGAGAAGGAGCCAACGTCTTGGGGCTTCAAGGGATTGTCGGCTACGAGGCCCTGGTCGCTGTGCTGTCGGGAGAAAAACCGGTGGGCGGTGGACGACTGGTCCGCAAGCCGCGTCGGTCCAAGCGGTCCGCCACCGCGCCGGTCAATGACGAAAAGGCAAGACAGGAAAACGCGAAATCGCGACGGCGGCGCGAATGGGTGCCCGGGTTCGATCTGACGCTGTCCGTTCCGAAATCCGTCTCAGGGCTCTGGGCGGTTGCCAATCCGAATTCTCGTTCCGAGATCGACCAAGCCATCGATCAGGCTGCCCGTCAGACGCTAGCATGGCTCGAACAGTCCGTTCGGTTGACACGCCGCGGCGTAGGTGGATTCTCCGAGGAGCGAGCCCGACTCGTCGTCGCGATGTTTCACCACACCGTGCCCAGGAACTTCCCCGAACCGCAGCGTCACGTCCACTGTCTCATCGCCAATGCCTGCTGTCGAGCGGACGGATCGTGGGCCACGATCAATAGTCGTGCCATTCTGAACTGGACGCGGACCGTGGGGCCGGTCTTCCGAGCTAACCTCGCTGCGGAACTGAAGCGCAGGTTGGGCCTGGAACTTATACGGCCGTTGGACGCCAAGCAGAAGCCGGCAACTTGGTTCGAGGTTAAGGGCGTTCCTGCAACTCTCCTTTCCCAGTGGTCGTCTCGAAGCGGCCAAATCGACGAACTGTTGGAAGGTATCGGGGAGAAAACCGGCAACAACACGCCGGCAGCCCGCCAGCGAGCCAACCTGCTCACGCGGAAGCCCAAGACCGCCATGCCTCGACGCGAGGACCTTTTTCGTCAGTGGCAGCAGGAGGCCGCCAAGCATGGTTTCGGAGAGGAGCAGGCTCAGCGACTGGTGGACCGGTCCAGACCGGCAGATTTCGAGAAAGCTTATCGCCATGCCTGGCAGCAAGGTCTGCGCGAACTGACTCGTGAGCAGTCTCATTTTGCAGCCCGACAGGTCATCCAGCACGTTTGCGAAGCGTTACAGGACCAAGGAGTCTCCGGAACGATGGTGGCCGAACGGGTCTGCACCGACTTGGAGCGATCGAAGCAGGTCATCGCGCTCGATACGTATCGCGGTGAGATGCGATTCACCACCCAACAGATTTGGCGTCGCGAAGAGAAGCTTCTCGCGGATGTGCAAGCCCTGAGCAAACATCGGGGAGCCGCCATTTCTGCCCAATCCGCCAAACAAATCATCGAGGCCAATCCTTCGCTAAGTGACGAGCAGGCCGTCGCCGCTAACCTGTTGCTCACGGCAGATAGCGCTATCCGGGTGCTCACCGGCGTGGCCGGCGCCGGAAAAAGCCGCACACTGGGGGCAGTACGGGAGGGATTTGAACAGGCCGGGTATCGCGTCATCGGCGGTGCTGTTGCCGGAGCCGCGAAGGAAGAACTCGCAGTTAAGGCTGGAATTGAGTCGCGCACCCTGGCCAGTTACTTCTTCCATTGGGACGGTATCGTCCCGGAATCTGCACGGCAAGGTCCTTCGGAAAACCTCCAACCACATGATGCCTGCAAGTCCAAACTCAGCAATGAAAATGCAACCAAGCTGGACGACCGAACCGTGATCATCATCGATGAAGCCGGACAACTCGACACAAGCTCCGCCGCGCGACTCATCGACCACGTCAAACGGGCCGGGGCGACGCTAATCTTGACGGGAGACGAATCCCAACTCCCCCCGATTCTCGCCGGGGCACCACTTCGTCGGATCGCCCAGGAAGTGCCGAGCGCGCACCTGCAGGAAAACCTACGTCAGAAAGCTGCTCCCGAAGACCTTGCCGCGGCGCACGACATCCGCTGTGGCGACGCTCTAAACGCGCTCGAAAGTTACGCCCAGCGAGGTCGCCTCACCATCGCCAAAGACCGGAAGGAGGCACTCCGGCAATTGGTGACGACGTGGGCTAAAGAGGGCGGCTTCGAGTCGCCGCAGGAAGCCATTATCTTTA
>JAPLNJ010000683.1 GCA_026692885.1 Planctomycetota bacterium | reverse complement strand
GCGAGGCATGCTGCTGGCGACCGGGCTGGTCGCGTTGATGTCGGCCACCGCGCGCTACGCACTGGCTGGTCAGGCAGAATCGCTCGGTGTGATCTACTTGCTCGGCCCCTGGGTCCTCGTGCTGATTGCCTTGCTGCCGTTGGGGCTCGCGTGGCAGCAGCGTGTGCTCATCCTAATTCCCACGACGGTGCTATTGATTGCAGCCGCTGTGGTTGTAGGCTTATCGCTGAAACCGCGACTTGAATTCGACAAGGTGCTGATGGCGGTCTTCATCTGCTGGACTCCGCAGTGCGTTCTGGCTGCGATCGGCCTGATGGCGAGATTGATCCTTCAGCAGGCGCCTTCGATACGGACAGATGTCGCAGACCACACGGAGGCTGACGGGTAGCGTGCCTGAGAAGGGCCCTGTCGGAACGCGGCCGGGCGGGTGACGCCACTTAGTCGGCGATAGTTGCCCCCGTAATGATTGGTTCGTTTCTGGTCGCTCGCGGTCCGGAACACTTGAGCGAACGGCAGTCCACTTTGCGGCACGATGAGCGATTACTCCTTGGCGGTCGATTGTGGCACCAACAACGCATCCGGCGATGCGGCCAAGTAGTTCGGCACATTGAAGAACCAGAGCCGGCCCAGACAGAGCTTGTTCAGCGACCAAACTTTGCCGTCGGCCTCCGTTGGCACGGGGACGGTGACGAACGCACCCTTGGTCTCGATGCTGGCCACCAACTTGCCGTCCGGGCCGTACACTTCGTGGGGATGCCCGTCCCAATAATACTGCACCTGCCGCGTCCCTTGGGGCACGAAAAAGAACATCCGCTGCATGTGCCCCATGTGCGCTGGGTTGGCCCCGCGACGCAGTGCCAACGACACCGGCCGCCCCGCAGCAACAGCCAACCCCCAGCCAGCCGCCTGGTCGTTGAAGTCGAACCAATACAGTCCAACTCGTGGCACGGGGAATGTCAGCGGATGCTCTTTGCCGTCTTGTGGCAATCGGCCCTTGGCGAGCTGCTGGCCGCTGGCGTCCGTGAGCGTGTAAACGGCCTGCGGGCGATCCCGATACCACGCGATGATGCCGGTCGTGATGGTCAGCTCCAGGGGTTCACCCTGACGGCTGAACAGCGCGTACTTCGCCCCGCCCTGATACCGCTGGTTGCTGGCCGCCGGTTTTTCGGTCGCGATGCCGGAGGGGACAACTACGTCCACGAATGCCTGCTCTTCGATCGGCGCCAGCTGGAACCGCGCGAGGTCGTCTTGGAACGCCCGCTCCGTCTCGTCGGCCGAGACCGGCGTCTCGACCTTCCACGGCTTGTCCGGCGATGGATCCCGGAAGCTCCACGTCGGCCGATCGAACTCCTTGGCCACGGCCGACGTCCACGCTTGCCGGATTGCTTCCCAGTGATTCATGTAGGTGTAGCGTGTCCGGTAGACATGAGTCAGAATGGCCAATGCCAATTCCCGCTTGCGATCCGTGTCCTTGGCCCGGTCGTGGTCCCACCGCAGCCGGACGTAGTGCTGGTACTGCTTCAGATGATCCAGCCGGGCGCGGATGTCAACCCGATCCTGCGCCATCCGTGTGGCCTCGTCCAGGTCGCGCGAAGCCAGCGCCAGCAGGTGTTCGCTGACCAGCGGTTCGTTGCCCGGATCTTGCCCGGGTACTTGGCCGCCACAACCCGCGCCGCCTCGTTAGCCAGCCCGAACACCCGCTCGGATATGCTGCCCATTCGCAGGCATTCCGGGCATTCGCAATGGCCGTTGCCATCGGAGGTCTCCAGCGAGACCATGTCTGATTCCGGGTGCTTCTCGAAGTGCCCCAGTGCATGCTCGATCGCCAGCTTGCGGACCTCTGGTCGGCTCACGCAGAACTGTGGCCCCTGTCGTTTGTCTTTCACCAGAGCTAAGAATTCCGGGTGAGCGTCGAAGGTCTGGCGGTTCTCATCGAGGATCGTCTGCCAGGCGTGTCCGCACGAGACGGTCATCGATGCCGCCATCCGGTTATGCCGCGCCCAGGCTTGGTATTCCTTCAAACCGCGATCCCAGTCAAAGAAACCGTAGCCCCACCAAATCCGCCGGGCCAACAATGCAGGCCGATCCGCCTCGTCGATCGCCACGGTCAGCGTTGTGTGGACAGGGACGATTTCCCATTCCTTGGCAGGAAAGAACCAGCGGCAGCCGAGGTGTTCCAAGAGCCGAAACGCCGCGTGGGAGACGCCCACGTCCGTGTTGCCGATCAGCAGCAGCCGATCGGCTTCGGTGCGAATCACGAAAGCTTCCTTGCCGTCGTAGGTATTCCGGATTTCCAGACGCGGCGAGAGCGTGGGATTCGGGAATTCGTCCAGCGTCCCCAGCACGATTCCCCGCGTCCCGTCGCCGGCGGTGACCTCGAACGCCGCACCGGTCATGCGCCGGAGGTAGTCGGCCAGTTCGGCCGCGACTTGACGCCTCGCGTCGCTGGCACGCGCCGAGACGACGATCGGCAATTGCGCCAGGTTGCCGTGGGCGAGCGTGACCTGAACAGGTGGCGTCTCGGCTCCGGCGACGTACGATGTCCAACAGAGAAGGCCGACCGCGATGGAAGTCATCGCGGCCCGAATGCAGGTAGTCATGGGCACCTCCCAACTCAGGGTTCGGGCACAATGCGTGTCGCCGTGGCTCTCCGACCCGCCTGCCGACAGGCAGAAACCCGGATTCTGGCGCGTTGGCCAGCCACGTCAAACGACGGTCAGAATCTGATGTTCGCGAGCGACACGCCACCTCACGCCTTCATCAATTTCACGGCGACTTGCAATATGTCACGCACGGCACGACAGCGGGCACCGAACTGGTCGAATTGTGCTCGTACTCGACCAAGTGTTCTGGCTGTCACGTTGTCGCAACGACGGCAATTCACCCTAGCTTACCACTCCCGTCGGCACAGGAAAACAAGGTGCGGGCAGCGTTTCTTTTCACTGAACCTGTCGCGGTCCGGCGGCGATCGTGTGGCCACCGCCACCCCTTTCCCCTGGTCGCGACGTAGGGGCCGGGCGGAGCGTACGATTCTGAGGCCACATGGGCAGCGATACGGACGCAGCACTTTGTTGCCGTACTTCTCGCGATCTCGTGATGCACCGACTACGGCGATCGGTGTGCCCGCCAGGAGGGTGTCGATCCGTTGCTGACGTTACAGGTCCCCGGGAAGCCCCGCCGTTGGTTGACACTCGGCCGACCCCCACCTAGATTGGCGAGCGTGTTGAACCGTTTCTCGCGTGATGAATCGCCTCATCTGCCCACACGCTTGAAGCGAACAGGCAGGCGCGGCGTGACAAACATCGCAACATTCCACGGACGACCGTGGAATCTAGCGCCCTGCCCAAGGTTAGGACAAATTGTCCAAGTACAGGACTCGCCGCCCCACCGGCCAATGGCCCACCAGGGCGATGAACCGACGACAGCCAGGACAAAATGTCCCAAACCCGCTCGCACCAATCTGCGATCGCTTATGGGTCTGGCGTGCAGGTGTGGCCATCTCGACCAGTCGAGCTGTTCGACGGTATGCCACTGCCAGACCACTGCCCAGACAAAATGTCCCTGTCCCTTGCCCACCCTGGCGTCGGGCTGTCTGGAAATCGCCTTCCGAGTCAGTCGATCGCCGTGTCGCGGACATTACCACCGCCCAGGTGGCAGTTATCATGCCGCGGAGGATTGGCAAATCGTGCCTGGCACCTAGAGTTTCAAGTCTGGGACCAGGACCGCATGTTGGCAGAAAAGTCCTTCACCATGGTCAACCTGATGGCGCGCCCCGCTGACCTTGCTGCCCCTGCTCCGGCCAGCAAATCCGTCGAGCAGCCCGAACATCGCCGAAAATCTGCGTCGGTAGTGGTTTCCCGTTTGGAAGTGGGTAGAATCGTCGGTCGCGATTGAAGGGCTGAATTCGTTGAGCGGACAGGCGACTTGCGGTCCGTGGTGGCTGTGCCAAGAACTGGCCAAAGGCACGGCTTTCCGGCGTTTTGATTTGTGCCATGAGTTTTTGGCACTGACGGACCAGGAGATAGCCCGTGTCGGCAGTATGCCGAGGGGCTGAGGCGGAAAAGTGACCTTTACGGGACGCGGCAGCAGCGCCCCGGAACTCAGTCGTTAATTGACACTCGACAAGCCGACGCCTAGATTGGCGGGAAACTGGCCGTAGCGTGGAGCGTGGCGCCGGCAAAGGAATGTTAAATGAAACCCGACTGCCGCCTGGAATGCGGGAGGCCACGAGCAGCGAGACGCGGGAACGCGAACCATCGCCGGAACGTCGCCCTGCAACCAAGCCGGCTGCTTGTGCGTTATCGCTGGGTCTTGACACTCCCTTGTGCCATGCTGACGTGGAGCGTAACGTTGCCAACCAGACGAGATAATTCCCCAGAAGATGGGTTCAACACGGAATTACCCGGCGATGATTAGCGATGTTTGAGCGAATTGCGAAGCTGCCCACAAAAACCGTCATGCCAGCACACGCTGATGGCTGGCAAACCTCGACAACAGAAAGGTAAGTGCGATGAACTGTGTTGACCTCATGCTGTGTGAACTTCCCCATTTTTCTGGATGGGACAGGTTTGTTCGTCTCGCGTACATCTGCCACGAATGCGAAAAAACGTTGCGTGGGGAACACAAAGACCTTTATTACTTCCCTCAAATGGATTACTTCTACCACAAGCATGGCGACGACGTTTTCTACAGGGCGTTTCCGATAATGGAGGATGGTACGATCAAGATTGGTGGCGACGACGGGGAAAGGGAAAACGTCATTCAGCGTCACGCCATCATTCTCGATGGCACGGGAGACTATGAACACATTGGTGACCTCACACCGAGCAGCAAAAAATTCTTCGAATCGATGCGCAAGCAGAAACGCGAAGTCTCTAACACAGAAGTCCGTGTACGCTTCCAATAGGCCGAGCGGTGAAAGATGAAAACACGAAATATCGTCCAGATATTCGTTTCCTCTCCTTCCGACTGCGCTTCCGAGCGGCTTGCCATCGGGACCGTGGCCAAGAACCTGAATTCCGCTACCGAACGCCTGTCTGACCTCACAATCGAGGTCATAAACTGGGACGACTTGTACCCCGGCATTGGCGAATACCCCCAACAGGTTATCAACCAACAACTGCCAGATTACGACATTTACGTAGGGCTATGGCGTGAGCGGTTTGGCACGGAGACCCCCGTAGCGCTTTCGGGAACGTTGGAGGAACTCGAAAGGGCACTTGACCGCTATGAGCAAACCAGGAGACCTTGGGTGATGTGTTATTTCTGGCAGAATAGTGGACAAGACATTGCTCCCATTAAGGAAAAGCTAAAGGAGCATGGCTGCCTCTATCATCTCTTCGATGACACCGTTTCATTCGAGTCACTCTTCCGGAATCACTTGGTTTCGTATCTCAGAAATGGCTTTCGGCCAAGAGGAGAATCAACGACCGAAGGCGGGGACATAACGAACAGGGATGTCTGTATGATGTTTCGGATTTCATCCCTCGACGTGGACGAGCAGACTTTGACCTTCCGTCGACCCGCCGTTGCGGTCGGTAGGAACGAAACGAGAAACGACATTATCATTTCGGATCGTAGAGTACATCGTGAACAGGGGCTGTTTGTTTGCCGGGAAGGTGCCGTGTTATACGTTGACTTTGGAGGCGGGGCATACCATGTCGATAGATCCGGTGGGACACGGTCCTCAATTGGTCCTGAGGGCGTGGCGCTTGGTATCGGAGATCGGGTACTACTGGGTGATTGCGCGAATATAACCCTCGTGGCAGTGGTTGATTAGCATCAATGCCTACGAATAGAACGCCAGTGACGATAGGAGACTACAAGGTCGTAGATGGACCATTCCTGGGCGGTTTCGGAGAGGTCTATAAGGTCCTCGATCGGACATGGTGCGATGAGTTTGCACTCAAGAGGCTCAAACGCCCCTTCCTAGCTTCATCTGCGAGTTTCGCGCGGTTTCGGAAGGAAGTTGAGGTTTGGGTGCGCTTGCCTGCTCATCGAAACGTAGTGCGCGCCATAGAGGCATTTGTCTTTGAGGTTACACCGTGCCTCGTGATGGAGTGGGTTTCAGGTGGTAATCTGGGACAGCGAATGTCTTCATTCAGTCGTGACGAGGCCCTGGCGGTCTGCAGACAACTCGCGGAGGGGCTACATCATATCCATTCACACGGAGTTGTGCACGGGGATCTCAAACCAGCAAACGTGCTAATGTGGGCAGAGTTGTGCCCGCAGATCACAGACTTCGGGCTCGCTAGATCGTTGGTGGATGGCCCGATTTGGATTGGTGGGACGCCCGGCTATATGGCTCCGGAACTGCAATCCGGGAACGCCACGGTCTTATCGGACTTGTACTCGCTTGGCCTTGTGTTTCGGGATGTTCTCGGGCAGTTTGACGATGACGCTTTTGGCATCGCTAGGACTCGCGATCTCATCACGGAGATGGTTCGTGCCGATCCCCTCAAACGGCCAGCATCGTGCTCGCAGGTGCTCGACCGACTACGAGAAATGATCCACGACTCTCCATGCGAGCTGTGCTTCGTCGTCCCTGGAGACGATCGGCGGACCTTCAAGGAAAAGGTAACCGCAGAAGCCCTCCCCGAACGCTACCTCATGAGTCAAGCGCACTCTGAGATTGCTGCCGGCAGGCAAGATGACGCAAGACGCCGTCTCGTACAGATAATAACCCAACGGCCAGACCATGCCGACGCGCTCACGATGCTTGCCGACCTGGCCGCGGCGGACGGGGACAATGAACAAGCGATTTCATACCTCGTCCAAGCAAAGAACGCGGCCGCAGGAAACCCGCAGATCCTCTTCAATATATGTGTTTCGCTCGTACGAATCGGGAAATACGTCGAGGCCCGAGAGATACTTGACAACCTCGATGAAACCGAGGAAATGACCAACAGGATCTGGCGGCTTCGGGGCGACATCGCGGATAAAGAAGGGGATCTTTCAGAAACGTTGATGTGCTATCGACTCGCTCTTGCGTGTGGCGGGGATTCGTCAGTAGTCCTAGCGCTCGGCAGGGCCTTGCACGACGCAGGCATCCTTGACGAAGCCATGAAACTACTCCGTAAGATCGACCTTCGTGATATTCAGGTCGGCATACCGGCGCGGATCATCTTGGCGAGGTGCCTCATCAGCAAACGCCAGTGGGAAAATGCTGTCGACACGTTGCGTGAATGCCTCAGGCAAGACGTAGGCGCCGAAACATCCGCATACCTGTACTCGGAGATTGGCTACGCATACATGCAGCAGCAACTTTTTGAGGCCGCGGTTGCGGCCTTTCAAAAGTCGCTTCAGTGTCGTCCTGAGAGTGAGACAGTCTTGTGCAATCTCGAATTCTGCCTAACTCGCCTCCGGCGATGAGACGTTCGACCGAACAGAGCGGCGCAGCCGACGTGCTGCCCGGCGGGTTTTGTGAACGGTAATGACGATGGAGACCTGCTGGGGTGCAAACCGTCGGCGTGTGGGCCATACGCGGCTGAACTCATCGTTCGGCGGGCGTCCCGTCAATCATCCCTCTTCTCGGATGTACCATCAAACCACCGGTTTTGGCACTCGACCACCGGTCCGGCCGGAAAGGGTGACAGTGAATGTGGCGTTGACCGTCCCCAAGTGGCCCGCCGTCACCGGTTGCGCATAGCTGATGGACAGGATGATACTGTGGCGAACACAACCACCGCCATCTTCGCCCTCAACCTCTCCGCGCCACCGTCACGTTCCTGGCGACCTTCTGATCCTCACCGACGCCCGTCGGCCCACGGGCGGTCCGTGCGTGCGGCGGGATTCCCTTTCCGTCTTCCGCGTGTCAGAATGTTCTTCGTCGCTCGACGCCTTCCCGCGCCGATTGGGACGGCGCGTTCGAGGAATCAAGGCCAGTCAGGCAACGGAGGGACAACGATGGTCCAAAGAAACATTTCGGTCAAGATCCTGACGACGCTCTTGGCAATCGCTGGCTTGGCTTTGATCGTCCACTTTGCCTTCAGCGCCGATGACAACCCCAAGTCGGCCAAACTGTCGGGAACGAAGCCAACGACCACGGAATCGCAAATCTGGGCCATGGAGCAGGCGTACTGGGAGTTCAATCGAGACGCCAAGCACGAGCAGATCATTGCCACTTGGCATGACAAGTTCTTAGGCTGGCCTGCTGGCGAGCCGAGACCCATCGATAAGGAAGAAGGAACTCGCTACGTCCGAGAGAACTACGCCGAGCCGGCCTCATACGCCTTCGAGATCGAACGGGCCGGCATCCGGATTCTGGGAAATGTGGCGGTCAACCACTATGCGGTACACCTGAAATGGAAGGACGGCAAGCAGCGATCCATGCGGATTACCCATACCTGGGTTCGAGAAGAGGACGGCTGGAAAGTCCTGGGAGGGATGAGCACTAGCCAATGACCTGCGTGCTGGGAGACAAGCGTCAACAAACCACCGGTTCTGGCACTGAACCGCTGGCGCTGGATCAATACTTGAAGGACGGCTTGAGCGCGGAATCGTCCCGCCGTCGGCGAAGAACCGGGGAGCAATCATCCCGTCAGAGGCATAACTTCTTGACTGTGAACCGGATACCGCTTACGGTGGCGGAGACGTCGGTTGCGTTCGAGGCAGCTGCGATAGCCTTTTCCGACTCCTGCCCTGCCGGGAATTGCAGATCACATAACGCGACCGCGAGTACGGAAGGCCGTCTATGACAAAATCGATGCTCAGCGATAGGGACTTGATGCTCCGGGCTATTGACCTCGCTCGGAAGTGCACAAGTGAGGGAGGAAAAGTAGCTCCGAAGGTTGGAGCGGTTGTTGCCCGAAACGGAGTGGTGATCGGCGAGGCGTATCGTGGCGAGATTGCTCCCGGCGAGCATGCTGAATTCACGCTTCTTGAGAAGAAACTCCCGGACGAAGCCCTCGCGGGCGCGACTTTATTCACCACGCTGGAGCCATGCACGTGTCGAAATCGTCCCAAAAATCGCTTGCGCTGAAAGAGTGATCGAGCGGCGAATCGGCAAGGTCTTCATCGGGATCCTTGATCCGAATCCGCAAATACGCGGTAGCGGTGAGTTGCGTCTGCGCGATGCCGGGATTCAGATTGGGCGGTTCGATTCGGACCTCATGCCGCTAATCGAGGAACTCAACCGGGCGTTTGCGCGGCAACACCGACCCGGGATCATGGCTCGCACAGTGGATCAGACGACCGATCCGGTCGAACGGGGACAAGTTGGGCCAAATGGTCACAGAATCGGCTACTCCGAGAACGGGGACAAGGTGGAATGGGTTCCCGATGAGGAGAACCCAGGGGAAGAATGGCCTCTGATTCTCCGCCGCAACGACAGGACCATCTTGGAGGAGTACAAGGAACTCTGGGACAAGGTCTGGTGGAACCGGCATCAGGTATGGCTACGCTCACCAGCGGCGAGCGGCCTCTGACGGACGGGCAGAAGCCGATCTTGGAGCAGGCGAACACGGCCGCGCAGCGAATTGAAGAGAAGTATGGCAGGGAGAATCTCGGCTGGGACGATTTCGAATGGGGACTCCTGAGCGGCAGAATGTCGGCGTTGGCGTGGGTCTTGGGCGCCGAATGGGACGAGTCGCTTGATACCTAAGACGTACTGTCGGACAGAACGACGGATTCCGGGACTGCGGGCTGGCCTCCCACGGGTGGAGACCGAACCCCGAACCGTCCAGCCGTGTCCTCAGGGGATCGGACAACACCGCGATCGGCATCCAAGAGCACTACCGTGACCCCGTCTTCGCCAAGCGGGCGACGCATCGGATACGCCCGTGTCAGCACGGATGACCAGAATCTCTGCCTGCAACTCGACGCCCTTGCCCAGCACGGCGTCGGGAAAGACCTGATCTTTACCGACAAGCTGTCGGGCGCCAAGGATGACCGGCCCGGCCTCGGCTGCTGCCTGAAGGCCCTGAACGCGGGCGACACATTGATCGTCTGGCGTCTCGACGGCCTCGGACGATCGATGCGGCATCTCGCACCGTCATCGAAGACCTGCGTGAACAGGGTGTCGGGTGCAGGTCGATCGGCGATGGCATGATCGACACGACGAGTGCTTCTGGCGAACTGGTCTTCCACATCTTCTCCGCCCTGGCCCAGTTCGAACGTCGCCTGATTCAGGAGCGGACCAAAGCGGGGCTGGCCGCTGCGCGGGCTAGGGGCCGGAAAGGCGGACGCCCTCGACTCGCCCAGACGGAGCCCCGGATTCTGCTTGCCGGGAAGCTTCACGCCGACGGCGGTGTCACCATCGACGACATCTGCAAGACGCTGGACCTCTCGCGGACGACCTACTACCGGTACCTTCGGACGGGGCGGAAGCTTGCCCCGCGTCAACCGGCCTCGGCCAGTCCACCGCCAGAGGGAACCGGCGTGGCCAGCATCCCTGAACCCCAGCCCATTGTTGACACTCGACCGCCCGCCGGCTAGCCTGGCGACGAGATGGGAGGCGAGGCGTCGCGGCGCGGAAGCACCGTCTCAGAACCGGACGGCGTTTTCGGCACGCTGGGCGGCGTCCCGGAAGTCAATCGTTAGGTGATATTAGACTGGCCGGCGCCTGAATCGGCGGGAAACCGGCTGGACCGGCGGGCCAAGAAAGGAACGATTTTCGACGTACCTCGCTCGGCCGTTTCCATGCGTCGGTCGACGTGAGCGACGCACGCAACAAGCGAGTCTGGCAGCTCGTAAAGCCTTGGCTCGTCCTCGTTGTGGCGACGCGGTGGAAGTGATGAACCGTTGCGCGAACCCTATCGGCAATAACCCACTCGATCTGGCAACCTTCCTCTGGCAAGCAGGCGAACCCGCGGCCGCCGGACGTCATCCCCTAGCGTTGAAGGCCATGGGCGAGCCATGCCCGTGCGCGGAACTGGAACTGGAAGGAGCGGAGCGCGCAGCGTCGATCGAGCGCGGCGGCAACGGGCGTGTCGCGCATTTCGCCGGGAAAGGTTGGTACCAAGCCGCCTGCGATGCCGCCCAGCGGCGGCCGCAGTTACGGCTGGACCGCCGCGGCCGCCTTCGCCCTGCGCTGCCCACGTTGTCCCTTGCGGTCACCGCCAGCGTCCTGAGGACCATCGGAGGCGGCCAGTGTGCGGCACTGGTCCGCGATGCGGTTCCAAGCCGCTTCCAACTCCGCAGCCCGCGCCGGCTCGCGGGCCGCGAGGTCGTTCGTCTCGCAGCGGTCGGTCACCAGATGGTACAGCTCCCACGGCGTGTTCTTCGCCGCGACGAGCTTCCAGTCGCCGGCGCGGACCGCGCGGTGCCCTTCGTGACACCACCAGAGGTCCTCGTGGACCGGGGCGTTCGGATCGGAAAACGCCCGCACGAAACTCCGGCCCTGCATCGGCGGCACCGGCTGGCCGCCGTGTTCCTTAGGCGGCGCGACGCCTGCCAACTCCAGCACCGTCGGCGGGACGTCGATCACGTGTACCAACTGCCGCCGGAGTTCCCCCTTGGCCGCGATGCCCGCGGGCCAGTGGACGATCCAGGACGTCGCGATCCCCCCTTCATGCACCCAGGTCTTGTGCCGGCGGAACGGCGCGTTGGCACAACTCGACCAGCCCGGCCCGAGGCAGAGAAACGTCTGCCGCGATCCCGGCGGCGCCTGCGGATCGTGCCCCTCGCCACGGATCATGATTTCGGCACTGGCGCCATTGTCGCTCACAAAAAGAATCAACGTATTCTCGAAGGCATTCATCGCACGGAGTTGCGCCAGAATCCGACCGATCTGCTGGTCCATGCAGTCGACCATCGCCGCGTGAATCGACATCTTGGCGATCTGGAACTGCCGCTGTTCCTCGCTGAGTTCCGGCCACGGCAGCGGCCGATTGATCTCGCCGGGACCAAGCTGCCGGATCGCGTCCGGGAAGGCATACGGTGGGCCGCTGTCCCGCTCCATCGCTGCCAGGGGTGTGGTCACGATGCCTTGGCTGACGATCCGCTCGTAGCGGGCATGTTGCACGGCGTTCCAGCCGGCGCTGTACCGCTGGCGATACTTGGCGATCACTTCCTGCGGCGCGTGCAGCGGGAAATGCGGCGAGGTGAAAGCGACGTACTGGAAGAAGGGCTTCGCGCCGTGCTCGGCGGCGTGTTCTTGCAGACACTTCACCGCATGGTCGCCCACAGCCGTCGTGACGTAGAAATTCTCCACCGTCCCGATGGGCTGCCCCTCTTCGGTCACACCCTTGGAGTCGAAGAAATTGCTCTGGCCCTTGCCCGTCACGTCCAGCGACCGGGCGAAGCCTTGCTGGAGGGGATTGCCGTCGACGTGCCACTTGCCGGAGTGGTAGGAACGATAGCCCGCCGGCGCGAGCAGTTCCGGCAACAGGCGGGCCCACGCGGGACGTTTCCCCTGACCGCCGCCGCTCCCTCCCGGCAGGGCATCGCGCCGGATCGCTTGGGCGTAGTAGCCGGTGAGAATCGCGCCCCGCGTCGGCCAGCAGCGGGCCGTGTCGTAGCCCTGCGTGAACCGCAAGCCTGCGGCGGCGAGCCGGTCGAGATGGGGCGTGTCGATCTCGCCGCCGTAGCAGCCGGCGTCGGAGAAGCCCATATCGTCGGCCAGGATCACCAACACGTTCGGAGCCGCGGCCGACGCGAGCAACGGCACCGCAGCGATGCAAAACGCAAACAAAATCACCGGGAGGATTCTTCGTGTTGTCATGACCCTAATCTCCTGCCTTAATTTTCGCCCTAATCTCGTATCCGTATTACACGAGTGATCACGAGTCAGCAAGCCCTGGCCAGCGGTCACGGACGTTGGCGGAAGGTTTGGGTCAGAGGTTAGGGTCCGAGATATAGGGCCAAAGATTAGGAGCAACGCAGCGTTGACACGCGCGCTGCGGAGCGCGACAATCAGCAGGGTTGCTACGAGTGCATTTACCCCCCCCGGCCTCGCGCGGCCGCTCCTTCCTACCCGGCGTCAATCTCATGACCACCCTTCGCTGGAATCGTCGTGACATGCTGAAAGCCTCGGCCGCCGCCCTGGCTCTACCGTCCTTTGTTCCTGCCCGTGTGTTAGGCGCCGGCGGCCGGCCCGGAGCGAATGAGCAGGTGCGGATCGGGGTCATCGGTCCGGGCGGTCGGGCTGGGGCCATCGTGGCCGCGTTGCGGGGCGTGTCCGAGGCGAAGATCGTGGCCTTGTGCGACTGCTACCTGCCGATCGCCGAAGGCTTCGCCGCCAAGCATGGCAAGTACGAGAAGTGGACCTTGTACGAGGACTTCCGCCAGATGATCGAGAAGGAAAAACTGGACGCGGTGGCGATCGAAACGCCCACGCATCCCCGCGCGTGGATCTCGATCCTAGCCATGCAAATGGGCGTGGACACGTACATCGAGAAACCGATGTGCCTGACCATCGCGGAAGGCCGGGCGATGGTCCGGGCGGCTCGCAAGTACGAGCGTGTGACGCAGGTCGGCACCCAACAGCGTTCGATGCCGATCAACAACTGGGCCAGTGACCTCGTCAAGAACGGATCCCTGGGCAAGATCCACACCGTGCTGGCTCCGAATTTCGTGAGTGCCGACAAGTGGGAGGATCAGTCGGCGGAAGGCATGCCTCCGGGCGGCAGCAAGAACTGGTGGGACGTGTGGACCAACCAAGCCGTGCTGCGGCCGTATCATCGGCAGATTCACCGCGGCTGGAACCGCTGGTGGGATTACGACGGCGGCGGGCGCTGCTTCGGCGTGACCGGCTGGGGTACGCACTCCTACGATCAGATCAATCGGGCGTTGGGCACCGACGACACGGGGCCGGCGGAGATCTGGCTGGAAGAACCGGTGAAGGTGGCCGACACCGGAAAGTACGAGGATGACAAGATCGCCGACGCGGTGGCCGAAGGAGACACGGGCGCCGGCTATCACAGGCTGTCGCGAAAGGTCGTCGGGTTGCGGGCGAAAGTCTCGATGCGGTTTGCCAACGGCACGGTCCTGAAGCTGCACTTGGACGGCGACCGCGGTCCGGGACTGGGGGCGATCTTCATTGGCGAGAAAGGCAAGCTGGAAGTCAACCGCAACAAGCTGGCCAGCAATCCCAAGGAGTTGATCCTCGCGTCGGACAATCCGGGCCCGAACAAGCTCAACGAGACCCAGTACCACGTGCAGAATTTCGTGAACTGCATCAAGAGCCGCCAGCGCTGCACGGCCGACATCGAGATCGGCCAGCGGGCGACCACGCTGTGCTACCTGGTGAACATCGTGCGCGACGTAGACCACGTGGACGAGAAGCTGATTTGGGATCCGGTCGCTGAACGATTTACCAACTGCGAGGCCGGCAACCAGTTGCTCAGCCGCCCACGCCGCGCCGGCTGGGAATTGCCGTCCGTGTAGTTCCGTTCAGGCTCGTGCAAGGCAGCGGCTATTGATCAGCAATCGTGCCAGACCGATTTGAGCCGCAACCTTGCAAGTTTTCCACCCCAGCTATGTGCCACGACATTCGGCACTTTTCTGCGCGAGTTCTCGCCAGCACGTCGCGGTACGGTCCAGGAGCCGGCATTCGGGCACAGGCCGGACTGCGACTTGGACGAGAGCAGTTGTTGATTCGCGGTTCCAGTCGCCGGTTTCTCGTCGCGACGCCGGGCATTCCGTTGAGCGCGTGGCGTCGCCATCACCTGCCGGATCGCGGCCAGGCGGCAGCCAAGCACATCGGAGCCGAGCACGCAGCCAAGCCCGACCGCTCCGACGCTTCTCGTGCTTGCGCGCTCAGGTGAGGCACACTTCCGCGCGCAAAATGGCCGGAGGTGGCCGATCAGCGACTGGTAGCGCCATCAAACGTATGGCTGAAATGACACACGCCGAAAAACCACCGATTTTGGTACTCAATGGCCGCCCGCCAAATCCGCTGGTGACTCACCGACATCTCGCCCTAGCTTGCCCCGACGTTCGCCCGTCACGTCCGTCCGCGGATCCTCTTCGTGGAAACGCAGCACGACCAGGATGCAAGGCCCGCCCCAAATCACGTTCATGCCAGCCTGCTGGGCAAGTTCGACCGCTCGGTCGCTCTCGGACCCCGGTTGCATCCAGATGTGGCGGATCCCAATATTAGCCGCTTGTGCAACCGCCTCTTCCGTGATTCGGGGTGGCGTGACGATCGACAGGCCATGCATGGTCTGCGGCAGGCTGGCGAGATCCGGGAACGCGGCCAGTCCCTCAACTACTGCAACGCTCGGATTCACCGGGTATGTGCTTGACCGCTGCCTGTTGAATGGCATTCAGGAATATTCTGATGAGCACTCGTTCGTAGCGGCTTTCGCATCGCTTGCTTAACTCTTTCAGAACTTGCTCGCAGCAGTCGATAACTTCAAACCAGAACGACCGTTTCTCGGCAAATGTGTCTGGTGACGCGGGAACGTCCCAGCAGGACAACAGGTGTTCAAGCCTGTTGAACGTTCCAGTCTTCTCGTTTGCTGGAGCGGAACACTTTTGCCACGCTAGGTTGAGGACACGTTTCGCATCAGCAGACGAACTGATTAGCTTTCCTATATTGATAGAAAGGTAGTCCAGCAATGTAAAATCAAATCGCTTGTCTTTCTTCATCTGAACCTCCATTGAATTTTGCCCATCCATAGCCCCAAACGGTTTTCTATCACCTTTTCTTCCAGAATGGCATTCAGGGTGCATTTGGGGCTGTAACGCAACAAGTCCCCGTCATGGTCGTCGCGAGTGAGATGGCAATTTCTCGACCTGGGCAGGCTGCCGAGGAGTTGGGCATCGTTCGCCAATTGCAGGCATGGGGGATGCCCGTCGTCATTGCTGACCCCCAATTGTCGAACATCGGATACGGTCACCTGCGACAGAGAATAGAGGAAGAGGTACAAACTGCCGTACAGAAAGCACTGGACGGGATGAAGAAGTCCTGGAGCAAGGAACTCATCGAGGAAACCGAACAACAGACGCTAGCAGTCGATCCGAGGAACGCCCCGCTCGGCAACCTGCACCAGACCATCGACGCCTACAAACAACATCTCGAACAGGCTGGAACTCGCGATGCGGACGGAAACCTGAAGTCACACGTTCGAAAATGCCTGGAATGGCTCGATATGATCAAGGAGCATCACCAAGACTGTGCGCTCCTCAGATTGGATTATTCTGAAATATCCAAAATGGTGGATTACTGGCGTAACCGCCCCGCAACCAAACGCGGTGGCCGTTGCTCCACCGACCATTGCCAGCAAATGGTCAAGCAACTCTACCGCTTTCTGCGTTGGCTGGACACGCAGCCCAAGTATCGCTGGTCCATGCCCAAAGGGGTGAGCGACCTTCAGCGTGCGCCCATCCGACTCCCTGAAGACGACCAGCATCATCAGACGGCCTTCAGGTCAAACGAAGTGCCGACCTTCTCTCCTGTCCAGCTTGTCATCCTCGTGGAATTCGCGGATGACTTCGTGAAGGCCCTGATCGGCATCTGCGTCAATTGTGCCTTCGGTGCCTCAGAAGTAGGCCAGTGGCCGACGAGCAACTACCAATTGAACAAGCCGCACCCGTATGCCAGCATCATCGGAATCGCGTCTTCTGAGCAAGACTCGTGGGTGGTTGGCAAGCGACCAAAAACGGGCATCTACGGCGAGCATTTGCTTTGGGATGAGGTTGCCCGCGCTGTTCAACCGTTTCTTGATGGTCGCACGGTGCTTCCGATTATCAGCACGGGGCAGAAATGGTACAGGCCGCATTCCAAGAATGCCCAAAGCCACTTTGGCGGGCGGTGGTCAAACCTTTTGGATCGCGTTCGAGAGAAGCACCCTGACTTTCCTCGACTACCGTTTGGCTCCCTGAGAGACTTACTGCCGAATATCCTGCGACGTGACTACTCCGACGAGATAGCTTCGCTGGCTGTGCAGCACGGGGAGGTATCGGACGACGACCTGCTTAACGCTTATGCCAATCTGCCCTTCAAACGGCTGTTTGAGGCAACCCGTGACCTACGGGGCTACTTTGCTTCCTTCCTGGCATGTTTAGATTCCAAGTAGGTGGGGTTACTTCGCTGCGGACATGGCTGGTCACCGTCACGTTCTCCGTGTGCAGGTTTGGTCGGGTGGCCGCCTCGTGACACTACTCCCCCAATCCTGGCCCACATCTGACCTCGTGGGACCGGCACAGAAAAGGGAACCGGTTTCGGCAGGGAAGCGGGGACCAGGAGGCGGCTGGGGGACAATGAGCGCAGAGAATGGCCCGGCTCGGCGCGGGTTTGTTTGAACGCGGAGTGAGTGAGGGTGACCGGGATATT
>JAPLNJ010000682.1 GCA_026692885.1 Planctomycetota bacterium | reverse complement strand
CTGAGAACGCCGCTGATAGACCACAGGCCCAGCGGGTCCAGGCCATTGATGGGATTACCATGCACGTAGACATATTTGTGCAGGCTTCGCGGATCGTTGGCGTTCCCAGGGAACGGATCCAGGCGATTGAACCTTCGCGCCGGCCGGAAGGACCGCCGTACTTCAAAGCGACGCTCGGCGTTGATCGGAGAGGATTTGGGCTGCGAGGTAGGGGACGGACGTCCAGCAAGCCCTGGAGCCAGGACCCGGTAGGCCTAATTTTGGTGTCTGCGCGAGAGGGCCGCGGTTCGCCTTTACAACGGTGCACATCCTGGGCTCGCGGGCAGACACGCCTTCTCCGTTAGCTGATGTCCAACAGACTGAATGCCCGCCTCGGTCACCGAATTGTCAAAGAACAATCCGCGGCGGTCTGGCCGCCGCTCGTTTCGACGTGTCCTGTCCCGTCACTCATCAAGCGTCAAGTCTTGACCCTATTCCCTGTGCTTTTCGGCTTCTTCTATGGCAACTTAGCCGATCAAACCGCGCTCTCTTAGAAGGAGTAGTATTGCCTTCGCCCAGCCGCCGAACGTCACAGCATTGGGGTTCTCTCGTTTCCATCTGAGAAACCGTATGCCGCCATCCCACCAGATGAACTTCCAACCGCCGGGAATTGGGAACACGGCGGCAAGCTCATCGGGCAAGGATGTGCCAAGCAGTCGTTCTAACTCGCATTGGAGCGGCGTCGGATCCCATCCAAAGGGGCTCAAGCTGCAGAGTGTATCACACTCGTCGTCGTCATAAATCGACTCGGCATGCAACGCGCAAGATTCGGCCATCGCGTTACGAATTGCCAAGAGAACACCCGCATCGCCGCCAGTGGCGTCGATCTTCGCCAGGAACAACTGGTCTGACATGGGGACCCGTTCTTCGAATGCGCTGCGCTGGTCCTTTGCCAACGTGAGCCTCCGTCTTCTATCTTTGCGAGTGTGCCGCGCCGGGTCGTTCAACAAAACTGCCTCAATCTTGTTCCAGAAAGCCGTCCGCAATCGCGTCGTCGCCAGGGCCGCCGCCTGCGACGGCCTCGTTTGCCCAACCGGTGAGTTCGTTCGCCAAATCGTAGACCTGTCTGGCGGTATATCCACAGACCGTGCCAATGGTGAAGCCCGCCGTGAATTTCATCGCCCAAAATGTCCCGCCCCGGTAGGCCCTTGAGAGCTTCAGAACGGCATCTGCCACGGCAGGCCCGAAGCTCGTCGTGATCTGCCTCGTTGCCACCTCAAGACCGGTAAGGAACCGGAGATTCCGGTCTATGCTCCACCATGTCGCGCTTGATAAGATCGGTGCCTTCAGTTCCGGATTTAGCAGCCCTGCCACCGCTCCCAGAGCGAAGCCGGTCCAGAGGATGCGGTCGGAGATTGTGTGGCGGAATGCCAATTTCAGCGTGACGGAGAAACTCCCCCTCCCGATCAGAAAACTGACCATTTGGGGACCGAAGAACACCGACGCCCCGACGAGGGCACCGGCAGCGGCCCCGCCGACCAGTCCAATCAACCCGTATTCCAAGGTCTTGAAACTCAGAAGCTGCCCCGAGGAATATGCGCCGACTGCCGCACCGCCGACCATGCCAGCTAGTCCGCCGATGATTGCGCCCGTTGCCATGCAACCGCCCAGCGTAAAGTCTTTGCCTGTCGGATCACTGTAGTTCACCCCATCCCCGCGGGCATAGAGAAACCTGTGGAGCGTCAACGGATCTTGGACGTGCCCGAAGAAGGGATCCAGGCGATTGAACCTTCGCGCCCGCCATAAACGCCGATGAAATATAGGGCCACGGTTCCGTCAAGGCGGCAAGGAGTTGCGCAAAGCTGCGGGGAACGGGCGTACAGTCTTTCTGGAAAGCGGGACGCGATAGAGCACTTTCTCGGAATTGCACAAGACTTGGCGGAGGACTTGGTTTCGTCGCGGCGGGACGAGCGGCCGTCCAGTGGAGACGATCCGCCGGGCGCATGGATGCAGCCGGCGAAGCAGCCTGCTTTCCGTCACCGAATTATCAAAGAACTGCCGCGGCCTGAGTGCCGCTCACGTCCCCTTGTTCGCCTGCGAGGGGATCACGCCCCAGGTCAGCTCCTCGGAGGAGCTATTGTGCGTCGGGACCCGGCCACGCCGGTCGTCCCACATTCGCCATATTTGGTGCCTGCACCTTTCCATCCCCATTCCCGCTTCACCGGTGGCGACACCATCCGTCGCAACAGAACTGACCGGGCCGCAACCCCGCCTGGAAACTACGCACGCGCGCCCACTGTCGTTTCGGCTGCCGTAGCGTCCTCGTGGTAATCGACGCCTCGCTGTCACCCGACACGGCTCGGGTCAACACACAAGACCTCCGCATTCTCCCAACTCCATCCGAACGGAAACAACCCCTTTCGGTACGCAAGGAAGACCATCTCAGTGGGTCCATACCGTCTGCTTAACGTCAAGGCCCGTGCGTAGATCACGGCTGAAAGGTGACGCGCGACCGTCGTGGCTATGTGCGCGGACATCTCGTCAATTCCACCACATCTTCGCTCGATTGAAGTCATCGCTTCGGCGAGTTGCCTTACGCTGGATTGTTTACCAACCGACTCACAGGCTGCTGATACCTTGTCAATAATTGAATGACTAAAGTCCAGGGGGCTAAAGGAGTCCACCGTCCTATAATAGGATTCGATTTGTTCGATAATCTCATCCAACTCTTGATAGGACGTTTGCTCATTCGTAACGTCAATCGCGCGTAGGAAGTCCCGGCCGTCCTTGATGACACACGATATCTTCTCCATACCGAATTGGCGTTCGAGTTGCCCAGCCATTTCCTTCTGGACAAACAACGTATCCGATCGCGCCCATTCGACCACTTCATCGATAAGCGTCGTTGCTAGATTCGTATCGAGCGTACACATGACAGCTCCCCCTATAGAAGCATCGGCTTGATTGCACTATACCACTCGTCAACACTGATAGACCCCGACGTCTTCCGCACCGACATGCCATCAAGAATTGCCGTTGTCGCATTGGCGATGGTCTCAAGGACTAACTCGCGTTGCTCTCCGATGGAGACTTTGGATTGCTTGATTTCGTCGAGCACCTTCTTGATTGCGCTATTATAGTTTGGGTGTGATCCGAGGTGCTTTGCTTCTCGCAATGGGAGAGCGTTAAGCGCGGCGTCTACGTTAAAGCCGAGCTTCTTTAGCAACGCATCGGTCTTGAACGACTGAGGAATGACGTGGTGGATTTGCGCCTCAATGTTGTCCAATGATCCACTTGCAAAGCCGTAGAGGCTTTCCAGTTCACGCTTGAGTGTTTTGGCTGAGCCGACGTTGATCTGGCTCGCGAGGCTCTTATCAAACAGCCGTTCCACAGCGTCGCCAGTGAAACCGAAGATCCCTGGCAATACCACCTTGTCGCTGGCCGTTCGAGGTAGAATCCGGCCGATTGAACGCATGCCTTTTTGAAAAGTGCCTAGGGCCATGCCAAGCGCCTTCGCGAACATGGGAAGCCCGAGACGGGCCAAGTCTGCGCCGAGCAAACCAATCAGCGCTGAAGTCGCGGTCGCGCCGCTTGCAACGGCAGCTACCGCTTCGGCCACTTTGGCGCCAATGTCGCCTTGCATGCTTCCCAAGTTGGCTCGAATCGCACTGACGTTCATGGTCCCGACTAGACCCTCGAACTGTCCCGATGGATCATTGAAGTTGATGCCATCGCTATGGACATACAAGTACTTGTGCAGGCTCAGCGGGTCCGCGAGCGGAGGGTTGGTGAACGGATCACTGCGATTGAACCTTCGCGCCCGCCATAGAAGCCACCGCGGTTCAGAGCGACGATCGGCGTAGAGCGGCAAGGACTTGCGCGGCCAGGTAAGGAACAGGCGTCCAGCAGTTTTTGGAGTAACACCTCGGTAGACCATTTCTTCCGAGTGCGTATCGCACCGCGCACGCCCCCTCACCGGCGATGGATGTGGGGGCGATTGCTAATTACCCATGAGGGCACAGCTGCCGAGATGGCCGCCGCCGGGCGGGCGCGGCGGATCGGGTCGGGCACCGAATTGTCAAAGAACAATCTGCGGCAAAATGCTCGCCGCTCGCGTCGAGTCGTCTCGCCCTTTCGCGCGTCAGGTGACGAGTCGGGCTGCCGTATATGGTGAGCAGACTTGCACGCGTCTCCCAGCACCAATTATCTGCCCCATTTATCCGCCCCGCCGCATTTCTTCTTCGTTGGTGGACGCATCGGGCTTCATGCCCGAAGTTCCTGAGTCTCCGGGCTGAGCAGCTGTCGTCGTTGCGGCGTCCTGCGCCCCGTGGCAAGCAGCAACGACACACCAGAGTTTCAGGGATGCCCGAATAAAAAGATGACCATAAAGACACAATAACCCGGAGGCGTAATCAAAACGTTCGGTTGAATAGCCTGGGCTGCGAGTGGGATACAAGGAGTCCAAGTGGTCAAGGTATGTCGCGAATTGAGATCGTGCGAACCTCCACATGAAGACGAAGAGAAGGAAGTAAGTCAAGCCAAGAAGGCATGAAACTCTACTGCCGATGGGAAACTGGGCGCCAGACCGTCTGACGACTGCCGCTAGCAACCACTCGGACCAGAAGAGGAAAATCAACAGAAGTGGCCCGCTAACCCGGTTCACGCTGATGATCTTGACATGCAAATCAAGCTGCATGTCGAGCACAAGGAGCGAGCCCACGACGCAAAGAGCCGCCGTCGTCGCGTTTCCCACAACGACGCTGCCCCAGTACGCAAGCGCAAGTTCTTCTCGATTCACCACGTTTGACACGGCTTTCGGTGCCTTCGAAAGTGCTAGATCACCATTTCTGATCAACCCAGAAGCCAACGCTCGCGCCGGCGAGTGCCGCCGAAGGGCCAGCTGCTATGATCGACGCTCCCAGAGAAGGGATTCCAGGTAGTTGGTAGGCCGTCCACCAAGTGAAGGATGTCTCCAGCGCTGTGGCTAGAGCGATGTAGGCACCTTCGTCTGGTATATTGAACGTCGTAAGTGAAAACGTCCCGCCTAGTATTCCAAAAAGGCTGTAATCGCGATTACTACTCGTCCCGTTGATGTAAATCACCGTGCCGTCATCCGGAACATGTTCGATACCAGTAAAGTAACCGGCGAATGACACTCCTTGCAGGGAAAACAGCGGTCTAGGAAGCCACCCTTTTGCCGCGGGAGCATGCCATTCCCATGCTTCGAAGAAACCCCACTCCGTATGGGCTCTGATTTGCGACCAGAGTCCCGCAAACCCTGAGGTGTTTGAAATAAGCGCGTGCGGATCGGGGGGGCCAAGCCCAAGGGAAGGTTCCCAACCACCGAAGATGGCAACTTCGGCCTCGTGGCGGGCTGGGTCAAGAGTTATTTCAATTCCGCCGATCGTGTGCGTCAGACTACCTAGCCCACTTGAAAGGTAGCCACCAAACGCCAATGCATCTGGATACCTTCCGGTAAGGCCAGAAATGAGGGCTGCTCCGCCAATTCGCCAGGCCGTAAGCGCGAGCGTACTTACAAGTGCCGCTCGCACTGTCATGGTGGCGAGTCCTTCGGACATCGTCATTAACCCGGTTGGATCAGCGCCCATGACCGGATCGCCGTGCACATATGCGTACTTGTGCAGGCTTAGCGGATCATTACGGTTCCCGCCGAACGGATCAACACGATTGAACCTTCGCGCTCCGCCGTAAGCACTGCCGTACTTCGGAGCGACGCTGGCCTTAGGGCGGGACCAAGTTTCAGCGAAGGTCGCGGAACAGGCGTACAGGGAATTCCGGCCAGTGGCGACGTGACCCCCTTTTCGGATTTGCACGTGGCGCACGCGCGGAATCAGGAGCTGGATGTCGGATTGTCAAAGAGCGGGCAGTCGCCATCGGGACTGCAACCGGAATTGTACCGCGCCGATTGAGATCAATGCGAGAGCAACAGCAGATATTTTTCTGCTGCCCTGGGCGACGCCGTGAACCGCCAAAACGGGTCGCCCAGGCAGTTGAGAAGGGAACTGGCGAAGACGAGGAGGTTAGCCAGCGCGGGAAAAAAGACTACGACTGCGTGTCGTCGTGATCCATCGGGGCATCGGTTCTTGGTTTGCCGCTTTCGTCACCACCCAAAGATGAAGCATCTTCGGCCGAGCCCTCCGGAAGTTCGTGCCCCGATTCAACGGCGTCCACTGGACGTCCGTCATCGGCCTCCCGACCCGCTTTTGCCGGATGCGTGGCCTCGTGGATTCGCTTCAACTGGCGAATTGAGACCTGCGTGTAGATCTGCGTGGTGCTGATGTTGGCGTGGCCCAACATGGCCTGGATGAACCGAATGTCGGCGCCACCCTCCAGCATCAACGTGGCCATCGTGTGGCGAAACAAATGACAGGAACCGGTCTTGCCGAGGTTGGCCGTCGTGACGTAGTCACTGACGAGTTGCGACAGGTAGCTCTTCGCCAGTGGTACGCCATCGGCCGTCAAGAACAGCGTCGTTTCGCTGGGATTGACCAGCAGCGTGGGACGGGTCTCTCGCGTGTACTTGTCGATCCAGGACAAAGCCCGCTGTCCGATCGGCACCATGCGGTCCTTCTTGCCTTTGCCCTGGCGAATCATGACCGTGCCGCGGTCGCCATCCACGTCGTACAGCTGCAAGCCCGTCAGTTCCACACGACGCATGCCAGTCGAGTACAGGACTTCGAGGATCGCTCGGTCGCGTACCCCCAGCGGCACGGTGACGTTCGTCTGGTTGATGACCGTTTCCACCTCACTTTGCGTCAGTACGTGTTTCGGCAGCCGATGCTCCAGTCGGGGCAGCTCCAGGTCTGCCGCCATGTTGTAGGTCACGTGGCGGTTGCGTGTGAGCCATTTGAACCAACTGCGCAGCGGTAGCAAGCGGTTGTGTTGGCTGCGGAAGGACAACGGCTGGTCGTTCTTCTTGCGGTAGTGGTACAAGTAACGTTGGTAACGTTCGAGCACGGCCCGCGTCACTTCGTTGGGACGCGCCACGCCCCGGATCGCTGCCCAGTTGATAAACTCGGCCAGGTACATTTGGCGACATTCCACCGTGCGTTCTGCGTAGTTGCGTGCTCGCAGCCAGTCCAGGAATTGGTTCAACATCACGACCATCCCTTGGGGATCGCTCGGATCGCCCACCACTGGACGCGGCGGGGCCTCGCCTTGGCGTTTCTTCGGAGCCATAATTCCCATTCTCCTTTCAGTCGTAGGTCATCGAGCCCGGAGCTGAAGGCGAAAAGCCGAACGGACGGACCCAGGCTCTTCCTCCGTCCCTTCGGCGGGTAGCTTCCACCAACACAACTGAAGGCGGACACATGAGGATGCCGCCGCGTTCGTCCAACGTCTCGCTCGGCTTCGCTGTAATGGGGACCGCGCACGTGAATGATCGGCTTTGCAGACAATCGACCGACGGGGTACCATGCCCGGCGAAAACGTCGTGAGAGACATAGCCGCTACGATGTTCGTGCTGTTGTGCGAAGGCCCCCTTTGTCCCTTTTCATCCAGGTTGGCCGCGGTCTTCGCCGTTACTCGCTGACACAGAGAGAGTTGCGAGCGGATTCGATGGCCGCAATGACGCCTCTTTGAGCCCACTTTGGACGCTCGTCGGGGGCTCGTCCTTTTCCCCGGTATGCTCGAAGTTGGTTCCCGCCCCCTCCGACCTCGCATCGTACTCGTCGCCCACCTCGGCCGCCGGTTGCGGGATGCCGTGTGGGCTGAGTCTGGCCGGATCAATCAAGCCCAACAAGAATGGCTGTCCCTCGCGGCCCTGGCCGTCATAGAGCAGCTCGTACACAAATTGCTGTCCGCGGCTCCCGCGGTGGGCCAGCACGTATTCCAGTCGCACCAGCTTGTTCAAGTGCACGCGCACCTGGTAGTCCGACCATCCGATCGCTTCACGCACGTCCCGACGGGTAAACCGGTACGCTGACCGTTCGCTGGCCAGCTCGTGGCACTTCTGCGACACCATGTCGTGCAGCAGGATCAGCAGACGGCGGGCCTGGGGTGACAATTCGTCCAGCGTGCGGCCCAGGACTTCCGCGGCCAAGCCGTTCACCACCGCAATGTCGTGCGGCGTGACCTCGACGTATTGGATGGTCTCGTCGCCGCAGGTGGCGGTGCGCACGGGTCGTTGGTACTGGTGCAACAGGGCGATCGACCGAATCAGCGTCAGGTACTTGAGGTGATCGCGCCGCAGGCGGGTCTTGTTGTCGAGAAACGTCAACTGTTCCCCGTACGGATTGACGACTTCCAACGGCCGAAGCAATCGCTGCGCGTCTTGGTGCAACTTGACGATCCGCTGGCTCTGCCGCGTCGCCAGCAGCCCGCGGAGTGTCTGGCCTTCCCGTTGTCGCCGGTGAATGGCCCGCGTCTGATCCCGGTCTTCGTCGACCGCCAGAACCAAGCAGCGGTTGACCAACTCAAAATCCGGTTCGTCCGACGTGGTCGTCAGGAAAATCATCACCGGTCCTTCCACATGGTAGTCTTCTGTGCCCAATCGGCCCGTGTCGACACTCTTTCCCGCGCTGGCGATTCGCAACTCGCCTTCACTTTGCAGAAGTTTGAGCGCGTAGGCCGCTTGCTCGACGCCCTCTTCCTCGGAGATTGCCAGGATCTTGTGCTTCAGGTTTGTCCGGCCCATGTAGAACAAGGACTGGCCCGTCATGGCCGAATACTTGATCTGCTCCTCCGGCGGCATGAGCCGAAGCACGGCATCCATCAACGACGTCTTGCCTGCCGATGAGGACGATTGGATCATCACCGCCAGGGGCTTGTCCAATTTGCGGCTGGTGGCCGCCAGATAGCCCACCAGTTTGTTCGTTTCTTCGCCCACTACGCCGCACGCATCGAAGTCGGTCGCTACCCGCTGCAGCAAGTTCGGATCCTTCAGCAGTTCCAAGGCCGCATCTTGGTCCTTGTCCGATAGCTTGCATGCCCGGTCCCTGGGCGCCAGCGCCGCGGCGATCTGCTGGTCCTGCAACTCCTCGAGCTTCAGCAGCACCCGGCCCAGGTCCTTCTTGATGACTTCGACGTCCACAGCGACCTCGGTCGCCGCCAACTTGACGAACGATGCGCGGGACCGGGCGTTATACAGGTCAAACGTATCCACGTGCACGGCATCGCCTTTGGACACGAGGATGTTGACCTTCAGTTGGTCGTAGCTCATGTTCTTGCCCAGTCCACGGACGCGATAGCGGCGATTCCCCAGCGTCACGTCGACTTGACCATTCTTGACCTCAGCGTCGACGTCCCTCGGGGCCACAAGGCCGGGAGATACCACGAGTGGTGTTGGCGCGTGGCTCGCGCTCGCTGGAGTCACGTCGCATAAGCCTCTGGCACGGACTCCATCGTCCGCTGCCATGCGCTCAGGTTGCTGTCCCGGCTCGTCAGCAGCTTGATTTGTGTCTGCGAGCTTTGCGGCCGCCCCTGGCACGGATCTGACCCGGTCCTGTCCGCGTCCCATCCATTCAGCCTGGCGGATCGCTAGGTCCAGGCTTTGCGTGGCCGGCGTGATTTTCCGCGCGTATTCATTGGCGTCCATGCCGTGCGGAAATTGGATTCGAAAACACTCGAATCCGGCCGGGATTAGGACTTCGCCCGCCAGCGACTCGGCCGCCCGATCGCCCAGTTCGTTTCGGCGATAAGCAATCAGCACCCGCCGCACGCCCCAGCGTTCCAGCGCGGCCCGGTGCTCGTCCGTAAACCCGTCCAGCCCGTAACTGGCCGTGACGTGACGGTAGCCGGCGCACCAGAACGTGAGGGCGTTGATGATCGATTCGCAAAGGAGGATCTCCTTGCAGGTAGCACCCTGGTCGTGGTTCCACACACCACGCGTTTCCGTTCCGCGACATCCGGCGTCCATGTACAAGCGGTACTGCGTGTCGTTGCGGAGGTTATCGTTGATTTTCCGTCCGTAGATCTCGCAGACGTTTCCCTGGGCAGCAAACACCGGAAACACCACACAGCCATTGAACTGCTCGTGCCCGGTCTCACGAAGGATGCCGATTTGCTGCAGCCGACCACGGATTCCGGCGCCGGCTTGAACCTTCTTGACTGGCAGGCGGAATCCTAACGTCCGGTCCGAGAAGCCGATCCTGAATCGCTCGATTGCTTCCGCCTGGTCGATGCCGCGTTCTTTCAGGTATTGCAGGGCGGCGGGATTCTCCAACAGCCGCGCGTGGTAGTAATTGACGACCTGGCGCAGGAGCTCTTGGCCATCCGCGCCGAGGCTTATTGGACTGTCACATCTGGTGGAAGTCTTCTGCGCCGGCGAGTCGATCTGCTGTTGTGGTACGAGGGCCATTTTGGGCGATGCTTAGAAGAATCGGCGGAACGCGTTCGGTGGACCAGCTTGATTCAGCGGCGGAGACACCGCTCGCGCTGCCGCTCGAAGATTCCTCCCAGCAGCACGAGGCCCCACAGCGTGCACCAAGACACGGCCCAGTCTCCGTCGTTACGATCCATCATGTTTGACTCCGTACAAGGACCGGGCGCTGTGTCGGAATCAGAAGGTACCTCAGCCGAAGCCCGATCGTGTCGCGAAACGGGGGAAGAATCTTTCCGGCAACGGCCGGTCACACGCGGTGGTCACATACAGTAGGTGCTTCGCCAGACGCAGCACCTGTTCACGTTCCGGGCTGCGGAACTTGTGCGGGGCCACGGCATCGAGGACGCGATGGCAAGCGGAGCCGGCGTGATGTGGCCGGATGACGCGGCATCCTTTGGCCAGCGCGGCCGCTTGGCTACCCAACCAAGTCAGCATCCACCAGACCGTGCTGTGATGCAGAGCCCGTTCGTCGATGTTGGCTTCACCGGGCGGCGTCTGATAGCCTGTGACCCGGCCTCCGGGACTGACGGTTTCGCGATAGGACTGCTGGTCGTGCTCCAGATAGCTGGCGGCCAGATGGAGCAGTGTCGGACCGGCGTATCGCTTATAGGGAAGCACGAAAGTCGGGGTAATCGGTAAACACGTACCCGCACTTCCTGCACCGCCAACGGGCCAGCCAAATCGACACGCAGAGGACCGTGCGGTCGACAATCAGGCGCAAGCCGCGACGCCGCAACTCGTGAGGCGCGAACGGCCCCGGCTTCTGGCACCGGATGCAAGACTTCCGGTACCACGTACGGTCCGCGCTTCGCCGACGGACCGCACGGTTGTGATCTTCGACTTGCTTGGAAGTCGTTGGGACGCATAATTCGATTGGCATGGGTTTCTCGATCGTGGGGCGATAAGCACTGGCCAAAGGGATGCCGCTCCGCTTCCAGTACACAAGTCGCCCGATTAGCGTGAAGAAACAGGCCGGGGCCACAAACAAATCTATCTGGCGGCGTGCACGGCGTGACACACGACGGGGATCATCGGGCCAAATCGATCAGAACGCCGACCGCCGATTCCGGTCAGCTAAGAAAAGCAGTCATGGCGACGAGTGTGATTCGGGCGCCGGTCTGGGGCGTAGGCATGGCGTCGTTCCTGTAGGCGCTGACTTGGGGGTATCCGGAGGAGTGTGCTTCGGCGCACCTGGCGATCAATGACTCGTTCCCAGAACCGCCCGCTCTTACCGGGGGCGTGTGGCGCGGCCCCGCCAGTCTTGGCGCCTGTCACGTTCTCCTCGCCCATTGCCTCCGTGGGCCAAACTGGCCGCCAGGACGTGACGAGCGCCGACGTGGGCGGGGAGGGCGACGGCGACCAAGGCCATCGCCGGGGTAAGTCGTCGTCCCATCCTGCATCTGCGTCCGTATGCATTGACGCCTGCTGGATATATAATTGCGTCGCGGTCGGAGACAATCGCAGGTCAGGAGGTGAACCATGACGGACCGGGAAATCGACAACATGCTCTGGCGGGCGTTCATACTCGGAGCTCGCGTCATCGCCGATCAGAATGGAAAGGACGTGACCGCGAGTGACATGGACGCGCTCGCTGTGGTCGTGCGGCAGATCGCGGAGAGCGACATAGCCCTGGAGGACCCAACGACGCTGGCGGCGAAGGCGCCTGGCATCGGGTCGGCGCTGATGCGGGTCGGGACAGCGATGATCCGTAACGACCGCGAGGTGTCGAAACGCATCTTCCGGGGGTTCATTATCGCGACCGAATGATTGGATGGGACAACGTGCGGAATACTCAGAGGCACGAGTTCGAGACTCCGCAGCCCTTTGACGCCGCAATGCTGTCCCCGCTGGCCAACCACTCCCGCACGACGCCCCCCTTCTGCCAGTTTCGTGTTGTCGGGCGAGAGTTTCGCCGTTTGGTCCAGAGATGGCCAGGCGGGTACAGGTGTGCCGCTGGAGGCCCACGCGCGGATTCGTCTGCTCGCGTGGATGACGGTCGCTCAAAATGGCGCGTCGCGCTCACCACAGCGCACATGACGTTCCGATTGTCTCTGGGCAACTCGCCCCCCCCGTTCACCCGTTTTGCGGCTCGAAGACCGTCGGCCCCTCACACCTTGGCCGAACCGTCTTCGAAAAGGCGGCCAATGGTCACCGCGTTCCCCTGTTGCCCTTCCCGCCGAACGGTCTGGAGGTCCCTGCCAACGCCACGCCGGGTCAGCCCGGGCCACGCGATTCTTCTATTCGGCTATCGAAATAGGCTGTAACGGTGAAGTAGGAATAGTGGCGCGTGCCGACCGGGACACGACGCTATTACCACTTCACCGTGACGTGACGTAACACCTTGAAAATAAAGGCGTTGCGGAGTGCGGCAACCTGCAGTCAGTCTGCGGGAACGCCCATTTGCCTGCCGGATCGGCCACGAAACGCCCCGGTGACGCCGGATTCTGATACCGGCTCGGGCCGATGCTCACGTTCAGCCTCGTCAAGTCAACAGGCACCCACTCTCGATGCGAGCCGTCTGCCATCCCCGCTGGCCAATAGGTAAGAGAAGGGGACCGCCAGCGCCGCCCCGAAGGGCGGCGCCGGCTGGTCGTGACGGTGGTGAACGATGGGTTGCAGGGCATCGCACGAGATTACCGGCGCCGTCGGGACCGCGATCGGCCGACGTTGTAGCCTTTGCGGCTGCCGATGCGTTTGCCTGACTTGTAGATACACCACACAGCTGCGCCCAGGAGGGCTAGAATCAAGACACTATCCATCAGGTGCACCTCTTTTTCTGGTTGTTTGGCTGCCCGGGGACAGCCGGGGTCCGGCCACGTAGCGGGGAAGACAGGGTGTCAGCCGTCCCAGACGCGGCACGCTTCACGGAATGGACAGCTGCCGCAGTTCAAGGCGGACGGGGCGGGGTAGAAGTGGGACGACGCGATCGCCGACCAGACATGCTCGATGACTCGCGTGCTTCGGGCCGAGCGCGTAGGACTCCACTCCACGGCGTGGCACTCGACGGACGGGTCCTTCGTCTTGGTGATCACGCAGAACTGGAGTTCGAGCTTTCGACCCTGCGCCATGTCCCGGACGAGTTGGCCGTGCAGCAACAGTTGGTCGGCGGCGGCTTCCACCTGGTCCGTGGTCCACCGACTGCGCGAGCTCTTGAAGTGCGTGACCACCAACGTATTGCCCATGTCGACCATCAGGTCCACTCGCCCCAGCAAGTCGGGCAGGCCGGGAACAATTTGGCGTTGGAGTTCGGTGTCCACGCCGACGATGGTGCCGACGGGCCGAGACATAGGGCTGCTTTGGAACGCCACAAGCACGCGTTCGGCCTGCCGATGCAGGGAAACGCGGCTTTCATCCTGGGCGAACTGCACTTCGGCATCCCGACGACAATCCCAGGCGGCTTCGTAGACGTCGAGGAGAGTGCCCAGGTCCGGCCGCGGACGGCCAGCCGACAGTTGCCGCAGGTGGTGTTGGACCCCCTCGTGTACCGCACGGCCAAAGACCAGATTTGCCGAAACGGTTTCCTCGGGCAATCCCATCTCGTACTGGAATGCGTACCGAAGCGGACAGGACTGGTAGGTCGCGATTGCCGAGTAGCTCAGGTGATCGCGAGTCGTGGGTGCGGGGCCGCGGCTAGCGGAGGTCGCGTGCGCCGCCAACGCAGGTTGCGCAGCGGTGGTGCTCCGCTCGTCCTGCAAAGTCAGTGACATGAGGTTATCCTCCTGTATTACGGGTGGGAGTGAAACGACTGCGGGGGACATCGACGGGCACTCCGGCACGGGGTGGATTACCCCGTGCTGGAGTGCGTTTCGCCGTTGCCGTCGCCGCAAGTTCAGGAAGCTGTCTTCTGCAGCTGCCGCAACGAGGCGAGCGTGCTCTGCACGAGCCGCGATTCACGGTTTGCGCGCTTTTGGACGCGAATCAACTCGTTCACCTGATTCACGGCCGCACGCAGGGCGTCGCGCAAGGTGATCAACTGCTCCAACGAAGTGCCGCCAGACTTCTTGGCCGGACGGCGCACCCGAGAGCGTTCCTTGGGCGGCTCGACGACCTTGGTGGTTTCGGTGGTAGGGGTATCGGACACGGCAGTCTTACTCCTTTTCTTCTTGACACTTGGCGGATTGGTCTTGACGCTGCACACCGCGGACTCGATGCGGGCATTGTCCGTGTGGCTGGCGATCGGCTGTCCCGGCTCGAGCAGAGCCCAGAGATACTGTCGTACATACTGACGTCGTCCGTCCTGGCACAGCGCCGGGAGGTTGTTGCCGAACAGATGGACATCACGAAAGCCGAGCTTGGCGGCTCGGTCCAAGTAGCGGCGATTGGTGTTGAAGACGATGGGGTCGCCTTCCAGCCGGGAGCTGGACAAGACCAGTTCCGTCGCCCGCGGCTGTCCCTCGCCCCGAGCCCGAACCACGACTTGTCCGTTCAGGTCCACGGTCACCGGACAGTTGTGCTCATCGTTGGTCGGCAACCTCGGC